>NZ_RBXX01000002.1:4213343-4514296 GCF_003635025.1 Saccharopolyspora antimicrobica | reverse complement strand
GCGGCCGTGAATCTGCTCCATCCACACCAGGCGGTCCTCGGGCAGGCCGATGCCCTCGGCCAGCTTGCGCTGGTTCGCGGCCAGCGCCGCCGGGTCGTCGCCGACGCGGCCCCCGAGGTTGAACGAGTCGAACGGCGGCCGGGAACTCCCGCCCTCCCGCGTGGTGATCACGCGCCGGATCCGCACTGCTGTCAGCCTCCCCGTACATGAATCGACACCGGGAGCGGTGCCGCTCCCGGTGTCGATTCTCGCCCATGCACCACCGCCCCGGGCGGTGCGTCCGTCCGGCCCCGGTTCCAGCCCGGGCCGCACGCCTGTTTTCGGTTGTGCTGTCGGCGATGCTCGCCGGCGGCGCCGCTGCGGGCTTCAGCGGCGCATGAACGGCGGTATGTCGACGTCGTCGTCGGTGTCGTCGTTGACCGGCACCGCGCGGTTGGTCAGGCCGCTGCCGGGGCGGGTCGAGGAGCCGCCGTGCGTCGGGTAGCCCGTGCCCCGCGTGGGCACCGAGATGCTCTGCTGGCCGGTCGCGGAACCGTCGCTGCCGAACAGCCCGGAGCGCTGGCCGATGTCGGGCCGCTGCCGCACCGGCTGCTCCGGCTCCGGCTGCGGCGGGGTCGCCGGCTGCTGCGGGGCCTGGGTCGGCTGCGCGGCCTGCTGCGTCGGCTCCGGGGTGGTGACCGGCTGCTCCGCCTGCGGCGTCGGAGCCGGGGCCGGCGGCGGCGTGGCCACCGGGGTGGACTGCACCGGCTCCGCCCGGGATTCGACGACCTGCGGCTGGGCCGGCTTCTCGGTGCTCGGCGCCGGCTCGGCGTCCTCGGTGCGGCCGCCGACCTTGGTCGGTTCGAGCTTCTTGTGCGTCGGGGTGCCGGAATCGAACCCGGCGGCGATCACCGTCACCCTGACCTCGTCGCCGAGCGAGTCGTCGATGACCGTACCGAAGATGATGTTGGCCTCGGGGTGCGCGGACTCCTGCACCAGCGACGCCGATTCGTTGATCTCGAACAGCCCGAGGTCGGAACCGCCCGCTATGGCCAGCAGAACGCCGTGCGCGCCCTCCATGGACGCCTCCAGCAGCGGCGAGTTGATCGCCTTCTGCGCGGCCTGCACGGCTCTGCCCTCGCCGCTCGCCGAACCGATGCCCATCAGCGCGCTGCCCGCACCGGACATGACGCTCTTGACGTCGGCGAAGTCGAGGTTGATCAGACCCGGGGTGGTGATCAGGTCGGTGATGCCCTGGACACCGGAGAGCAGCACCTCGTCGGCGGAGCGGAAGGCGTCCATCAGGCTCACGCCGATGTCGCCGAGCTGCAGCAGCCGGTCGTTCGGGATGACGATCAGCGTGTCGCAGCAGTCGCGGAGCTCCTTGATGCCCTGCTCCGCCTGAGCGGCGCGCCGCTTGCCCTCGAAGGTGAACGGGCGGGTGACCACGCCGATGGTCAGCGCGCCGAGCTTGCGCGCGATCGACGCGACGACGGGCGCGCCACCGGTGCCGGTGCCGCCGCCCTCGCCGGCGGTCACGAACACCATGTCGGCGCCCTTGAGGACCTCCTCGATCTCTTCCTTGTGGTCCTCGGCCGCCTTGTGGCCGACCTCCGGTGCGGCGCCTGCTCCGAGACCGCGGGTGAGTTCGCGGCCGATGTCGAGCTTGACGTCGGCATCGGACATCAGCAGGGCCTGCGCGTCGGTGTTCACCGCGATGAACTCGACGCCCTTGAGCCCGACCTCGATCATGCGGTTCACGGCATTGACGCCGCCGCCACCGATGCCGACGACCTTGATCACCGCGAGATAGTTGTGCGGGGGCGTCATCGGATCCGCCTTCCTGATCGTGGCTGGAGTGCTCTCTGCGTCGACCGCCGGGATGGTCGCTGGCCGGTCGCCGCCGATTCCGGTCCCCCTGGTCGCCACGGCTCGGGTTCGCCTCGTGCGGCCGTTCCCGTGCCTGATCCGGACCGTAGGCGGGGCGACGTCGGTGCGTCCAGCAGCCACGCCGGGATCCGTACCAGGTGTGTTGCGCCGCGCACCTCGTCGCTTTTCCTATCGACCGGTTCCGTCGTTGCCCAGCGGGTCCGCCGGCGGAGTCGCAGCGAGCCCAGTTCGTTCCTCCCCTTGCGGTGGTCGCGTCGCGGACGCGATCACCACCGACACCGTACCTGGCCACCGCCTCACCCGGTCGAGGCAGGCAGAAGTGCTGATCTCGAATTCCGCCACCGAGGTCCCGATGCCGCGTCGGAAACACCCGGACGCGCCGCGGGAATCCCGACCGGAGGTGTCCGGATTCGGTGTCACGGTCGGAGCTCGACCGATTGGTGAACCAGGAGGAACCCGAGGCATGACAGGACAACTGCACGGCAAGGTCGCGCTGGTCGCCGGAGCCACCCGCGGAGCGGGGCGCGGCATCGCCGTGGAGCTCGGAGCGGCGGGCGCGACGGTGTACGGGACCGGGCGCAGCACCCGGGCGCAGCGCTCCGACTACGACCGGCCGGAGACCATTGAGGACACTGCCGAGCTGGTGACCGCCGCGGGCGGCACCGGCATCGCGGTCCAGGTCGACCACACCGACCCGGACCAGGTCCGCGAGCTGATCCGGCGGATCGAGGATGAGCAGGGCCGGCTGGACGTGCTGGTCAACGACCTCGGCGGCGAGCACCTGATGGACTGGAACAAGCTGATCTGGGAGCTCGACCTGCAGAAGGGCCTGCAGCGGCTGCGGGTCGGCATCGAGGCGCACATGATCACCGCGCACTTCGCGCTGGGCCTGCTGAGCCGCCGGCCGGGCGGGCTGGTCGTGGAGCTCACCGACGGCACCGCCGAGGTGCACGAGCAGTACTACCGCAGTGATTGCGGTGCGTTCTTCGACATCGCGAAGACGTCCATGCACCGGCTGGCGCGCGCGGAGGGCGAGGAGCTCCGGGAGTTCGGCGGCACCGCCGTTTCGCTGACGCCGGGCTGGCTGCGGTCGGAGATGATGCTCGAGCACTTCGGCGTCACCGAGGAGAACTGGCGAGAATCCGCCACCGCGCCGGAGGGCTTCGGGATCGCCGAATCGCCCGCCTACATCGGCCGCGCGGTCGTCGCCCTGGCCGCCGATCCGGACGTGGCCCGCTGGAACACGCAGTCGCTGTCCAGCGGGTTCCTGGCCAAGACCTACGGCTTCACCGACACCGACGGCTCGCAACCGGACGCCTGGCGCTACATCCAGGAAGTCGAGTGGCCCGGCAACCCGGGTTCTCCCGACGACTACCGCTGACCGACGGCACCTTCGGGCAGCTCGCCTGCCCGAAGGTGCCCTTCACCGGAGTAGAGCTCGGTGAGGCGGTGGGCGGCGACGGCGAAGCGCCGGCGGAGCCGGGGTGGGGCGAGGACTTCGACCTCCGGGCCGAGCGCGAGCAGCTGGTCGTAGGCGACGTCGAGGGATTCGACCGGGAGCCGGGTGCTCACCCAGCCGTCGGGGCCCGGTTGGCCCGCCGCCGCTTCGGCCGCTTGCGCTCCCGCGGGATCCGCGGCCACGCGCAGCTTGCGCAGACCGGACGGGCTGATCCGGATCTCGACGGTCTCGCGCAGCAGGGAGCGGGCGAACTCCTCGGACTTCTCCTCCCAGAACGCGCCCAGGTCGAAGTCCGCGTCCCGCTCGAACGACTCGTCGCTCACCTCGACGGTCCGGAAGCGGTCCACGCGGTAGCTCAGGAACCGCTGGTCGCGGCGGGCGATGACGTACCAGACACCGGCTTTGAGGACCAGGCCGTGCGGTTCGAGCTCGCGCCGCACCACCTGGTCATCGCGCGCGTAGGACGCCGCGACCTTGAGGTCCGACCACACAGCGCGGCTCAGTTCCGGGAGCACCGCGGGCGTTTCGGCGCCGCGGAACCAGCGCGGCGCGTCGAGGTGGAAGCGCTGCCCCACGCGCTCAGAAGCGTCGCGGAACGGCGCGGGCAGCGCGGCCGACGCCTTGCGCTGCGCGGCCGCGACGGCCTCCCCCAGCCCCATCTCAGCCGCCGCAGCGGGCACTCCCGACAGGAACAGGGCTTCGGCTTCGGCCTGGTGCAGCCCGGTGAGCTTCGAGCGGTAGCCGCCGAGCAGCCGGTACCCGCCGGCCCGCCCGCGCTCGGCGTAGACCGGCACTCCGGCCTCGGCCAGCGCGAGCACGTCCCGCGCGACGGTGCGCTCCGAGACCTCCAGCTCGCGAGCGAGTTCCGGCCCGGTCATCGAACCCCGCACCTGGAGCAAGCACAACAACGAGACCAACCGCGACGCCCGCACACCGCGAGAGTACCGACCCGCCGGACCTCGTTCCGTCCGGTTCGGCCCGGTCTGTCAGGGTTCAGCTCGTGTCAGGCACCGCATCTCCCGAATCGCAGTTGGCACCGCGCTGGCGCCGCGGGCGAACCCAGCTCCTCCTCGCGCTCGCTGTGCTCCCCCTGCTGCTGACCGGTATCTGCGCAGCTCTGGCGGCGATCGCGATGGCCGCCGGTACCGGTCCTTGGGCCGCGCTGCCCGCCGCCGGTGCACTGGTGCTGGCCGCGATCCAGATCGGCTGGCTGGTGCGCAGCGGCAGCGCGGACCCGTCGAGCGCGCTGAAAGTCGCCTTCACCGCCGGTGGTGCGACCGTCCTGGTCGGACTGATCCCGTCGGCCGGCATGGCAGGCGGCGCCCTGGGCGGGGTGCTGTTCGCCCTGGGCCTGGTGCTGGTCGCGATGAGCTGCGTGCTGGCCGCCCGCGGCCACCGCACGATGCTGCAGCCGCTGGTGCCCGAGCTCGGTTCAATGCCCGTGCGGCTGCGCATCGCCACGAGGTTCGCTCTGGACTCGGCGGACCTGGTCAGCAGTAGCCTGGTGATCGGCCTGGACCGGATCGAGTGGACGGCGCGCAGGCACCGCGCCAACGGCGGTCCGCAGGTGGACGTGCCGGTGCCGTTCCACCAGCTGCGCGGAGCGCGGCCGATCGTGCTGCCGACCGCGCAACCGTGGCTCTCGCTGCCCGACGGCACCGTGCTGCACGCACCGGCCGGCCCGGCGGTGGTGCTGTCCACCGCCGCGGGCGAGCGGATGGTGCCGGTGCACGACGCCGCCCTGCTGGTGGCCCTGCTGGAGCGTCGCGTCGCGCGCTGGCAGCGGGCCGCGTGATGGCCGGTTCCACCCGAGTCGGGAAATTTGTGTGAATGAAGTCTCGGAAGCCGTTTTCCGAGATACGCGCCATCTGCGGCATTCCTCCGATTACCGTGCTGAACGCCGAATCGACCGGAGGAACGCATGATCAACCAGGATCCGCTGAAAGCCGCGGACGAGCTGGAGAAGTGGGCGCAAGGCCTCGAGCAGCGCGCCCAGCAGTACACCGAGCTGCAGGACAGGCTGAACGCCACCACTGCGCGCGCCAGCTCCCCGGACGGAGCGGTCGCGGTGACCGTCGATTCCAACGGGGTGCCCACCGAGCTCCGGCTCAACGAGCAGACCCGCGGCATGGATCCCGCTCGGGTCTCGGAACTCCTCATGACCTGCATGCGGCAGGCGCAGGCGCAGCTGCGCTCCGAGGTGACCGAGCTGGTGCAGAGCACGGTTCCGGGTGAGGACGCGCCCGCGCTCAACATCATCGCCCAGTACGAGTCCCGCTTCCCGGCTGCCGAGCCCGCCGATCCGAAGTCGGCCGGTGACGACGACGAGGACTGGGGCGACCAGTCCTTCATGCGGTGAGGGGGCGACGATGACCGACGGATTCACCATGCACGTGGACCAGGTCCGCGCGCACGCCGCGGAGGTGGCGGGGCTGGCGGGCAACGCCGACACCGCCGCCGACGCCGGTTCCCAGCTCGCCGACCTCAACGACGCCTACGGCCTGTTCTGCCAGCCGTTCGCCATGATGCTGAAGGCGCCGCAGGAGATCGGCGCCAAGTTCCTGCAGACCTCGGCCGAGCAGCTGCACCGGATGAACCGCGACCTCGAGGAGTCGGCCGCGGTGATCGAGGAAGCCGACCGGAAGGCCGCTGAGGCGTTCACCAAGCTGGTCGACGAGGCGGCTTCGATCGTTTCGGGAGGCCGCTGATGGCGCTCGGCATCGACGAGTCCTCGGACAACCCGCTGATCGAGGACAGCACCGACGTCCGCAACAACTACCTCCAGGACGCCAACCCGCTGGAGAACATGGGCGCCCCGAGCCAGGATTCGGGCACCGGGTTCATGACCGGCGTGACCGCCTTCGAGGCGGGCTGGGCGATCGCCGAAGGCGTCGACAAGGGTGACTGGAAGATCGCGGTCAGCGGCATGGTGGCGCTCGGGCTGGACGTGGCGGGCGCGGCCATCGACCCGATCGCCTACGTCGCGGGCCAGCTGTTCTCCTGGATGCTCGAGCACATCGAGCCGGCCAGGGCCGCGCTGCACGCGCTGTCCGGCAACCCGGACATGGTCAAGGGCTACGCCGCGTCCTGGACCAACGTCGAGAAGCAGATGACCGAGGTCAGCACCCAGTACCGGAGCGCGGCGGCGGGCACCGCCGAGCACTGGCAGGGCAAGGCCTCGGAGGCCTACCGCAAGCAGGCCGAGACGCTGGCCAGCCTGTGCAAGGAAGCGGCGGGCGGCGCGCACGCGATCGCGGGCCTGACCACGGGCATGGCGGAGGTCGTCAACGGCGTGCGCACCGCGGTCCGCGACCTGCTGTCGGCCATCGCGGGCTCCCTGGTGAGCTGGGCGATCGAGCTCGCCTGCACCGTCGGCGCGGCGGCCCCGCTGGTCGTCGCGCAGGCGACCAGCAAGATCGCCCAGGTGGTGCGGATCGCGGGCCAGCTGATGAAGGCCCTCGGCAACGCGCTGAAGGACGCCGTCACCTGGCTGGTCGTGATCCGCGACCTCTTCGACGGCCTGATCCGAGCGGCCAACCAGCTGCAGTCGGCCTGAGCGGTGGGTCAGCGCAGGCCGGTCGTCTTGAGGGAGGCGACCAGCCAGCGCTGGCCCAGCAGGAAGACCAGGATCGTCGGGAGGGCCGCCAGGACCGCCGCCGCGATCACGTAGTGCTGCTTCGAGGCGTACTGGCCCTGCAGGGAGGCTATGCCGACCTGGACCACTCGCAGGGATTCGTCCTGGGCCACCGCCAGCGGCCAGAGGAACGAGTTCCAGTTCGCCAGGAAGAACAGGACCGCCAGGGCCGCCAGCATCGGGCGGCTCAGCGGGAGGATCACGTGCCAGTAGATCCGCCAGTGGCCGCAGCCGTCCAGCCGCGCCGCTTCCTCCAGCTCGCGCGGTACGCCCAGGTAGAACTGGCGCAGCAGGAAGATGCCGAAGGCGTTGAACAGGCCGGGCACGATCAGGCCCGCGTAGGTGTCGACCATGCCCAGGCCGCGCACCACGATGAACAGCGGGACCAGGATCACCGGCAGCGAGATCAGCAGCGTGGCCACCACCGAGGCGAACGCCAGTCCCCTGCCGCGGAAGGACATCCGGGCCAGCGCGTAGGCCGCCATCGAGTGCAGGAACAGGGCGATCACGGTGACCGTGACGGCCACGAACGCGCTGTTGGCGAGGTAGCGCAGGAACGGCACCTCGGTCAGCACGTAGATCACGTTGTCCAGCGTGAGCTCGCCCGGCCAGCCCAGGTCGTAGAGCTCCGACTCCGGCCGGAACGCGCTGAGCAGGAACCACAGCAGCGGCGCGACCACCAGGAACGCCAGCAGGTAGGCCGCGACGGCTTTCCCGCGCACCCTAGTCATCGAAGCGACCTCCCCTGGTCAGGGCGAACATCGCCGCGGTGATCGCGCCGAGGGCGACCACCAGCAGTGCGCAGATCGCCGCGGCGTAGCCGAACCTGCCGAACTGGAAGGCCTGCTGGTAGGCGTAGAACACGACGGTCGTGGTGGCGTTGGCCGGGCCGCCGGAGGTGGTCACGAAGACCAGGTCGAACACCTGCATGCCGGTGATCGCGTTGATCGTCGAGGTGACCAGCACGAAGAAGCTGGTCGGGCGCAGCATCGGCCAGGTCACGTGCCGGAACCGCTGCCACGGGCCGCCACCGTCCACAGTGGCCGCGTCGTAGTACTCGCGCGGGATGTCCTGCAGGCCGCCGAGGAAGATCAGCATCTGGTAGCCCATCAGGAACCACACGCTGATCAGCACCAGGGTGACCAGCGCCAGGCTCGGATCGCCCAGCCAGGACACCCCGTCCAGCCCGGTGATCTTGGCGAGCGCGCCGGTCTTGTCGGTGAGCAGGAACTGCCAGAGCAGGCCGATCACCACCATGCTCACCGCGTTCGGCAGGAACAGCGCCGCCCGCACCGCTCCCACCCCGCGGAAGTGGTCCTTGACCAGCAGCGCCAGCCCGAGCGAGGCGAAGAACGCCAGCGGCACGAACAGCGCCGCGTAGACCGCCGTGATGCCGAAGCTGCGCCACAGCAGGCCGTCACCGGCCATCAGCCGGAAGTTGTCCAGCCCGGCCCACTCCACGTTGCCGAACCCGTCGACGCTGAACAGCCCCACCACCAGGGCCATCGCCGTCGGGATGATGACGAACAGCAGCAGGCCGATGCCGTCGGGGGCCAGGAAGCCGAAGGCCGCGGCGGCGTCGGATCGTCGTCGGTCGCTCAGTTCCTGTCGGCGAATGCCGTCCGCGCTTGTAGAAGCGGCGCCAGCCGCTTGCATCCTGCTACGCATGGCGACCACCGGCGGGTTCTGAGAGGTTTTCTGGCGAGGACGGCCCCTCCGCCGTGTATCGGACATACATCAGGAGGGGCACCCGCAGTCCGGGGAAGCTCTCAGGTTCCGCTAGATGACCACGTGAGCAACGCAACCACGAATAGTCTCTCAATTGATCGGCGCTCCGTCGTAGGTGGACAAGAACGTGTCGATCTGCTGGGCGGCGGCCTCAGCCGCCGACACCGGGTCACCGTCGTCGAGCTGGCAGGACTGCACCGCGTCGGAGATGGCCCGGTAGACCTCGGGCGGGTAGCGCGGTTCCGGCCGGGCCTGGGCCATCACCTGCTCCTTGAACACCCGCATCGGGCCGCTGTCGAAGGCCCCGTGCTGCTCCGCGGCGCGCTGCACGGAGTAGCGCGGCGGCAGGTTGGTCTTGGCGACGGTGTTCCAGCGGCGCATCCGCTCGATGCACGCCGGGTCGGTGGAGCCCAGCGCCCACACCACGAACTCGGCCGCGGCCTGCGGGTTGGTGCTCTTCGCGTTGGCGACCATCGCCCAGCTGCCCAGGGCCGTGGTGTAGGCGCCGCCCGCCGGGCTGGGCATGGGGATGACGCCGTAGCGGAAGTCCGGGGCCTGCTCGGCGATCTCGGCGATACCCCAGATGCCGAGCTGCTGCATGGCGCAGTAGCCGTCGGAGATGTTGGAGAGCGAGTCGTTGGCGCCCGCCCCCTTCACCCGGCGCGGTGCGACACCGGCGGTGACGGTGTCCTGCCAGAACTGCAGCGCGGCGTGCACGCCCGGCCCGTTGAACGCCGCTCGCCGCTGGTCCGGCGTGAACACCTCGCCGCCGGCCATCCACATCGACTGGTAGAAGGTGAAGTTCTGGTAGTAGCCGGGATTGGTCTCCAGCAGCATCCCGAACCGGTCCGGGGTGGTCAGCCGCTCGGCGACGGCGAGCAGCTGGTCCCAGGTGCGCGGCAGGTCGCCCTCGGCGAGCTTGGCCTGCTCGAAGGCGGCCTCGCTGTAGTAGAGCGCGAGCGGTTCGATCTCCAGCGGCAGGCCGTAGACGCGGTCGCCGACCAGGCGGGTCTGCATCACCTGCGGCAGGAAGTCGGCGCGCACCTCGGGCGTCAGGTGCGGCGTGAGGTCGAGCAGCGCGCCGCCGTTGTGGTAGCGCAGGAAGTCGCCGGGGCTGAGCAGGAAGACGTCCGGCCCGGCGCCCGCGCTGAACGAGGTCTGCAGCGTGGGCCCGGAGGTGTAGTCCTTGGTCGGCACGTAGCGCAGCCGGACCTTGACGTCGTGGGTGGCGTTCCACTCCTCGGCCAGCTGCACGAACCAGTCGCTCTGCGACTTCTGCTGCCCGCCGGGCCCGTAGAAGTTCCAGAAGGTGATCTCGTTCGGGTTGCGCGACGGGCCGCACCCGGTCAGCACCGGCGCGGCAAGCGCCGCAGCACCGACACCGCCGAGGAACGAACGTCGGCTGATCGCCCTGCGCGCGCGAGCCACTCGATCACTCCTCCGAGTGAGGAAAACGATTGCTCGAACGCTAGGGATCACTCGCTGTCCAGGTCAATGCGCCATTGGTGCCCATCTGCCCAGGAAGATCGAACCCAGGCCCCTCGGGCAAGCCCGGGCAGGGTCACTCCGGCGGGATGAACGCCGTCTGGATCAGCTGCGGGCTGCGCAGGCGTCGGCTCGCCAGGACTCCCCGGCCCGGTGGGAGGTGGCGGGGCTTGATGTTCGCCACCAGCCGGCCCTCCTCCTTGTCCGCGCTCATTACCAGCCCCGGGCTCGACGTCTCGCGCATCTTGGTGATCAGCGGCTCGTACAGCGCCCGCCCCGCGCCACCGGAGCTGCGGGCCAGGACGACGTGCAGACCCACGTCGCCGGCCACCGGCACGAATTCCGCCAGCGGTGCGAGCGGGTTGTTGCCCTGCGGGGCCACGATGTCGTAATCGTCGACGACGACGAACAACTCCGGGCCCTTCCACCAGGAACGGTTCTTCAGCTGCTCCTGCGTCACGTCCGGACCCGGCAGGCGCTTCTTCAGCGATCCCACCACGTCCTTGACGTTGCTGCGGAGCTGCGACTCGGCGACCGAGTACTCCAGCAGGTGCTCGGTTTCGAGGAAGCCGAGCATCGTGCGCCGGTAGTCGACCAGCAGGATCAGCGCTTCCTCGGGCGTGTACCGCTCGGTGATGCCCCTGATGATCGTGCGCAGCAGCGACGTCTTGCCCGACTCCCGCTCGCCGAACGCGTAGAAGTTCGGCTCGGCGGCGAAGTCCAGGTAGACCGGGGCCAGTTCGTCCTCGTTGACGCCGATCGGCACCTGCTTCGGGGTCGGCTGCTGCTCCGGACGCGGCAGCTGCTCCTGCGGCAGCAGCTTCGGCAACAACCGCACCGGCGGCGCCGGAGCGCCCGGCCACAAGTTCCGCACCCGTTCCACCAGGGCGGCGACGCCCTCGGCGAGGTCCGCGCTGTAGGACGCCCAGTCCGGTCGCGCTCCGAGCTCCGCGCCGTCCACCCGCGGCAGCGCGGTCAAGAAGTGCTTTTTGGAGGCGTGCAGGCCGCGCCCGGGGCGGCCGCGCGGAACCTTCGCCGCGTACTTGCGATCGATCTCCGATTCGCTCGGGTCACCGAGGCACAGCTCGATGCGGGTCTGCATCAGGTCCTTCACCGCGGGGCGGATCTCCGCCCACCTCGTCGCCGTGACGACGACGTGGATGCCGTAGGCGATCCCGGTGGCCGCCAGGTTCAGCACCTCGTGCTCGAATTCCTCGAACTCCTCGCGGAACGTCCGCCACCCGTCGATGACCAGGAACGCGTCGCCGTACTCGTCGTCGGGGAACGCACCGTTGCGCTTGCGGTCGCGGTAGTCGGTCATGCCCTCGACGCCGTGCTGCTGGAACCAGGCCTCCCGCCGGTCCAGCAGCGCCTTGAGCTCGCCGATCGTCCGGGCGACCAGCTCCCGGTCGCGGCGGCCGCCGACGCCGCCGACGTGCGGGAGGTCGCGCAGCGCGAACAGCCCGCCACCACCGAAGTCCAGGCAGTAGAACTGCACCTCCGATGGCGTGTGGGTCAGCGCCAGCGAGGCGATCAGCGTGCGCAGCGCGGTCGACTTGCCCGAGCGGGTGCCACCGATGATCGCGGCGTGTCCGGCCGGGCCGCTCAGATCCACCAGCATCGGTTCCTGTCGCTGGTGATACGGCACGTCGATCAGCCCGACCGGCACCTGCAACCCCCAGGCCGTCCAGGCTTCCGGCAGCAGAGCGTCCAGAGTGGGCGGAAGGTCCAGCGGTGGCAGCCAGATCTCGCGGGCTTGCGGACGCAGATCGCGCAGCCCGGCCAGCACCTCGTCCGAGAAGCTCGCGCCGGAGTCCGTCGGGCCCGAGGCGTAGGCCGCGCGGAACCGCTCCATCCCGTTGGGGTGCTTCAGGTAGCCGTGACCGCCGGAAGCAGGCAGGTCCGCGGCGTCCGGCTCGCCGATCGCCGCGCGCGATTCCGCAGCGCTGAAGGTCTTCAGGCCGATCCGGTAGGACAGGTGCGCGTCCAGACCGCGCAGCCTGCCCTCTTCCAGCCGCTGCGAGGCCAGCAGCAGGTGGACCTGCAGCGAACGGCCCAGCCTGCCGATCATCACGAACAGCTCGATGAAGTCCGGCTGCTGCGAGAGCAGCTCGGAGAACTCGTCGACGACCACGACCAGCGCGGGCAGCGATTCCCGGCAGCGCTCGTCACCGGCCGCGGCCATCTGCCGGTAGTCCCAGACGTTCTTCGCACCGGCCTTGTTCAGGACCTCCTGGCGGCGGTTCAGCTCGCCGGAGAGCGCGTCGGCCATCCGGTCGATCAGCGAACCGTCGCTCTCCAGGTTCGAGATGACCGCCGAAACGTGCGGCGCGGCGGCGAAGTCCTGGAACGTCGCACGGCCCTTGAAGTCGATCAGCACGAAGTTCAGCTCGGTCGTGTCGTGCGCCGCCATCATGCCGAGCACGAAGGTGCGCAGGAACTCCGACTTGCCGGAACCGGTCGAGCCGATGCACAGGCCGTGCGGGCCCATCCCGCCCCGCGCCGTCTCCTTGATGTCGAGCTCCACCGGACGCCCGGCCCCGTCCACGCCGAACACGACCTTGTACTGGTCCTCGACCGGACGCGGCGCGCGCTCGCCCAGGTTCCACAGCTCGGCCGGGTCGACCGGCACGGCGAAGGCGTCCTGCGGCGCTTCCGGCACGGCACCCGGCTTCTCCAGCACCTCGATGAGCTCGACGAGCCCGTCCTGCTCGTCGTCCATCCTCGGCAGCGCCACCCGGAACCGCTGGCGGCCGGACAGCGCCCACCCCGGCTCCGCGGGCAGCGTCGCGGCCAGCTCCGGGTCGATGCGCGAGGTGGTGGGCTCGTCCAGGGTGAGCTCGATGTGCCCCTGCAGCAGCAACGCCACCTGGCGCGGGATGTTCTCCCACTGCCGGGCGGTGAGGACGACGTGCACGCCGCAGGCCAGCCCGCGTTCGGCGATCTTGCGGATCGACGTGGTGAAGTCCGGGACGTCCTCGGCGAAGGTCTCCCAGCCGTCGACGACCAGGAACACGTCGGCGTGGTCGATGCCGGGCATCCGGTCGGCGCTCTTGCGCCGCAGCGCGCGGTAGGTGTCGATGCTCTCGATGCCGTACCGGTGGAACAGCTGCTTGCGCTGCTCGATGAGCCCGGCGACGTCGCGGAGCACTGCCTGGGCCCCTGCCAGGTCGATCGCGTTGGCCGCGACGTTGTCCCAGCGCTGCAGGCCGACCAGCCCGCCGTCGCTGTCCAGGCAGTGGAACCGGACCTCAGTCGCAGGGTGTGTCGCGGCGTGCCCGACGATCAGCGTCCGCAGCAGGGTGGACTTGCCCGAGCGGAACCGGCCCACCACCGCGAGATGCCCCTGGTGGCCGAACGGGTCGATGCGCACCAGGTCGCCGTGGTGGCGGTCGACCTCGTGCGCCTTCCCGATCGGAACGCCCGGTGCCGCCGGTTCGGCGATCAGCTCGCCGAGCAGCAGCTTCGCCCCGCTCTCGCCCGACAACTGGCGGCGCGCGGCCTTCGCGATGCGGATCGCGCCCTGGCCCACCCCGCCGTTCTTGGGCGTCTGCTGCCCGATGGCGCGGACCTTCCGCGACGCGAACTGGTACAGCTCCTCGGCCGTGATGACGCCGTCGCGGTCGCTGTCGGCCGCGCCGGTGCGCAGGCCGTCGATGAGCGCGGAGGTGAACGCGCTGGCCGACACCGGCTTGTTGAGGACGAGCTTCTCCTGCTCGTAGGCGTACTCGATCTCGTTGGTCGCGGTCATCACGTAGACACCGCCGCCCAACTGGTCCTCGACGTCGATCGAGGTCGAGGAGCGGGCGATGATGTCGTTGGTGAACACGCCGCTGTAGCAGCAGTCGAGGACCACGGTGGCGGACTGCGCCTGGCTCTCCCGGATCAGCCGCTGCACCACCACGGCCGGGATCGCGGTGGAGTACGGCAGCTGCAGCTCGGTGTTGCAGGCGGCGAAGAACAGCTCGCCGTAGTCGTTCTTGATGCCGTGCCCGGAGATGAACAGCAGCACCGTGTCCTCGGAGGTGCGGTCGCGGAACAGGGCCTCGATCCGCCGCTCGATCTCGGCCTTCGACTCGTTGACCGCCATCACCGCCGAGTCGAAGCCCCCGATGGCCGGATCGGCGAGCAGATCGCGCAGCTCGTGCGCTTCCTGCACCGGCGAGCGCAATCGGCGCAGGCCGGGGTCGGTGTAGTTGGAGGTCGCTACTAGCAGCGCGTGCCGGGCACCCACCGGGTCACCGCTCGGCCGCGCGCCGGGCTTCCTCGTCCCCGGCGAAGAACTCCGCCAGCCGCTGCTGGACCTCGGCGGAGGACGCGGTCACGGTGATCTCCGCGCCGTCGGCCTTCTTGACGGTCACCGAGCGGCTCGCGGACCGGTTGATCAGCGCGACGAGGACCTTGGTCACGGCGGCGACCGTGCCGCCGGAGAGCGTGCCGGTGATGATCAGCTCGGCGAGGTGGGCGCCGACGCCGGACTTGCTGTCCTGCGGGGCGTCCTCCCGCGCCCGCCGGGACTCGATGCCCGGCACCGCGCGGAGATCGCGGGCCAGCTGGTCGTGCAGCTGGTGCAGCCGCTGCGGCGGAGCGGTCGGCTCGTGGATGCTGATCCTCGCCTCGGCCATGACCCGCTCCCAACGCCTTCCACGATTTAGCCAGTCATGTATATCAAAACCGGCTCACCCACCGTGCCCGATCGATGACTCCGGCGGCCAGGTCGCGGCCGGAGTGGTCACCTCGCAAACGCTGCCGGCCACGGCGGATCAGTTCGCGCTGGTCATGGCCCGTGAGTGTTTTGTGGCGCTATGGCAACACAAAACACTCACGGCAGGGGGACCGCTAGGACACCGTCGGCAGGGCCGGGGTGGTCACGTCGTAGACCTTGCCCGGGCGGGTCAGCAGGGCCGGGATTATCGCCGCCTTCTTCTCCGCGTCCTCCTGGGAGCCCCACTCGATCTGGCGGTCGCCCTTGAGCAGCAGGCGGATGTCGTTCGGGTTCTCCGCCAGCACCGCCGTGATCTCGCCGCGCACCGGTTCCGGCACCGAGGTCAGCACCCGCATCCCGGCCTTGGTCGCCGGGTCGGTCTGGGAGGCTTCGCGGACCTTGAGCTCCGGCAGGCCCGCCGGTGGTTCGGGGACCGTCTGGAACGGCATCCCGCTCGCGTCCACCAGCTGGATCCCGTTGCGCGCCACCAGGAACGCCGCCGGGACCCGTTCGGTGATCCGCACCTGCACCGAGGACGGCCAGGACAGCGTCACCTCGGCCGAGGCGATCTTCGGCACGGTCTGCAGCTGATCGCGGATCTCGCCCGCGTCGACCCGCAGCATCGGCGTCCCGGTCTCGATCCCGGACACCCGGACCACCTCGTCCTGGTCGAGCGAGGTGTTGCCCAGCACCTCCACCGACCGCACGCCCAGCACCGGCGTGAAGTACAGGACGAGGGCCAGCACGGTCACCGCGGCCAGCACCAGCGGCAGCGCCCAGCGGCGCCACTTCGGTGCGACCGCCGCGCCGCCGCGCACCGGGCGTCCCCGGGTGCTGCGCACCCCGGGCCGCTCCCCCGCGCGGCGGCGCGTCGAAGTCACCCCCGGACCTCCGGGACCTCGCGGTCGATCTCCGCCAGGATCTCCGCGCCGAGCATCGTCACGTCCCCGGCGCCCATGGTCAGCACCAGGTCACCGGCGCGGGCCAGGCCCGCGACCAGCGGCGTCACCTCGGTGAAGGACGGCTGGTAGTGCACCTTCCCGGCCGGCAGCGGGATCTGGTCGGCGATCAGCTTGCCGGTGACACCGGGCTGCGGGTCCTCGCGGGCACCGTAGACGTCGAGCACGACCACCTCGTCGGCCAGCGCCAGCGCGGTCGCGAACTCCGCGGCGAAGGCCGCCGTGCGGGAGTACAGGTGCGGCTGGAACACCACGACCAGCCGGCCGTCGGCGGCCACCGGTCGAGCCGCCCGCAGCTGGGCGTCCACCTCGGTCGGGTGGTGCGCGTAGTCGTCGTAGACGCGGATCCCCCGCGCCCGCCCGCGGAACTCGAACCGGCGCCGCACGCCGCCGAACGCGGCCAGCCCGTCGAGCAGCCCGCCCAGCGGTGCGCCGAGCTCCAGCCCGGCCAGCAGCGCGGCGGTCGCGTTGCCCGCCATGTGCTCGCCAGGGACCGAGACCTGCACGTCGATGCGCTCGCCGCCGAGCTCCACGGTCGCCACGCCGGTGCCCTGCTCGGCCCGGTAGTCGACGAGGCGCGCGTCCGCCGCGCCGGTCGCGGTCTTGCCGTAGCGGCGCACCCGGACCCCGGCGGCCTCCGCGCGGTCGGCCAGCTCGGCCGAGCCCGCGTCGTCGGCGCAGGCGATCAGCACGCCACCGGGCTCGATGCGCTGCACGAAGTCCTCGAAGACCTTCGTGTAGGCCTCGGCGGTGCCGTGGTGGTCCAGGTGGTCGGGCTCGACGTTGGTCACCACCGCCACCGACGGGGAGAACACCAGGAACGAGCCGTCGCTCTCGTCGGCCTCGGCGACGAAGATGCTGCCGTCGCCGTGGTGGGCGTTCGCGCCCGACTCGTTGAGGTCACCACCGATGGCGAACGACGGGTCGAACCGGCAGTGCTGCAGCGCCACGGTCAGCATCGACGTGGTCGAGGTCTTGCCGTGGGTGCCCGCCACGCAGGCCACCCGGTGCCCGGCCATCAGCGCCGCCAGCGCCTCGGCGCGGCGCAGCACCGTGATGCCGCGCTCCTGCGCGGCCACCAGCTCGGGGTTGTCCGGCCGGATCGCGGTGGAGACCACCACCGCCGTCGGCGCGGCGTCGAACTGGTCCAGGTTCTCCGCCCGGTGCCCGATGCCGATGTGCGCGCCCTGCGCCCGCAGCGCGAGCACGGTCCGCGAGTCGCGGGCGTCCGAGCCGGACACCTGCTGGCCGCGGGCCAGCAGGATGCGGGCGATGCCGCTCATCCCGGCGCCGCCGATGCCGACCAGGTGCACCCTGGCCAGCACGGCGTCGACGTCTGACGTTGCGGTCACTGGCCGGCCACCTCCAGCACGATCTGCGCCAGCACGTGGTCGGCCTCCCGGTGCCCGGTGCCGAGGGTCGCGCGGCTCATCTCCTGCAGCCGCTGCGGGTCCAGCGCCAGCGGCATGATCTCGTCGATCACCCGCTGCGAGGTCATGTCCTCGTCGGACACCAGCCGCGCCCCGCCGGTGGCCACCACCGGCTGCGCGTTGAGCGCCTGCTCGCCGTTGCCGTGCGGCAGCGGCACGAACACCGCGGGCAGCCCGAGCGCGGAGACCTCGGCGACCGTCATCGCCCCGGACCGGCACACCACCAGGTCCGCGGCCGCGTAGGCCAGGTCCATCCGCTCCAGGTAGGGCACCGCGTTGTAGACCGGCGCGCCCATGATCTGCTGCACCGCGAGGGTGTTCTTCGGGCCGTGCGCGTGCAGCACGCCGATCCCGGCCCGGCCCAGCGACGCAGCCGCACCGGAGAACGCCGTGTTCAGCGTGCGGGCTCCCTGCGAACCGCCGAACACCAGGATCGTCGGCGCGTGCGGGTGCAGCCCGAAGTGCTGGCGGGCCTGCGCCCGCAGCGCCCAGCGGTCCAGCCTGGTGATGGACTCGCGCAGCGGGATCCCGATGGTCTGCGCGCCCGGCAGACCGCTGTCCGGGGTCGCCGCCAGCACCCGCTCGGCGAACTTCGCGCCGACCTTGTTCGCCAGGCCCGCGCGCGCGTTCGCCTCGTGCACCACGATCGGCACCCGGCCGCGGGCGGCCAGGTAGGCCGGCAGCGACACGTAACCGCCGAAGCCGACCACCACGTCCGCGCCGACGCGGTCGAGCACCGCGCGGGTCTGCTTCACCGAATCCCGCACCTTCAGCGGCAGCTTCAGCAGGTCGACGTTGGGCTTGCGGGGCATCGGCACCGGCGGGATCAGCTCCAGCGGGTAGCCGCGCGCGGGCACCAGCCGGTTCTCCAGGCCGCGCTCGGTGCCCAGCGCGGTCACCCTGGCGTCCGGCCGCAGCCTGCGCACCGCGTCGGCCAGCGCCAGCGCGGGCTCGACGTGCCCGGCGGTGCCGCCACCGGCGACCACGACCGACAGCGGGCGCCGTGCCGCGGCAGCACCCCTGGGGTCGCCCAGCGCGCCCTGGTCGATGCGGGCCGTCTGCTCGCCGCTCAACGGTGTCCTCCTCGTGTCTGCGCCCGGGAGCCGGGCCCGCTGCGCGCACCGCGCGCGCGGGTGTCCCCGCCTCCCCGGCGTGTTGCCGCCGCGCCGGAGCCCTTCGCTCCCGGTCGGCTTCGTGGGGTGGGTCGTGCCGGACGACGCTTGGCCGGCGGCCGGTACGGCGCCGGGGTGGGCAGCCGCAGCAGCTTGCCGACCCTGCCCGGTCCCAAAGACCGTAGCGCGGCGATCGCCTCGGGTTCGTGCCGGGCGAAGTTCGCGAGCAGGCCGAACACCAGCATGCTGGTCACCACCGACGATCCGCCGGAGGAGATCAGCGGCAGCGGCAGCCCGGTGGTGGGCAGCAGGCCCACCACGTAGCCGACGTTGATGATCGCCTGGCCGACCAGGAAGGTGGTCAGCGTCGCCGACACCAGCCGGATCCACGGGTCGGTGTTGCGGAACGCGATGCGCATGCCCACGTAGGCGGTGGTGCCGTAGAGCGCCAGCACGATCGCGCAGCCGACGAACCCGAGCTCCTCGCCGATCACCGCGAAGATGAAGTCGTTGTGCACGTTGGGCAGGTACTGCCACTTCGACCAGCCCTGCCCCAGCCCGCGGCCGAACAGCCCGCCGTCGGCCAGCGCGAACAGCGCCTGCCGGGCCTGGAAGCCGTTGCCGGTCGGGTCGGACATCGGGTCCATGAACGCGGTGATCCGCGCCATCCGGTAGTCGGCGACCATGGCCAGCGTCACACCGGCGGTCACCGCGCCCAGCAGCGCCATCAGGAACAGCCGCAGCGGCGCCCCGGCGAACCACAGCAGTGCCAGCAGCACCACGAACAGCGTGATCGTCGAACCGAGGTCGGGCTGCAGCATCACCAGCGTGAACATCAGCAGCGCGGCGGGTACCACCGGCACCAGCAGGTGGCGGTACTGGTTCATCAGGCCGCGCTTGGTGACCAGCACGTGCGCGCCCCACAGCGCGAAGGAGACCTTGGCGAACTCCACCGGCTGGAAGGACACCCCGGCCACGATGAACCAGCTCTGCGCGCCGTTGACGTTGGCTCCGAGCGGGGTGAGCACCAGTGCCAGCAGGCCCAGGCAGATGGTGAGCAGGATCAGGCTGTAGCGGCGCATCAGCTTCACCGGCACCCGCAGCGCCGCGTAGAAAAGCACCAGCCCGGCGATGCAGAAGAGCACCTGCTTGGTGAAGACCGTGTAGGACGAACCGTCCTTGTTGAACGAGTCGACGCTGGAAGCCGAAAGCACCATCACCAGGCCGAAGACCGTCAGCAGGCCGAAGACCGCCAGCAGCAGGTGGAACGACGCCAGCGGCCGGGTCAGCCACGCGGTCAGCGGGGACAGCACGGTCAGGCCGGCTCGCTTCCGCGCGCCGCGCGCGGTCTTGGTGGCGGTGGGCACAGCGGATCACCCGCCGTGCGCGGGCGCCGTCGGGGTTTCGGCGAGGACTTCGCGCACCGCGTCGGCGAAAGCGCGGCCCCGGTGGGCGTAATCGGTGAACATGTCCATCGAGGCGGCGGCCGGGGCGAGCAGCACCACCGAACCCGGGCTCGCGAACTCGTGGGCCGACCGGACAGCTTGCAGCATGCCCGCATCGTCCCCCGCCGACACCTCGCGGACCGGCACATCCGGGGCGTGTCGGGCCAGTGCGGCGGCGAACTGCGCCCGGTCCCGGCCGATCAGCACCGCGGCGGTGAGCCGGTCGGCGTTGGCGGCGACGAGCTCGTCCACCTCCGCGCCCTTGAGCAGGCCGCCCGCGATCCACACCACGCGGGGGTGCGCGCGCAGGGCGGCGTCGGCGGCGTGCGGGTTGGTCGCCTTCGAGTCGTCCACATAGGACACACCGGCGGCTTCGGCCACCGGCACCGACCGGTGGGCACCGGGCTGGAACGCCCGCAAGCCCTCGGCCACCGCACCCGGCTGCACCCCGTGGGCGCGCGCGAGCGCGGCCGCTGCCAGCGCGTTGGCGACGTTGTGCGGGCCCGCCGGGTGCACATCGGCCAGCGACGCGAGCACCACCCGGTCGCCGAAGGCCCGGTCGACCAGCTGCCCGTTCTCGACGCCGAGCTGGTCCTGCTCCGGAGCGCCGAGTGTGAAGGAGACCGTCCGCCCGTCCGCCGCGGCGACCAGCCGGGTCGACCACTCGTCGTCGGCGTTGGCCACCGAAACCGCGTTGCCCGCGTAGATCTTGGCCTTGGCGGTGCCGTAGGACTCCAGGTCGCCGTGCCAGTCCAGGTGATCGGCGGCCAGGTTGAGCACGACCGCGGCGTGCGGCTCGACCGACTCCGACCAGTGCAGCTGGAAGCTGGACAGCTCCACGGCCAGCACCGCGTGCCCGGCGCGGACCGCGTCGACCACCGGCAGCCCGACGTTGCCGCAGGCCACCACGTCGACCCCGGCCGCGCGCAGCACCGCCTCCAGCATGCTGACCGTGGTGGTCTTGCCGTTGGTGCCGGTGACCGCGAGCCAGGTGGCCGGGTTCTCGGCCTCCCGGTCCAGCCGCCAGGCCAGCTCGACCTCGCCGATCACCTCGACGCCGGCGGCGGTGGCGGCCGCCAGCAGCGGCGCGTCCGGCCGCCAGCCCGGGCTGGTGACCACCAGATCGGTGCCGGGCGGCGGCTCGGCCAGCCCGGCCACCAGCTCCGCGCCCTGCGACTGCAACGAGGCCAGGGCGGCGAGCCGATCGGCGGAGCCGTCGGTGACGGTCACCGACGCGCCCGCCGCGAGCAGCGCCTCGGCGGCCGAGCGTCCGGACACCCCGGCCCCGGCCACCAGCACCTGCAATCCCTGGAACCGGCTTGCCACCACGCCGTCGTCTCCCCATCTCATCAGTCCGCCACCCGGACCCGCGCCGGGTCACCACCCTGCCGCCCGGAAATCCGCGATTTCAATGGAAATCAGGTCTTCGATTTCAATGGAAGTTGCGCACCGTCGGCGTGTCGCGCGTCCGACACGCCGACGGAGTGTCCGGGTTTACGCGATTTCAATGGAAATCAGACATCCGATTTCCATTGAAATCGCATCACACCCGACACCACTACCGGGCCAGGGCGAGCCAGTCCGCGTAGAACAGGCCGACGCCGAACATGCAGCTGATCCCGGCGAGCACCCAGAAGCGGATGATCACCGTGGTCTCCGCCCAGCCGGCCAGCTCGAAGTGGTGGTGGAACGGCGCCATCCGGAACAACCTGCGCCGGGTGGTCCGGAACACCACGATCTGCAGCACCACCGACAGCGCCTCGACCACGAACACACCACCGATGATGATCATCAGCAGCTCGGTGCGGGTGACCATCGACAGCCCGGCGACCAGGCCGCCGAGCGCCAGCGAACCGGTGTCGCCCATGAAGATCTTCGCCGGCGCCGCGTTCCACCACAGGAACCCGACGCAGGCCGCCATCGCCGCCGCCGCGACCACCGCGATGTCCAGCGGGTCGCGCACCGTGTAGCAGCCCGGTGCCGGGCCGGAGACGGCGAAGCAGTCGTTGCGCAGCTGCCAGAACGACACCAGCACGTAGGTGGCCAGCACCATCGCCGCGGTGCCGCCGGCCAGGCCGTCCATGCCGTCGGTGAAGTTGACCGCGTTGGACCAGCCGCTGATCGCCACGTAGGCGAAGATCACGAACCCGATCACGCCGAAGGAGATCACCGAGATGTCGCGCAGGAACGACAGTTCCGTGGACGCGGGCGTCACGCCGTTCTCGTTCGGGAACCGGATGGCCAGGATCGCGAACAGCACCGCGGCCACCAGCTGGCCGACCAGCTTCGCGGTCTTGTTCAGCCCGAGGTTGCGCTGCTTGCGGATCTTGATGAAGTCGTCCAGGAACCCGACGATGCCCAGCGCGGTGGTCAGGCCCAGCACCAGCAACCCGGTGACGGTGGGCTGATCGCCCATGATCAGGTGGGTGGCCAGGTAGCCGCACCACATGGCGACCAGGATCGCCACCCCGCCCATGGTCGGGGTGCCGCGCTTGGCCGCGTGCTGGCTCTGCACCTCTTCGCGGATCTCCTGGCCGAAGCCCTGCCTGGAGAAGACCCGGATCAGGTACGGGGTGAACAGGATCGAGATGACGAGGGCGACCGCGGCCGCCACCAGGATCGGCTTCACGCCGTCTCCCCTCCCGTCAGCAAGGCGTCGGCGACCCGCCACAACCCTGCGGAGTTCGACGCCTTGGTCAGGACAACGTCACCGGGACGCAGCTCGGCGCGCAGCAGCGCGACAGCCGCATCGACGTCCGGCACCAGAACCGACTCCTCTCCCCACGAACCCTCCAGCGTTGCCGCCTGGTGCATCGCCTGGGCCTGTTCGCCGACCACCACCAGCCGGTCGATGTTCAGCCGGACGGCCAGCCGCCCGATCTCGTCGTGCGCCTCGACATCGGCCTCGCCGAGCTCGGCCATCGGCCCGAGCACCGCCCAGGCCCGGCCGGGACGGCCGCGGGTCATCGCGGCCAGCGTCTTCAGCGCGGCGCGCACCGACTCCGGGTTCGCGTTGTACGCGTCGTTGACGACGGTGACGCCGTCGGAGGTCTCGCTGACCTCCATGCGCCGCGCGGACACCCGCCGCACCGAGCTCAGCCGCTCGGCGACCTCGTCGATAGTCGCGCCGAGCTCCAGCGCGACCGCCGCGGCGGCCAGCGCGTTGCCGACGTGGTGCTCGCCGAACAGCGGCAGCGTCACCCGCGCCGAGCCCTCGGCGGTGACCAGCGTGAACGTCGGCCGCGCCTGCTCGTCGACCTCGATGTCCTCGGCCCGCACGTGCGCGTCGGGGCGCTCCCCGACCAGCACCACGCGCGCCTTGGTCCGCTCGGCCATCGCCGCGACCAGCGGGTCGTCGCCGTTGAGCACTGCGACGCCGTCCGCGGGCAGCGACTCGGGCAGCTCGCCCTTGGCCTGCGCCACCGCCTCCTGCGAGCCGAACTCGCCGAGGTGCGCGTGCCCGACGTTGAGCACCACGCCGATGCGCGGCGGCGCGACCTGGCACAGGTTCGCGATGTGCCCGACGCCGCGCGCGGAGAGCTCCAGCACCAGGTGCTTGGTCCGCTCGTCGGCGCGCAGCACGGTCCACGGGTGCCCGAGCTCGTTGTTGAACGAGCCGGGCGGCGCGACCGTCGGCCCCATCGGTTCCAGCAGCTGCGCGATCAAGTCCTTGGTGGACGTCTTGCCGGACGAGCCCGTCACGCCGACCACGGCGAGCTGCGGCAACCGGTCGACCACGTACCGGGCCAGCTTCGCCAGCCCGGCCAGCACCGCGGCACCGGAGCCGTCGGCGTCGCCGGCCAGCGCCAGCGCGCCCGAGCGCTCCGCGGCGGGGATGGGCGGCACGAGCACCGCCGGTGCCTCGACCTCGCGCGCGGCGAGGACGCCGACCGCACCGTCGGCCACCGCCCGCGCGGCGAAGTCGTGCCCGTCGACCCGTTCGCCCGGCACGGCCACGAACAGCCCGCCGGTCTCGATCTTGCGGGAGTCGAACTCGACGCCCGCGCTGACGATCTCCGAGCCTTCCGCACGATGAAGCCCGCCGCCCACCGCACGCGCGATGTCAGCGAGGCTGAGCCGGATCAACTTGCCTCCACTCCGTCTTGCGGGTCACCCGCACCCGGTCGGCTTGCGCGAACGCGACTGACGCGCCCGCTACGCCTCTTCGTTGACCTGCCCCCGACGAACATCGGTCCCTTCTGGGTCCCTAAGCCTATGGCGGAGCGCGGCGGCCAGTTCCTCCCGGTCGGAGAACGGGTGCACCACGCCCGCGACCTCCTGCCCGGTCTCGTGGCCCTTGCCTGCGACGACCACGATGTCGCCGGACCCGGCGCGCTCGACCGCCGCGGCGATGGCCGCGCGCCGGTCGCCGATCTCGATCACCTCGCCGCGCTCGCCCGCGGGCACCTCCTCGGCGCCGGCCAGCATGGCGGCCCGGATCTCGGCGGGATCCTCGGTGCGCGGGTTGTCGTCGGTGACGATCAGCAGCTCGGAGCGCCGGGCGGCGGCCTCGCCCATCAGCGGCCGCTTCGCGGTGTCGCGGTCGCCGCCGCAGCCCAGCACGACGATCACGTCGCCGTCGACCTGCGCGCGCGCCGCGTCGAGCACCGCGGCGACCGCGCCGGGCTTGTGCGAGTAGTCGACGACGGCGGTGAAGTCCTGCCCGAGCGCGACCCGCTCCATCCGGCCGGGCACGTCGACCTCGGCCAGCCCGCGCTCGATGGCCCAGGTCGGCACGCCCGCCGCGTGCAGGGCGCCGATGGCCAGCAGCGCGTTGGCGACGTTGAACGGGCCGGGCAGCCGCAGCCGGACGTGCAGCTTGAGCTCGTCGGGGCCGTGCGCGGTGAAGGTCTGCTCACCGGTGGCGAAGGCCTGCACGTCGGTGGCCGACCAGCTCGCGCTGCCCTCGGTGGACACCGTGACCGTGCCGTCCTTGACCAGCCGGCGGCCCCACTCGCCGTCGACGCAGACCACCTCGTGCTCGGCGCGGCCGTCGAACAGCAGCGCCTTGGCCTGGAAGTAGTCCTCCATGTCCCGGTGGAAGTCCAGGTGGTCCTGGGAGAGGTTGGTGAAGGCCCCGACGGCGAACCGGGTGCCGGACACCCGGCCCATGGCCAGCGCGTGGCTGGAGACCTCCATCGGCACGAACGTGACCCCGTGCTCGACCATGACCGCGAGCAGCGCCTGCAGGTCGGGAGCTTCCGGAGTGGTGAACGCGCTGTCCAGCCGCTCCCCGGCGATGCGGGTCTCGACGGTGCCGACCAGCCCGGTGCAGAACCCGGCGGCCTGCAGCGCGGACTCCAGCAGGTAGGACGTGGTGGTCTTGCCCGAGGTCCCGGTGACGCCGAGGATCTTGAGCTTGCTCGACGGGTCACCGTAGATCAGCGCCGAAGCGGTCCCGAGCACGCCGCGCGGATCGTCGTGCACGAGCACGGACACGCTGCCGTCGAGGACCGCCGGGTGCTCGGCGAGCCCGGCACGGTCGACGCCGGCCTGATCGGTGAGCACCGCCACAGCGCCTGCCTCGATCGCGCCCTGCGCGAAGTCGGCACCGTGCACGCGAGTGCCGGGCAGGGCGGCGAACAGATCGCCGGGCCGGACGTGCTGAGCACGCAGCGTCGCCCCGGACACCGGCACTGGATCAGCGCTGCGACCAGGGACGCGAAGGACTCGCGCGCCGACGGAATCGGCGAGTTTCTCGATCTCCACCGGCTCCACGTGGGAAGGGCGCGGCGGAGCTGTGGCAACCGCGGAAGGCACGTCGCGACAGGCTACCGGTACCCCCTGAGCCCGCATCCCGATGGTCACCCGCGCCACCGGCCCAACGACCGCTGGACCGAACAGCGCAACCACCGCTCATCCGCGCATCGACGCTGCGCAGGTGCAGTAGAACTCCCCTGACTCGAAATTCCAGGGGGAGGAATGTCGCCAGATTTCGGCGCGGACCCGGCGCAGGCCGCCCGCGCGATCCGCGCGTGGGCGCAAGGCCTGCAGGAGAAGGCGAACCGGGTCGCGGCGATGCAGCAGGAGATCGCCCGCATCCGCATCACCGAACGAAGCCGCTCGGTGACGGTGACCATCGACGCCGAAGGAATCCCGGTCGACGTTCGGTTCGCGGATCAGCGAACGTCCGGAGCGGAGCTGAGCGCCGAGTTCATGGCGGTCCTCCGCCGAGCCCAGTCGCGCATCGCGGACCAGGTGACGGAAACCACCCGCACCACGCTCGGCGACCAGAACCCGACGACCGCGAAAGCGGTGACGGCCAACTACCGCCAACGCTTCCCGGCAGAGGCACCGCCACCGCCGACCGGACCTGCGTCCCCACCGCCGGGGTCGACGGCTCCGGCATCACCGCCACCCGGGCCGACGGCCGCACCCGCTCCGCCGCCAACCGCTCCGGCTGCGCCGCGACCACCCGAGCCGCCAACGCAAGCCGGTCCGGCGCAGGCCCACGGCCCGCACGACGACGGCGACTTCAGCGACGAGACGTTCCTGCACTGAGGGGGATCAATGGCAGGGGGATTCCAGATCCCGCCGGACCAGCTGCGCGCGCACGCGGGTCGGCTCGACTCCCACGCCGCAGCGCTCGGCCAGACCGCCGACGCCGGGCGCAGCGTTCAGCTCGACACGGACGCCTATGGGCTGATCTGCCAGTTCCTGCCGCCTGCGCTGAACACCGCGAGCGACATCGTGCTGCAGTCCACATCGGCAGCGCACGACGCGATAGCGGCGTTGTCGACCTCGCTCCGCGACGCCGTCGCGGACCACGAGGCGACCGACGCCGAGATCGCCGTCGCCCTGGACCGCATCGCCGACGAGCTCGGCGGATGAGCCGGTGAGCGACAACCCGCTGGTAGCCCAGCCGCAGTTTCCATGAAGTCGGACGTTTTCTGGGATGTCGAGCGCGACCCGGCTTTCGTTTACGGCCCCAGGATCGCCGACAGGGCCTCCAGGCCGGTGCCGAGGATGGCGTAAAGGAGACAAGGTCATCCTCGATACACACCACATGAACGGTGATGCGCCAGAATTCATGACCAGAATAGTCGAGGAAAACGGGTGGGGGGGGATCGTGTCCTCTGGTATCCATGATTGGCGACCTCGCCGCTGGCCCAGCAATCCCGAGGTCTCCGAGGATCTCCGCAAGTGGCTCGCCGGGGAAGCACACGAGCTCTTCTACGCGCTGGATGCCGACCTGCGCGGCGCCGACCTCACAGGTGGCGATCTCACCGGAGCCTGGCTCACGGGAAGCAACTTCACGGAAACAGTTCTGCGCGAAGCGGTTCTCATCGACACCGAGTGCACCGAGGCCCGCTTCACCAGAGCAGATCTCAGCAACGCGAACTTGGCAAAATCAAGCGCGGACAGGGCGAACTTCGTCGGATCAACGCTCACCAGTGCCAACCTGGCAAAAATCTCAGCCATGGGAGCCAACTTTCATGGAGCGAATCTCAGCGACGCGACCCTCTCAGCATCTCTGCTCGCCGAAGCCGATTTCAGCGAGGCCAATCTGGCCAGATGCAGGCTAGGCAGCAGCTCACTGTGCAATGCTGTTCTCTCACACACCGCACTTGATGGTGCCACCGGCAAAATCCTCGGCCCCGTAGTCGTTGAAACATCTCCGCGCAGAATCACTCTGGACGGCGCCGAACTGGAGCGCTGGTTTCGCAGTCGAGGTGCGGACATCATCGTTCAACGGGCCGATCACGAGAACACGGCGGAGGACAGCTCAACTCCATCGGGTTACCTGCAGATTCTCGCTCCCACCTTCCAGCCTCTCGTTACAGCATCAACCGCGATCCACGTCGACCTGCCTCACTCGCAGGTGAACCAATGGTTCCGGCAGCTGGGCCGGGGCCCTGGGCAGGCGGTGGAGGTCGACGTCCGCAACGTGCCGTCCGCCCAAGCACTCGCCCACGCCATCTCTCCCGGTTCAAGCACTCTCACCGAAGCGATCTCTCAGGTTCCGGCGAAAGCACTGCTGCTCACCAAGGTCGAGCAGCTCGGAGTGAAGAACCGTCCGGCCCTCACCGAGCTGCTGCACGCTCCGCCTGCCGCGCTCGCCGCTCGCAAGGCCAACAACGCACCGATCCACATCGGACTCGTCGACCTCTCCTCGGCCAAAGCCGACATCGTCCTCGCCGAACTCCAGAACGCCCCAGCCGAAGGCATCGACGAACCCGTCACCGTCTACGACTACCCCGCCATGCCGTGAGCAGCCGATGAGTGGAACTACCTGATTCCGCCTGTATTTCCGGAAAAGTGGTTGCCGGGGTGATCGAGGTTCGCCAGCCTGGGCCGGTCGAGATCACCGACTCCGGGGGGATGCTGATGCGGCTGAGCTGGGAAGGGCAGGATCGCTACTACGCGGTCGACGCCGATCTGGACCGTTCGGACTTCACCGAAGCCAAGCTCGACGACGCGTGGTTCCTGTGGAGCGACCTCACCGGCTCCGTGCTGCGCGGCGCATCGCTCCGCTCTTCCGAATGCTCGGAAGCCCTGTTCGCCGACTGCGACCTGACGGACGCGAAGTTCACCGGGGCGAGCCTGGACCAGGCGGATTTCACCAGAGCCCGCTTGACCGGCGCCGATCTGCATCTCGCCTCGGCGACGGATGCGAAGTTCCAGGGCGCCGTGCTCACCGGAGCCGTTCTGGCGAAGGCCGCACTGAACCGCGCGGACTTCGCCAACGCCGACCTGCGCGATAGCGAGTTCCACCAGACGAGGCTGATCGGTGCGAACCTCTCCGGCGCCCAGGTTTCCGGGTCCATCGGGTCGATCACCGGGCCCGTGGCCGTTCGCGACTCTCATCGAACGGTGCTCCTCGACGGCCCCGCGCTCGAGGAGTGGTTCCGACGCCACGGTGCGCAGATCGCTGTCCATGCCGCCTACGCGCCGCTTTCGGAGTCGGAGCACCGCACCGACTCCCAGCTCCGGTGGAAGCAGAAGCAGAACAGCGTCCTGCAGATCAGGATGCTGATCGACTGGGAGGCGGACCCGTTCTGGATCAGCGAGCGACCCGAGCCGACATCGCGCCCGGCCCCGGCGGCCGACCTGCGCGAGTACTGCGACATCCCAGACGAGCTCGTCGAGCAGATCGACGAGTGGCACCGCGAATGGACGAACTTGCTCAACTGGGCAGACCCGCTCGCGACCGAATTCCCCAGCCCTGAAGCCGAAGCCGACTGGGAAAGGCGCGAGCGGGAGTTCGCCGAACTCATCGCCCCGCTCCTCGCACCCCACATCCGGTTCGAATGCTCAGGAAAGGTCCTGAACAGCGGTTTTCCCGGGCTGTGGGATGCAGCCTGGGATCGGGCCAAGCGCGGCTTCTAGCCCCTTCCTGGCCCGGGTTCATCGGCTGTTCAGGTCAACTTCCTGGTGTTCGGCAGGGGTTGATCGCTAGCGTGTCCCTCCTGGATGTTGCCGATCAACGAATTCCAGGAGGTTCTCGTGAACATCCGACGGATCGCGCGATTAGCCGGCGCCTGCGGTGTCGGTGCGGCGCTGGCCCTCGCCCCGCTCGCCGCCCCGGCCGTGCTCGCCGAGCCCGCTCCGCAGGCAGTTCAGGTCGCCGCCGCCCCCGGCGACGGCACCCCGCAGGGCGCCATCGAGTGGTACAAGGCCCGCATCGGCGACAGCTCCCTCGAGGGCTACTGCGAGATGGCCGCCGAGAACGCCTACGGCACCACCGGTGTCTGGCCGTCCGCCATCGCGCACTGGAACGGCGCGGTCAGCGCGGGCAAGGCCCACACCGACGGTTCCACGCCGCCCAAGGGCGCGTTCGTCTACTGGAACATCAGCCAGTACGGCCACGTCGGCATCGCCGACGGCAACGGCGGCTTCTACGCCACCAGCGTCGGAGGCGCGATCGGCCACGCCGACGACGTCTCCTACTACAACAACTACCTCGGCTGGAGCGACCCCCAGGTCCCCGGCCGCGGCTGACCTCGAACTCGCTCACCGGACTGAAGACGGCGCGGGGAGCGCTCGCCACCAAAGCCGAGTCTCCCCGCAGTCGCTCTACCAGTGGAGATGCCGACGCGCTTCCGCAGCGAATCGCGGCAGCCCGCAACGCGTTCCGAAATGCGCCAAGAGGGCGTCAACGGATTGAGGTGGCTTGCGGTAGGCCGCAACCTGCCGATGCAAACCGTCCAGAGTCCGCCGCGGATAGAGGTAGAGCTGGTCGAGCAGGAAGTCGTCGGGATGAACGGCCTCGATGTTGTAGTCGACGAGTGCCGAGCGGGGAAAATCCTTGACGTTGTAGGTCACGATCACCGCGGCACCCCGCGAACGGCGGCGGCCAGCACATGCCGGTCCTTCTCGTCGCAGGTCATCTTGCTGGTCAGCGCTTCGTAGCCAGCGATCTCGGCACTGGGGAACACTCGTCGCATGTTCGCGATGCGTCGCTCGATGGCGCGTTCACCGACGACCTCTGCGACATTGCGACGCAGCTCGTCGAGAATCCCACCGCTCCGCAACGGCCGGTAGGTGCCGGACAAGGCCAAGCGCAACAAGGTGTCGCAGAGGTATTGCGGGAACAGGACGCAGGTATCGAGCAGTGCGGGGTATGCGGCCACTGCACCTACCTGGTCCGTTGTGGAGCGTTTGCCTCGTAGAGGCCCGAGTCCTCGCCGTCAGCGATCATCTCGTCGAGCACCGCTTCGCCTTCCTGACGGTTGCGCTCCTGGTAGTCGACGATGTCCGCTAGACGGATCCTGCGGTGCCGTCCACGGGTCTTCTCGCACGGGATCTCGCCATCGTCCAGCAGGTTGATCAAGGTCGGCCTGCTGATCCCCAGAAGCTCAGCAGCTTCCTGGGTGGTGAGCATCGTGTTGTGCGGGGCAACAGTGATCGCCATGCCGTGCGCGAGCGCCGTCACCACACCGCGGAGCAACTCGGCAACGCTTTCCGGCAACGGAGTCGGCGTGCCATCGGGGCCGACGAGCACCAGCGCGCCCGGTTCGACGTCGGTGCGCATCAGCAACCTGGCCAGCTCACCGAGAGCCTCATCCGGCGCATCCGGAGGTAGGACCGTGTGCTCTAACGTCGTAGTCATCGCGCCTCCCGCTCTTGGACCCCCTCCATGCAACGCGGATTCGAAAAATTCGAAAACCGACGCGGGTCAGTGGCCGTCTCGGGGGACGTAGCTGCCCGAACGGCCGACCAGGAAGTCGAGGTCCGCTCCTTCCGATGCCTGGAGGACGTGGTCGTAGTACAGGCGCTGGTAGCCGCGGGCGTGCGGGTTGTCCGGGGCCTGCCACTCGGCTCGGCGGCGCTGCAGCTCCTCCTCCGGCACTTCCAGGTCCAGGCGGCGGTTGGGGACGTCGATGCTGATCATGTCGCCGGTCCGGACGAAGGCCAGCGGGCCGCCCGCCGCCGCTTCCGGGGTCACGTGCAGGATCACCGTGCCGTACGCCGTGCCGCTCATCCGGCCGTCGGAGATGCGCACGATGTCGTCGAAACCGCGGTCCTGGACCTTCTTCGGCACCGGCACGTTGGCCACCTCCGGCATGCCGGGGTAGCCCTTCGGGCCGGCGTTGCGGACGACCAGCACCGTGTTCTCGTCGACGTCCAGGTCGTCGTCCTTGCAGACCGCGTAGTACTCGTCGACGTCCTCGAACACCATCGCCGGGCCGCGGTGCTCCAGCAGCCGGGCCGACGCCGCCGACTGCTTGACCACCGCTCCGCCGGGCGCCAGCGAGCCGCGCAGCACCGCGGTTCCGGTGCCGATGGCCTGGAAGGGCTCGTCGAACGGCGTGATCACCGAGCGGTTGTGCACCTCGGCGTCGGCGATGTTCTCGCCCATCGAACGCCCGGTGACCGTGATCGCCGACCGCACCACGAGGTCGCCGAGTTCCTTGAGCACCGCGGGGAGGCCGCCCGCGTAGCAGAAGTCCTCCATCAGGAATTCGCCGCTGGGCTGCAGGTTCACCAGCGTCGGCACGTCGCGGGTGAGCGTGTCGAAGTCGTCGACGGTCAGCTCCACCCCGACCCGCTTGGCGATCGCGATCAGGTGCACCACGGCGTTGGTCGACCCGCCGATGGCCGCGTTCGCGCGGATGGCGTTGTCGAACGCGTCGCGGGTGAGCACGTCGGAGGGCTTGAGATCTGCTTCGACCATCTCCACGATGCGCTGGCCGGTCTGCTGCGCCGCGGCGTAGCGGCGGGCGTCGACCGCGGGCCACGACGCCGCGTACGGCAGCTGCATGCCCAGCGCTTCCACGATGCACGCCATGGTGGAGGCGGTGCCCATGGTCATGCAGTGCCCGTTGGAGCGGGACATGCAGCCCTCGATGAAGTAGCACTCCTCCTGCGTGATCCGGCCCGCCACCAGGTCGGCCTCCGCCTGCCACACGGCGGTTCCCGAGCCGATGTCGGTGCCCCGGTACTTGCCGTTGAGCATCGGGCCACCGGTGAGCATCGCGGTGGGCAGGTCGACGCTGGCCGCGGCCATCAGCAGGCCGGGCGTGGTCTTGTCGCAGCCGGACAGCAGCACCACGCCGTCCAGCGGGTTGGCGCGGATCGTCTCCTCGGCCTGCATCGCCAGCAGGTTCCGGTAGAGCATCGTGGTGGGCCGCATCAGCGTCTCGCCCAGCGCCATGTTGGGGAACTCCAGCGGGAAGCCGCCCGCCTGCCACACCCCGCGCTTGACCGCCTCGGCGATCCGCTGCTGGTGGGCGTTGCAGGGCGCCAGCTCGGACCAGGTGGTGCCGATGCCGATCACCGGTCGCCCGTCGAAGACCTCGTCGCTGTAGCCCTGGTTCTTGACCCAGGACCGGGCGGTCATCCCGGCCCTGCCGTGTGCTCCGAACCAACTCGCACTGCGCCGCGGCATGCGCCCTCCTAGCTGAGTGGCCTGTGAGCGCGACGAAACCAGCTCGGTCACCGCGATGCAACAGTCCATCCGAGGTGCCGAACAACGATTGCGATGCCGAACGGCCGATTGACGCGCACCGATCGAGCCCCCTAGCCTCGTGCCCCACATCACGGACGTTGTTCGGGATGTCGAACCACCACCTCGACGAGGAGGCAGGGTGCACACCGGAGAACGGGCGTCCGACGAGGCGCTGACCAGCGCGATCCGGCAGGTGATGATCCGCCTGCTGCCGTTCCTGTTCTTCATGTACGTGATCGCGTTCCTGGACCGCGTCAACATCGGCTTCGCCAAGGAGGAGTTCCAGGCGCACGCCGGGATCTCCGAAGCCGCCTACGCGCTCGGCGCGGGGCTGTTCTTCATCGGCTACGCGCTGTTCGAGGTGCCCAGCAACCTGATCATGATGCGGGTCGGCGCCCGCTGGTGGATGTGCCGGATCATGGTGACCTGGGGCCTGATCTCCGCGGCGATGGCGCTGGTGAACGACGAGTTCCTGTTCTACCTGCTGCGCTTCCTGCTCGGCGCGGCCGAAGCCGGCTTCTTCCCGGGCGTCATCCTGTTCATCACCCACTGGGTACCGCACGCCTACCGGGCGCGCTGCAACGCGATGTTCTACTTCGGCATCCCGCTGGCCTCGGTGCTCGGCGGCCCGCTGTCCGGCATGCTGCTGGAACTCGACGGGGTGGCCGGAATCCTGGGCTGGCAGTGGATGTTCGCGGTGGAGGGCCTGATCGCCTGCGTGGTCGGGGTCTGGGCCTTCTTCTACCTGGACAACAAACCCGCCGATGCCCGCTGGCTCACGCCGGACCAGCGCAACGCGCTGCAGGGCGCGGTCGACCGCGAAGCCCGGGCCAAGCAGGCGCACAGCCCGCACCGGCTCCGGACCGCGCTGGTGGACCCGCGAGTGCTGTACTTCTGCCTGATCTACTTTCTGATCCAGTGCAGCGTCTACGGCATGACCTTCTACCTGCCGACGCAGGTGGCAGGCGTGGTCGGCAGCGAGGTCGGCCTGCTCGTCGGCCTGGTGACGGCGATCCCGTGGACCATCGCGCTGCTGGTCAACATCGCGGTGTCCACCGGCGCCGACCGCCTGGCCCAACCGAAGAAGCGGTTCGTCGCGGCGGCCTGCGTGGCCGGCGGCTCCATCGGCATCGCGGCCTCGGCGTACTTCGCCGACCCGGTGCTCGCGATAGCCGGCCTGTCGGTGGCGGCGGTCGGCTACATCTCGGTCCAACCGGTGTTCTGGACGTTCCCGGCGGCCTACCTGACCGGAACGGCCGCGGCGGCGGGCATCGGCCTGATCAACTCGCTGGGCAACCTGGGCGGTTTCGTCGCCCCGGTGGCGAAGAACTGGATCGAGCAGACCCTCGGCTCCGAAACAGCGGGCCTCTACCTCCTGGCCCTCTGCGGCCTCGCCGCGGCAACCCTCTTCCTCACCCTCTCCCGCACCCCGGCGGAGGAAGTCTCCTGACCGTCAGCACTTGAAGTTCCGCCTCCGGCACCGCAGCGAAAAGCGCTACGGGGTCGGGAGTTGGAGGACCTGGAAGGGGGCTTCTTCCTTGGACAGCGGGAGTTGGTAGCGCTGGGTCAGGAAGGCCGCGATGTTGTGGAACAGGGGCGCCGCCGAGGAGCCTTCCTGGGTTCCGTAGGCCGGGCGGTCCAGCATCAGGCCGATCACGAAGCGCGGGCTGTCCGCCGGGACGACACCTGCGAACGTGATCCAGTGCTTCGAGTTGCTGTAGCACTTGCAGTCCGGGTCGTACTGCTGGGCCGTTCCCGTCTTGCCCGAGACCTGGAATCCCGGCAGCGCCGCTCCCGGGCCGGTGCCGCGGTTCGGCTGCGGGGCGTCCTGGACCACCGAGCGCAGCATGTCGTTCACCGTGCGCGCGGTTTCCGGGCTCACCACCCGGACACCCTCGGGGCGGGGGCGTTCGACGCGCTTGCCGTCCGGTCCGACCTCCGCGGCGACGATCCGCGGTGGTACCCGGACACCGTCGTTGGCGATCGCCTGGTACATGCTCGCCATCTGCAGCACCGTCATCGAGAAGCCCTGGCCGATCGGCAGGTTGCCGAACGACGAGCCGGACCACTTGTCCGGCGGCGGCAGGACTCCCGCGCTCTCGCCCGGCAGGCCGACGCCGGTGCGCTGGCCCAGCCCGAAGGCGCGGGCGAAGTCGTACCAGCGCTGCTCGCCCATCTGCTGCGCGGCCATCAGGGTGCCGACGTTGGAGGACTTGCCCATCACGCCGGTGAACGTCATCGGCACCGTGCCGTGCGGCCACGCGTCGCCGACCGTGCGGTCCGCGACCTTGATGCTGCCCGGGACCTGCAGCACGGTGTCCGGCTTCATGACGCCGGTCTCGATCGCACCGGCCGCGGTGATCAGCTTGGCCACCGAGCCCGGCTCGTACGGAGTGGTCACCGCCGGGTTCCCGGTGTTCTCGCCCCACGGACCGTTCGGGTCGAAGGTCTTGTCGTTGGCCAGCGCGTAGACCTCGCCGGTCTTCGCGTCCAGCACCACCGCGCTGGCGTTCTTGGCCTGCGCCTCGCGGGTGTAGTCGGCGAGCTCGCGCTGCAGCATGTACTGCACGTCGGAGTCGATGGTCAGCTCCACATCGGACCCCGGGATCGCCGGCTCGAGCTCCCGGGTGCCGGGGATGACCAGGTCCGAGCCCAGCGCGGTGTCGGAGACCTGCTGGCCGTCCTTGCCCGCCAGCACCGAGTCCATCGAGGACTCCAGCCCGATCTGGCCGCGCAGCTTGCCGGGCACCTCGTCCTTGCGCCAGTTCGCCGCGCCGATGATGTTCGCGGCCAGATCGCCGCCGGGGTACTCGCGGGTGGCCTGGTACTCGGAGCCGATGTGCGGGTACTTCTTGGTGATCTCCCGGGCCTTGCTCGGGTCGATCTTGGGGCCGAAGTAGGTGAACCCGACGTCGCGGAACAGCGCGTCGAGCACCTCCTGCTCGGAGATCACGCCCGGCAGCTCCTTCGCGATGAAGCGGGCGATCTCCTGCTTGTACTCCGCCGCGGTGGGCTTGCTGGGGTCCTTGGCGTGCTGCTCGTCGAACGTCGTGGTGAGCTGGCGCGGGTTCGCGAAGAGCTGCCGTGCCTCGCTGCTGAAGGCGAGCACGTTCCCGGTGCGGTCCACGATGGACCCGCGATCGGCCGGGATGACCGAGCGGTCCAACCGCTGCTTCACCGCCTCCTTCGACAGCGCGCTGGCCCTGAAGCCCTGCACCTCGATCAGCTTGGCACTGGTGAGCACCAACGCGATCACCAACAGCATCCGCCCGACGAGCAGTCGCCGGTTGCTGCCCGCGACGTTGGTGCGCGCGGTGCGGCCGCGGATGGTCTTGGTCGGCTTGCGAGCCATCAACGCGCCCCCGCAGCTGCCTCAACCGGCGGCGGCTGCTCCCCCGCCGGCGGCTGCTCCCCCGCCGGGGGCTGCTCCCCGGCGGGCGGCTGGCCCTGGGGCTGTTCAGCAGGCGGCGGCCCGGCGGGCGGTGCCGGGGGCGGCGGTGCCGACGCCTTCTCCGGCTCCCCGACCACCACCACGGTGCCGTCCGGCAGCGTCACCAGGTACGCCGGGGTCGGCCCGGGCACCATGCCGAGCTCGTCCACGGCGCGCCGCTGGATCGCCGGCGGCGAGTCCAGCGAGCTCACCTCGCGCAGCAGCTGCTCCCGGCGCTCGTTCAGGCGGGCGATCTCGGCCTCGCCGTGCTGCAGCTCGTAGCTGCCGCTGACCGCCGCGATGGACAGCCACAGCGTCGCGGCGAGCCCGACGGCCAGTACCGACATCACCACGACCACCAGCGGGAACCGCGCGAGCGTCACGCGCTCCTGCAGCTGCCTGGCCCTGGTCTTCGGCTTCGCCGACGTGGGCCGTCGATCCTCCGCACCGGTGCGCAGCTGGCGCGGTCGCCGCACGGACGGCTCCCGCGTCGAGCGCTCCCGGCGCTCCTCGCGGCGCGCGTAGGCGCGCTCCGCCGCCGCCGACCGCGAACGCGGCTTGTCCGACTTCGTCGTGGCGGTCTTGGCCGTGGTCTTCTTGGCGGCCGACTGCGAACCCGACCGCGAAGCGGACTTCTTGGCGCGTGCAGGTGCTGTCATGCCAGTCCCCGTCCCGCCTCTCCGCGATTCACGGTGGTGGTCGCGATCCGAAGTGATCTCACGTTGCGCGGTTTCTCGTGGCCGGGTTGCGTCACGGTCCCCTGAGGTGCGGTGGCGCGAAACTCGGCTTGCCACAGGCCACTCATGTCTTTCCTCCGCCTAGCCGCTCCGCGGCGCGCAGCCGCACCGAGGCAGCCCTCGGATTCGCCTCGATCTCCTGCTCACTGGCGAGCTCGGCGCCCCTGGTGAGTAGGCGGAATTCCGGCCCGTGGCCGGGCAGTTCCACCGGCAGGTCGACCGGGGTGCGCGACTTCACCCGCTCGGCGAGGGCGCGCTTGACCATCCGGTCCTCCAGCGAGTGGTAGGACATCACCGCGATCCGGCCGCCCACCGCCAGCGAATCCAGCGCCGCGGGCAGCGCGCGCTCCAGCACGTCGAGCTCGGCGTTGACCTCGATGCGAAGTGCCTGGAAGGTGCGCTTGGCCGGGTGACCGCCGGTGCGCCGGCTGGCCGCGGGCACCACGTCGTAGAGCAGCTGCACCAGCCGGGCGCTGTTGGTGAACGGCTCCTTCTGGCGCTCCCGGACGATCGCCGCGGCGATCTTGCCCGCGAACTTCTCCTCGCCGTAGGTGCGCAGCACGCGCGCCAGCTCGTCGGCGGCGTAGGTGTTGAGCACGTCCGCGGCGGTGCGCGGCGCGCCCGGGTCCATCCGCATGTCCAGCGGAGCGTCCTGCGCGTAGGCGAAACCGCGGTCCGCCTCGTCCAGTTGCAGCGAGGACACCCCGAGGTCGAACAGCGCTGCGTCCACCTCGGACAGTCCCAAGTCGACGAGCACTTCGGACCACTCGTCGTACACCGCGTGCACCAGGTGGATCCGCGACTCGAACGGCGCGAGCCGTTCCCCGGCCAGCCGCAGGGCGTCCGGGTCGCGGTCCAGGCCGACCAGCGTCAGCCCCGGGTGCGCGGTCAGCATCGCCTCGGAGTGCCCGCCCATGCCGAGCGTGGCGTCGACGACCACCGCGCCCTCGCGGGACAGCGCTGGTTCGAGCAGCTCCAGCATCCGGTCCAGCAGCACCGGCACGTGCTTGTCGCGGGCGGACCCACCCTGTTCATACCGCTGTTCGGCCACGGCGGACCCTCCCTCCCGCGTGCCGTTCCCGATCTGCTCCGCAACCGGCACGCGCGGGCCCGCAGGCCCGCGCGTGGCGATGTCGGTATTGCCGAACCCGTCAAGGGCTCGGCGGTGCCGGGATCCGGCTGGACATGTTCTGGTGTCCCAGTGTCTCGCGTGGACGTCCGGATCCCGTCAGGTCCCCGCCCGCCCGTCGCGTCCTGGTGCCGGGGAAGATGCACCAGGCGTGCGAAAGCCGAGCGGACCGAGGCCTCACGAAACCCGAATCGTCGCCATCAACGCCTGCACTGGTCAGAAGACGCCCGGCAGCACCTCCTCGCGCGCTTGCGCATAGCCCTCCTCGTGCTCGTCGAGGTAGCTCTGCCACCTCTCCGCCTGCCAGATCTCCAGCCGGTTGATCGCGCCGATGACCACGCACTCCTTGGTCAGCCCGGCGTAGCGCCGAAGCTCGGCCGCGATCTTGATCCGGCCCTGCCCGTCGGGCTCCTGCTCGTCGGTCCCGGCGAACAAGTAGCGCTGGTAGGCGCGGACCGCCTCGTTGGTGAACGGAGCCTCGGCGACCTTGCGCGCCATCTGCTCGAACTCGTCGCGCGGGAAGACGTAGAGGCAGTGGTCCTGTCCTTTGGTGACCATCAGCCCCCCTGCCAGTGCTTCCCGGAACTTCGCCGGCAGCGTCAAGCGCCCCTTGTCGTCGAGCTTGGGGTGATGGGTGCCGAGAAACATCCCGGTCCACCTCCCCCGACCCCGGACCGCTCGTCCTGCGACCCGGACCCCGCCGCCGCGGCACTGCGACCCCGACGAGGACCTTCCACCGGTCGTGCTCAGCGGTGGCCGGTGAAAAGCAGTAGGACCCCCGTTTGCCCCACCTTCCCCCACAGTACCCCACTTCACACCACCGTCAACACGAAACGCACCAGTCCATCCACCCCCTTCCGACCCATTTGCGCAGGTAGTGCCCTGTGGTCCGGAAGTGGGGGGCGTCACCTGCCCGACCTTGATCAACCCCTTCGGGTGCGCAGTTATGCTCAGTGCGCGCCCAGCCCCGCCACCGATCGCGGCCCGCCCGGTGGGGAGGAGTGGGGCGACGGCGGATGGGTGCGGGGTGGCCCGCCGGGTACCGCCGGTTTGGCACACTGCACGTGCACTCCGCCCCGGACTCAGGAACCGGGCGTGAGGTGACCCGCAGGAGACATGGAGGCGCCTTGAGCGACACTCGCGCGCTTTCCGCTGGTGCGGGCGCCCCGCGAGTGGCAGCGGAAGCCCGCTCGGGCGGACCCGGGCGCCGCGACGAGCAGGAGGTGGCGTGACGCCCAGAGCCGAGTTGTCCGGTGCCCCGACGACCGGTGCCTGCGACGCACCGGAGACGCCCGGGGTCGACCAGCTGCACGCGACCGTCCAGCGCATCGCCGCCAACGTCGAGCAGGTGCTGGTGGGCAAGCCCGAGGTGGTGCGGGTCGCGCTGGTCACCCTGCTGGCCGAAGGCCACCTGCTGGTGGAGGACGTGCCCGGGGTCGGCAAGACCTCGCTGGCCAAGGCGCTGGCCCGGTCCGTCGACTGCACGGTCAGCCGCGTCCAGTTCACCCCCGACCTGCTGCCCAGCGACATCACCGGGGTGTCGGTGTACAACCGGCGGACCGAGAGCTTCGAGTTCCGGCCCGGCCCGGTGTTCGCCAACATCGTGGTCGGCGACGAGATCAACCGCGCCTCGCCCAAGACGCAGTCCGCGCTGCTGGAGTGCATGGAGGAGAAACAGGTCACCGTCGACGGCGAGACCTACCCGCTGAGCGCGCCGTTCATGGTCATCGCCACCCAGAACCCGATCGAGATGGAAGGCACCTACGCGCTGCCGGAAGCCCAACGGGACCGCTTCACCGCCCGGGTGTCGATCGGCTACCCGGATCTCAAGGCCGAGCTGGCGATGGTCGACGAGCACGCCGGGCACGACCCGCTGGCCGACCTCCGGCCGGTCGCCGACGCCGCCGAGGTGCAGGGCCTGCTGCAGGCGGTGCGCCGGGTGCACGTCTCCACCGAGATCCGCCGCTACGCGGTCGAACTGGTGACCGCCACCCGCCAGCTGACCGAGCTGCGGCTCGGCGCCTCGCCCCGGTCGACGCTGCAGCTGGTGCGCGCCGCTCGCGCGCAGGCCGCGCTGGCCGGGCGCGAGTTCACCATCCCGGACGACGTGCAGGCGGTGGCGATCCCGGTGCTGGCCCACCGGCTGGTGCTGACCAGCGAGGCCCGCGCCGCCCGCCGCTCCACCACCGAGCTGGTGCGGCAGCTGCTGAGCCGGACCCCGGTGCCGCGCGGCGACACCGAACGCGAACGCGGGTAAGGGTGCTCTCCGGCCTGACCATCCGCGGGCGCTGCCTGTTGGCGGCGGGCGTGGCCGCCGGTGTCTGCGCGCTGGTCCTGGACGAGCGGGACCTCCTGCGGGTCTCCGCGTTCGTGATCGCGCTACCCCTGCTTGCCCTGCTGCTGACCAGCCGGACCCGGTTCGGCATCGCCGCCCGGCGCGAAGTGGTCCCGGTGCGGATCCCGGTCGGCGGCCGGGCGACCGTCCGGCTGCACCTCTCCGCCAGCGGCCGGCTGCCGATCGGCGGGCTGGCGCTGGAGGACAACACGCCCCACGCGCTCGGCGGCAGGCACCGGTTCCGGCTGGACGCGGTGCCCAGGCACGGCGGCAAGATCCTGGAGTACCCGGTGTCCCCGGCGCTGCGCGGCATCCACCACATCGGACCGCTGCGCACCCGCATCGACGATCCCTTCGGCCTGGCCGAGTTCGAGCGCGAGCTGGCCGACCGCAGCCGGCTCATCGCGGTGCCGCACGTCGTCCGGCTCACCGGGCTGCCCGCCGGGTCCGGGCTGGGCACCGGTGAGGACGGCGCGACGCGGCTGCGCGCCGGGCACGGCGAGGACGACGCGGTGGTGCGCCAGTACCGGCACGGCGACGACATCCGGCGCGTGCACTGGAAGTCCACCGCGCGGCGCGACGAACTGATGGTGCGCGTCGAGGAGCGCCCCTGGCACGCAGGCGTCACGGTGCTGCTCGACCGGCGCTCGGCGGCGCACCGGGGAGCCGGGGCGCGCAGCAGCCTGGAGTGGGCGGTGTCCGCGGTGGCCAGCTTCTGCCTGCACCTGCACCAGCACGGCCAGCAGGTGCAGCTGATCACCGAGGACTGCGCGCAGCTGGCGACCGGCGCGGAGACCTCCGGCGAGGGGCACGACGACGCGGTGCTGGACGCGCTGGCCGCGGTGCGCAGCTCGCCGCAGCGCGACCTGGTGTTCACCCGCGATCCCGGTGCCGGGCAGGAGCTGATCGCGGTGCTCGGCGAGACCACGACCTCGGCGGTGGACGAGCTGACCAAGCTCCGGCCGCAGGGCACGCGGAGCCTGGCGGTGCTGCTCGACGTCCGCTCCTGGAACGGCGAGGGCGGCGGTTACGACCCGCAGCTGGCCGCGCGGCGGCTGCGGGCGGCGGGCTGGACCGCGGTCGTCACCCCCGGCCCGGCGACCGCGATCAACACCGTCTGGCAGCAGCTGTGCCGGGAGACCACCGCGCCGGAATCGGAGGTGCTGCCGTGACCGAGCACCGGATGACCGCTGCCATCGACACCTCGCTGGTGACGACGGCGGCCGCCGCCTTCTCGGTGCTGTGCGCGTCGACGGCGTTCGCCGGTGTGCTGGCCGACAGCCGCTGGGTGTTCCCCGCGGTGCTCACGGTCCTCACCGTCGCGGTGATCGGGGTGCTGGGGCGCAAGCTGCGCTGGCCGCTGACCGCGACCGCCTTCGCGCAGCTGGCCGGGGTGCTGGTCGTGCTCACCGCGCAGTTCACCGAGCGGGCGCTGCTCGGGTTGCTGCCCGGCCCGGCCGCGATCGGCGAGCTCGGCGGGCTGCTGTCCGGTGCCGGCGAGCTGATCCGCACCGGGGTGCCCCCGGTTGCCGCCGAACCCTCGCTGCAGACCCTGGTCTGCCTGGGGCTGGGCGTGGTGGCGGTGATCATCGACGTCATCGTGGTGGGGCTGCGCAGCCCGGCGGTCAGCGGACTGCTGCTGCTGTGCGTCTTCGCCATCCCCGCGTCGCTGTCCGAGACCATGCTGCCCTGGTGGACCTTCGTCGCGGGCGGGCTGGGCTTCGCCGTGCTGCTCGCCTCGGGCGGTCAGCACCGCCGGTGGCGCAGCCACGAGGACCGCGAGCAGCTGACGCGCGCGCTGTTCGGCCCCACGACCGCGTCGGTGGCCGGGGTCGCCGGGGTGATCGCGCTGCTCACCGGCGTGGTGTTCACCGGCGTCGGCACCGAGGGCCGGTTACCCGGAGCGATGCCCGAGCAGCTCGGCGGCGGCACCGACGGGATCGGGCTGCAGCCGTTCACCTCGTTGCGCGGCCAGCTCAACCGGGACCAGGAGGTGGAGCTGTTCCGCATCCGCGGCCTGCGGGAGCCGACCTACCTGCGCGCGTTGACGCTGCGCAAGTTCAACCCGGAGCGCGGCTGGGAGCTGGAGGGCCTGACCCAGGGCGTCGAGGCCAACGGCGAGCTCCCGCTGCCGGAGGGCACCGACATCGGCGAAGGCAGCGCCGAGCGGGTCGAGGTGCAGCCCGTCGGCTACCGGGATCCGTGGCTGCCGGTGTTCGGCATGCCGCGCTTCCTGTCCGGGATGGGCGTGAACTGGCGCTACGACCCGGCCGCCGGGATCGTGTTCACCCAGACCAACCAGGAGAGCCGCGCCTACATCCAGCAGTTGATCGTGCCCGATCCGTCCCCGGACCAGCTGCGCGCGGCCGACGGGCCGCTGCGGATGGCGCCGGAGTACCTGGACGCCACCGGAATTCCGCCGCAGGTCACCGACCTGGCCCGCAGGCTGACCGCGAACGCTCCCACCGCGTTCGACAAGGCGGTGGCGATCAACCGCTACTTCACCGATCCGCGCAACGGCTTCCGCTACGACCTGCGCACCGCCCCGGCAGGCGGCGGTGACGCGCTCTCCGAGTTCCTGTTCCGCGGCAAGCGCGGGTTCTGCGAGCAGTACGCCTCGTCGATGGCCGCGCTGCTGCGCGCCGTCGGCGTCCCGTCGCGGGTGGCCGTCGGGTTCACCGCCGGATACCGGGACGGCGACGAGCGGGTGATCACCACGGAGGACGCGCACGCCTGGGTGGAGGCCTACTTCCCCGGCTGGGGCTGGCAGACCTTCGACCCGACGCCGCTGAGCGACGGCCGGACCGCGCTGCCGCAGTACCTGGACAGCGAGCTGCGACCGGAGCAGCAGCCGGTCCCGGTGCCCGGCCAGGAGCTGCCGAGCACGCCGCCGACGACGGATGCGACACCGGGCGGCGAACGCCCGGAGGACGGTTCCGAAGTCGCGCCCGTGGACCCGCGGGAGGCCGAGCAGAGCAGCCCGTGGCCGGTCGTCCTCGGCGTGCTGGTGCTCGGGCTCGCGCTGCTCGCCGTGCCCGGCGTGGTGCGGGAAGTGCGGCGTCGGCAGCGCTTGCGCGCGGTCGCCGCCGGGTCGGCGGGGGCAGCCTGGCAGGAGGTGCTCGACGAGTTCCGGGACCGCGGCGCCCGACCTGCCGCGACGGACACGGCGCGCCAGGTGACCACCAGGCTGCTCGAACACCACGGCCTGGACGAGTCCGGTGCGAAGGCGATGCGAGCCCTGGTCAACGCGGTGGAGCGAGAGTGGTACGCCCCGCCGGGAGGCAAACCGGACGACTCGCTGCCGGAAACGCTGCAAGAGGTGCTGAACAGCCTCCGCAGAGGCGCCCCGCTGGACCTCCGCTCACGGCTGTTCCCACGCTCGGTCCTCCACCAACTCCGCCCAGCCAGCACCTGACACCCAGCCCAGCACGACACCACGATGAGCTCCGTTCCCCTGCTCAGAACCCGTGAGCGTTTTGTGGGCCTATAGAGGCTGTTTTGGATCTTGGGTTGGGTGGTTGTGATATGGGCTCAAGATCATCACGGGTGGGGCTCAGGGGCTGAAAAGCAGGGCGGGTTCTTGTTATCGCTGAGGTTGTCTAAGCCTGCGATCACAAGAACCCGCCATGCCATTGAACCCTGTACCTGTCGCCGTCGATCGGCGGGGGTGCCGCTGCACGTGCGGCTGTTGGACCCGCCGACGCCGCTACGCCTCGGATCTCACCGATGCCCAGTGGGAGATCCTCAAACCCCTGCTCCCGGCACCGTTGACCACCACCGGGCTGGGTGGACGGCCGGAGAAACACTCCCGCCGCACCATGATCGACGCGATCTTCTACGTGGTGGACAACGGCAACAAATGGCGCAACCTGCCCGCCGATTTCCCGCCCTGGCAGACCGTCTACGGCATGCTGCGCCGCTGGTCCCGCAATCTGGCCACCCATCACCTCCTCGACACGCTGCGCAGACGGCTGCGCACCGCCCTGGGCCGCAACGCCCGTCCCAGCGCCGGCTGCATCGACTCCCAGTCGGTGCACAAGACCGCCGAGGCCACCGTGCCCCGCCACAGCAGCGGGTTCGACCCCCACAAGAAAGTCAACGGCCGCAAACGCCACATCGTCACCGACACCCTCGGCCTGCTGGTCTCCGTGGTGATCACCCCCGCCAACGTCCAGGACCGCGACGCCGCCTGGCCCGCACTCCACGGAGCCGCCTCACGCGGACTCACACACGTCTGGGCCGATCAAGGCTACGAAGGACCCCTCACCGAACACGCCAACAACGTCCTCGGCCTGACCGTGAACATCGTCTACCGACACCCCGGACAGAAAGGCTTCCAAGTCCTGCCTCGCCGCTGGGTCGTCGAGCGCACCCTGGCCTGGATCAGCCGACGACGACGCTGCGCCCGCGACTACGAACGCCTCCCCGAACACCACGCCACCATCGTCTGCTGGGCCGCCATCATCCACATGACACGCAGACTCGCCCGCCTACCACACACCACCCAACAAGATCCAAAACAACCTCTATAGCACCCCAAACCACTCACGGCCCCTCACCAGCGAAAACGGAGCCATAGGAACAACCTTCACGGTGAGCCAGCACACAACGAGGACCCAGCGCACAAACCACATGGCCGCCAAGGACATACCCGGCGCACGAAACCCACCCCAACGCCAAGTCCCGAGCCCTACCCAGCAGCACCTCAGGGGACCGTGACGCAACCCAGCCACAAGAAACCCCGAAAATGCGAGATCACCCCGAAACGCAACCACAACTGTGAATCGCGGAGAGGCGGAACAGCGATCGCCGCCAGGGGTGGCCTGGCGGCGATCATCGCTTCATCGCTACTGCTCGAAACGCTTTCGGAAGCGCTCCTCCATGCGCTGGGCGAAGGAGCTCCGTCCGGTGCTGCGGTTCGAGCCCCGCTTGGGGCGCCCGCCACCGCCGTTCTCCGGCACCGACTCGATGTCGTCCCCGCCACCGCGCAACGCGGACAGGACGATCACTGCTCCGCCGAACATCACGAGGAAGCCGACCACGCTCAACACGGGGATGTCGGCCGGCCGCAGAGCCGGGATCACCGCACCGATTACCAGCAGGGCCAATCCGAGCGCGAAGACGGCGATGCCCTGCATCCTCCGGCGTCGGGATGGGCGCTGCAGTCGTCCTCCGCGCACGGTGGAGGCGAACTTGGGGTCCTCGGCGTAGAGCGCGCGCTCGATTTGTTCGAGCTGTCGCTGCTCGTGCTCGGAGAGTGGCATGACTCCTCCTCCGGCACAGGGGTCTCAGTGGCGCCGGAGACCGGGATGATCGACTCATCCGGGCTTGGGGACCGGCGAACGCTTGGGGGCGTCACCACTGAGGATACGGTTCCCGCGACGCGAGTACTACCCGGTCCTGGTAGGTAGCTGTGCGAGGTTGCCGACATCATCCCCTCGGGGCAGTGATCGCCGCGCCGCCGTTCCCCGCTCAGGGCGCATCGCCCCAGCTCACCCGGCTGCGGAGCGATTACACCACCGGTCCGGCCGCACCGCCGGTCACGCCACGTGGCCGGAGATCAAGCGCGCGCGACCGCGTGCAGGCGGGTCGCGATGTCGCGCAGCGGGGGCCGAACGGCCGCAACGCGCTCCAACTCCGCCATCGCGTCGGCCGCTCGCGGGTTGTTGTCCAGCACCGAGCCGGGCACCAGATCGCTGAGCACCGCCTGCCCCTGGATCCGCTCGACGGTGAACCCGCCGTCGGTCAGCACCCGCTCCAGGCCTTCGGCGTCGAACCGCCGCTGGAGGGTGTCCGAGGCCGGGTCGAGCCGGCCGTCGGCGTCCTGGATCAGCTGCAGGGCGTCGGAGACCCGGCCGGCCAGCGCCCGCCCGATGACCGCCGCGTAGCGGTTGGCGACCAGCACCGACAGCACGCCGCCGGGAGCCGTCGCCGCCGCCAGCGCGGCTACCGCGGCCTCGACGTCGTCGACGACCTCCAGCACGCCGTGCGCGAGCACCAGGTCCGCGCCGCCCTCCGGGGCCAGCGCCGCCAGCGCGTCGGTGTCGCCCTGCAACGGGGTGATCCGGTCGGCCACCCCGGCGTCGACCGCGCGCCGCTGGAGCGTGGCCAGCGCGTTCGGGCTGGGATCCACGACCGTCACCGCGCAGCCCTCGGAGGCCAGCGGCACCGCCCACACCCCGCTGCCGCCACCGACGTCGAGCACGCGCGGCGGTTCTCCGCCACGTCGGCGCCGGACTTCGGCGAGTTCGGCTTCCAGCACCTGGTGGACGGCGTCGGATCTCATGGCAAGCAGCGTAATGGCCGGTCGCGGGCATCTCGCGGCGGCGTGGCGATCGCCTCAGCACGCCGCGCGGCCGCCTCGGCGGATCGTGCGCGAAAACCCGGTCGCAGCATCCGGTCTGCCGCAATCGGAGCAGTGCCGGGAGTCCTGGAACACCAACTTCGGTCGCAGCGGAGCCCAGTTTCAGGGACGAGTTCTGAGATGGTGCCGAGTTCCGTAGGCTACGTGCGTGCAGACCGTGGCAGTGCTGAGCCTCAAGGGCGGCGTGGGGAAGACGACCGTGGTGCTCGGTCTCGCCTCGGCCGCCATGCGTCGCGGCGTTCGGACGCTGGTCGTCGATCTCGATCCGCAGTGCAACGCGACCTCGTGCCTGGAACCGGAGGAGACCACCAAGGGGCTCAGCGACGTGCTCGCCGATCCCCGTCCGGAGGTGCTCCGGGAAGCCGTGAGCGGCAGCTCGTGGGGCGAGGAGGTCGACGTCCTGGTCGGTTCCGAGGACGCCGAGAGCCACAACGGTCAGTACGACGAGGAGCAGCTCGCCCGGCTGACCACCGCACTGTCCGAACTGGACGGTCTGATCGAGGACGGCGAGCTGCCGTACCAGCTGGTCCTGCTGGACTGCCCGCCCTCGCTCGGCAGGCTGACCCGCTCGGCGCTGGTCGCCGCCGATCGCGCGCTGCTGGTGACCGAACCCACGATCTTCGCGGTTTCCGGCGTGCAGCGGGCCTTCGAAGCCGTGCAGGCCGAGCGCAAGTCCACCAACCCGAAGCTGCAGCCGCTCGGCGTGATCGTGAACCGGGTGCGCCCGCGCTCGCACGAGCACCAGTTCCGCATCGACGAGCTGCGCGACATCTTCGGCCCGCTGGTGCTGCCCGTCGCGCTGCCGGACCGCCTGGCGGTGCAGCAGGCCCAGGGCGCGTGCATGCCGATCCACCAGTGGGGAACCCCGGGTGCGCGAGAAGTGGCGCTCGCCTTCAACCTCGTGCTCGCCCGCACGCTCCGCGCAGGCCGCCAACGCCGCCCGGACGAGGACGAGCTGGAAGAGGACGAGTGAGCAGTCCGAGTTCTGCTCGACCGCACCTCAGGGGACCGTGACGCGACCCAGCCACGAGCAATCCCGAAACGCAACCAACACTGTGAATCGCGGAGAGGCGGAACCCGTGAGCAGCGCTACTTTCATGGCCTTCGCGTTGGTCGCCCTGATCGGTGTGCTGACGCCCGGCCTGGACACCATGCTGATCCTCCGGCACTCGCTGCTGGGCGGGCGCCGGGCCGGGGTCGCGACTGCCTTCGGGATCAGTCTCGGTTGCCTGATCTGGGGAACCGCCAGCATCGCCGGGCTGACCGCGCTGCTCACCGCGTCCCAGCTGGCCTACGACATCGTGCGCATCGCGGGTGCGGCCTACCTGCTGTGGCTGGGCGGCTCGGCGCTGTGGAAGTCGTTGCCGCGCAACCAGGTCGCGCAGCCGGAGGAGCTGCCGACGGCGTCTGCCGGGCTGACCAGCTGGGCGGCGCTGCGGTCCGGGATGACCACGAACCTGCTCAACCCCAAGGTCGGCGTCTTCTACATCAGCCTGCTGCCGCAGTTCCTGCCCGCGGGACCGGCGGCGTTCACCTGGGGCCTGCTGCTGGTGGCCACGCACATCTCGATCGGCCTGCTGTGGTTGACGGCGCTGGTGTGGATCGCGGGCCGCGCCCGGGCGCTGTTCCAGCGCCGCCGGGTCCGCGCCTGGCTGGACCGGATCACCGCGACGGTCCTGGTCGGCCTCGGCCTCAAGATGGCCGTCCAAGGCTGAGCCCCGAGTCGCCGCCCCTTCCGGGCAGCCAATGCTTCACAGTGGACCCATCTCGTCTTCGAGATGCGATTTCAATGGAAATCGGACGTCCGATTTCCATTGAAATCGCGGAAGTTCTCCGGCGCACCAGGGCTCAGGCGCTCTGGGGCTTGTTGCGGACGTCGGCGATCTGCCGCAGCACCGGGTAGATCAGGACGATGCCCACCGAGCCCCACACCATGCCGGTCACCCGGAGCTCGCCGACGTGCAGCGTCAGGTCGCCGACCCCGGCGATCACCGCGGTGCCCAGCACTACCAGGTTCACCGGGTCGGCGAAGTCGGTCCGCGCGTCCAGCCAGATCCGCACGCCCACCATGGCCAGCATCCCGAACAGCACCAGCGTCGCGCCGCCGAGCACGCCCATCGGGATGGTGTTGATCAAGGCCGCCAGCTTCGGCGAGAACGAGAGCACGATGGCGGCGATCGCCGCGACCATGCAGGCCGCCGTGGAGTACACCCGCGTCGCGGCCATCACCCCGACGTTGGCCGCGTAGCTGCTCAACGACGAGCCGCCCGCCGCACCGGACAGCGTGGTCGCCAGCCCGCCGCTGATCAGCGCGTCTCCCACGTGCGGGTCGAGGTCGCGGCCGCTCATCGCCGCCACCGCCTTGAGGTGCGCCACGTGCTCCGCGACCAGCACGATCACCAGCGGCAGCACGAACGGCATCACCGCGATGTGCACCTGCGGCGCGATGAGCTGCGGGAGGCCGATCCACGGCGCGTCGGCCAGCTCCGCGATGCGCTCCGGAACCAGGTGACCGGCCAGCGCCGCGTAGCACCAGCCGACGAGCACGCCGATCAGCACCGCGGCCCGCGCCGCCATACCCCGGCTGATCACGATCAGCAGCACGACCGTGCCCAGGGTCAGCGCGGCGGGCACCCGCTGCTGGTCGAACGACGACACAGACTGCGGGGCGAGGCTCAGGCCGATCATCAGGATGATCGCGCCGGTCACCACGGGCGGCATCGCCGACTCCAGCAGCCGCACGCCCAGCGCCTTGACCGCGACACCGACGCTGAACACCACGATGCCGACCACCACGATGCCGCCGAGCAGCGCGGCGGGGCTTGCGCCGGCCTCCTTCGCCGCAGCGTTCAGCGGGACCACGAAGGCCACCGAGGCGCCGAGGTAGCTGGGCACGCGGTTGCGGGTCAGCAGCAGGAAGAGCAGGGTTCCGAGGCCGGACAGCAGCAGGGTCGTGCCGACCGGGAATCCGGTGAGCAGCGGGACCAGGGTGGTGGTGCCGAACATCGCCAGCAGGTGCTGCACGCCGAAGCCGATGGTCAGCGGCCAGCTCAGCCGTTCCTCAGAGGCCACCACCGCATCGCGCACCGGGCGTCGACCGTTGCCGTGCACGGTCCACAACGCCACGTCGCCTCCCCCGAGCCACCCGATCAGGCGGGTTTCATGTCACGGCCTGTGATGATGAGGGAAGATTACTATTTCGCATCGCACAATCAAGACATGCATCAACAGAACCATCGCTACCAGCAGTGATGGCGTGTCGCAGTGGGACCTTTTCATCCCGAGCGGTTACCGGCGTCCCTCGGGGCCGAACAGCTCCCGCAACCCGTCCGCCAGTCCGGCCAACCGATCGGTCGCGTCCTGCAACAGGTGCTTCTGCTCGGAGGCTCCGCTGGCCGCGACCGCGCGTCCCGCAGCGGCCACCAGCGCGCCGTACCCGTCGACGCCCTCGTCCAGCTCCGCCCGGAGCCGCTCGACGTCCGAGCGCAACGCGGCCTTCTCCCCCGCGGGCGCATGCGGGATCGCCGCTTCCACGGCGACAAGCCGCTCCGCGCCCCGCCGCAGCTCCGCTGCCGCGTTGTCCGCCGTCCCGCGCGCGTCCACCGCAGCGCTGCCCGCACCCGCGGCCGTCAGCTGCGTCAGCGCGCCGTGCAGGGTCTGCTCGGCATCTCGCAGCCGCTGCATCGGCTCCCGCGCGGCCGATCCGTGCGCCGGGAGCGCAACGGGCTCCGGGGCCGCATCGGGCAGCGGGGTCCGCTTGAGCCGCCGGTACTTCATCCCGGCGCCGACTGCGGTGGCCCCGCCGAGCACAGCGAGGCCACCGAGTCCGAACGTCGTCACGTCCTGCAGGAAGAAGCCGGCCGAACCACCCCAGTCCCACAGTGCAGGCACGTACGCGGAGGTCGCCGCTCCGGCACCGAGCACGCCCGCGGTCGCGGCGCTACCCGTCGCGGTCCGCCGAGCCCGGTTCCGCTGCCGGATCGCGCGCGCTCGCGGATCCCGCCACCTGGCGATCGTCCGGCGCACCGCGGCCATGCCGGGACCGCGCAGCTGCTCGATCGCGGCTTCGCCCAGCTGCGCCAGCTCCTGTTTGCGGGACGACTTCACCCTGCGCTCGCTCAGGCCTGTCCGGCCTGCGGGTTCTGCTGCTGCGGGTTGGCAGCGGGCTCGGCCGGGCTCTGCGCGCCACCGATCTGCTGCTGCTGACCGCCCGTGACCTGCTGCTGACCGGTGCCCATCGAGGCGCGCAGCTGCGCGAGGCGGCTGGCACCGGCGGCGTCGATGGACGCCTGCTCGACCTCCAGCATCCGGCCCTGCACGCTGTTCTGCGCCAGCTCCGCCTGCCCGAGGGCGGTGGTGTAGCGCTGCTCGATCTTGTCCCGCACCTCTTCCAGGGACGGCGTGTTGCCCGGCGCGGCGACCTCGGTCATCTGGCGCATCGACGCGGAGACCTGCTCCTGCATCTTCGCCTGCTCCAGCTGGCTGAGCAGCTTGGTGCGCTCGGCGATCTTCTGCTGCAGCACCTGGGCGTTGCGCTCGACGGCCTTCTTGGCCTGTTCGGCGGCACCCAGCGACTGGTCGTGGAGGGTCTTGATGTCCTCGACGCCCTGCTCCGCGGTGACCAGCTGGCTGGCCAGCTGGGTGGCGGTCTCCTCGTACTTCTGCGCGCTCGCCTCGTCACCGTTGGCCCGCGCCTGGTCCGCCATCACCAGCGCCTGCCGCGCCGACGCCTGCAGCTTCTCGACCTCGCCGAGCTGGCGGTTGAGCTTCATCTCAAGCTGGCGCTGGTTGCCGATCACCGAGGCGGCCTGCTGGGAAAGCGCCTGATGCTGCCGCTGGGCTTCCTCGATGGCCTGCTGGATCTGCACCTTCGGGTCGGCGTGCTCGTCGACCTTCGACGAGAACGCCGCCATGAAGTACTTCCACGCCTTCACGAACGGATTGGCCATCTCCTCCGCCTGCCTTCTTCTGCTGCTCGGCTGCCCCACCGCCGACACAACGCACCAGGCGTGTCGGCTGGTTCCATCGTGTCAGGTAGTCGGGTCCGCTTCCACCAAACACGGTAGATCTCCGGGATCGCCCGGAGTCACGCCTAAGATCGAACCAGCCCGCCCCCGGGTGCCGCGCACCGGGTACCGGAAAAACGGTCGTGAGTGCCGAAACGGGCGAAACCCGCTCCGGTACCCACAACCTGACATCTGCTTTTGTGCGCCAAGCGCCCGTCAGCGCCTGTCTCCGACCCCAGGTCCTGGTCTTTTGCCTCTGAAGCGGCGCAGCCGCTCAGCCCACCTACGCAACTCGCACCGCAGCAGGTTCTCAGCGTTCGCCTGGCGAGGACAGCCCGTTCGCCGTGCATCGGACATACCTGAGAACGGGCTCCCGCAGTCCAGGCGGGCGCTGAGGTTCCGCCACCCGCACCGCCACGCAGAACGAGTTCGCCAGAACTTCTCTACGCCGCTACGACGACTCCGCCCGGCTTGCGCACCGGGGCGCTGATGCGCTGGCTGAGCACCGGCTGCAGGCGCTCCGCGCAAGCGCGCGCGTCCGCATCGGCCAGCTGCTGCTGGGCGAGCTCGGTCTCGGTCAGCTCGGTGCCGATCAGACTGGGCACCAAGCGGTCCCCGTCCATCTCGGCGGCCCGGTCGACGCCGGATGGCACCAGCATCGTCTCGTCCAGGTCACCGGCCACGGTCACCAGCAGCTCCGGCAACGGCAGGTCGAGGGCGTCGCAGATCGAGGCGAGCAGCTCGCTGGACGCCTCCTTGCGGCCCCGTTCCACCTCGGAGAGATATCCGAGGCTCACCCGGGCAGCGCGCGAAACGTCCCGCAAGGTCCGAGACTGTGCGGTCCGGGCGCGGCGCAGTCGGTCACCGACCGCCTCCCGCAACAATACGGTCATCGCGCGCCTCCCTTCCTTCGTCGCCTACCGCGTGCACCACGCGTGAACGCTCCCTACGTTACTCATCCCACGGCCCGAACGAGAACGATCGTGGACAAGTCCGCCGAGGGCGAACGTCCGGCGCCCGATCGAACCGGTCCGGCTGGACGCCGCGTTCCGCCTGCGCACGACATCCTCCCGGATCAACGCAGCAGATCCGCGAAGTGTTCCAGCGCCACCCGAACGGCCGCAGCCCGCACGCCGTGTCGATCACCCGGCAGGCGCACCGAGTGCACCGCCGCGCCGCCCGGCCCGGCGAACCCGAGGTGCACGGTGCCGGGTGCCACGCCGTCCTGCGGATCCGGCCCCGCCACGCCGGTCAGCCCGATGCCCCAGTCCGCCCGGCACCTGGTGCGCGCGCCGTCGGCGAGCATCTCCGCGACCCGCGGGTGCACCGCGCCGCACTCGGCGAGCAGTTCGGAGTCGACGCCGGCCAGCTCGGCCTTGAGGTCGGTGGCGTAGACGACGAGTCCGCCGCGCACCACGTCGCTGGCTCCGGGCACGTCGGTCAGCGCTGCGGCCACCAGCCCAGCGGTCAGCGATTCCGCGGTGGCGACCGTCTCGCCGCGCTTGCGCAGGACGTCGAGCAGGTCCGCCACCTGCGAGAACGGCAGACCGACCGGTTCCAGGATCATGCGTCGGCCTTGGTCCGTCCCGCGGCGCGCAGCCGGATCGCCCGGACCACGTAGTCGAGCCCGGTGCCGACGGTGACCAGCACCGCCGCGCCCATCAGCACCCAGCGCGGCAGGTCGGCCCAGGCGCCGAGGGGCATCAGGTAGAGGCCGATGGCCAGCGCCTGCAGCAGCGTCTTGATCTTCCCGCCGTAGCTGGCCGCGATCACGCCGTGCCGGATCACCCAGAAGCGCAGCAGCGTGATGGCCAGCTCGCGGCCGATGATCACCCAGGTGACCCACCAGCCGAGGTCGCCGAGCACGCTGAGGCCGATCAGCGCGGCGCCGGTGAGCGCCTTGTCCGCGATCGGGTCGGCGATCTTGCCGAAGTCGGTGACCAGGCCGCGGCGGCGCGCCAGGTCACCGTCGATGCGGTCGGTGATGGAGGCGACCGCGAACACCCCGGTGGCGATCCAGCGCCACAGGTCGTCGTGCCCGCCGTCCCAGAACAGCGCGACCAGGAACACCGGCACCAGCGCGAGCCGGGACACGGTCAGGATGTTGGCGATGTTGACCAGCGGTACCGGCTCGGGCCGCACCGCCTGCGGGTTGGATGCCGCGCCATCGGCCGTCATGGTTGCTCCCCGGACCGGTCCTCCGCGGGCGCACCGCCGACCGGGCGCACGACGAGGTCCACGCCCTCGCTGTCCACCACCCGGCACCGCAGCACTTCACCCACGCCGACCTCTCCAGCATCTTCGACGAGGCACTCCCCGTCCACCTCCGGCCCCTGATGGTCGGCACGCCCGACGACCTCGCCGTCGTCGATGCGCTCGACCAGGACCCGCACCTCGCTGCCGACGCGGTCCTCGGCGCGCTGCGCGATCAGCTCGTCGACCAGGTCGGAGAGCTTCTCGACGCGCTCGTCGACGACCTCGGGGTCGAGCTTGTCGGCGAACCCGGCCGCCTCGGTGCCGTCCTCATCGGAGTAGCCGAACACGCCGACGGCGTCCAGCCGGGCGCGGGTGAGGAAGTCCTGCAGCTCGGCGAAGTCCTCCTCGGTCTCGCCGGGGAACCCGACGATGAAGTTGCTGCGGATGCCCGCCTCCGGCGCCAGCTCGCGGATCTGCTCGATCAGCGCCAGGAAGGACTCGGTGGAGCCGAACCGGCGCATCCGCCGCAGCACCGACTCGCTGGAGTGCTGGAAGGACAGGTCGAAGTAGGGCGCGACGCCGGGCGTGCTCGCGATGGTGCGCACCAGGCCGGGCCGGGTCTCGGCGGGCTGCAGGTAGGAGACGCGGACCCGCTCGACGCCCTCGACCTCGGCCAGCCGCGGCAGCAGCAGCTCCAGCGCGCGCGGGTCGGCGAGGTCCTTGCCGTAGGAGGTGGAGTTCTCGCTGACCAGGAACAGCTCCTTGGCACCGTGCTCGGCCAGCCACACGGCCTCGCCCAGCACCTCCTCGGGCTGCCGGGACAGGAACGAGCCGCGGAAGGACGGGATCGCGCAGAACGAGCAGCGCCGGTCGCAGCCGGAGGCCAGCTTCAGCGCGGCGACGGGCGAGTCGTCGAGCCGGCGGCGCGCCACCGAGCGCGCAGCGGGCACCCAGCCGTGGCCGGGCACCGCGACCTCGGCGGCAGCGGCGGGGCGGGCGACCGGGGAGATCGGCAGCATCTTGCGCCGGTCCTGCGGCTGGTGGGCCTGGATGGTCTTGCCCGCGAGGACGTCGTCGAGCCGGTCGGCGAGCTGGCCGTAGTGGTCGAAGCCGAGGACCGCGTCGGCCTCCGGCAGGTGCTCGGCGAGCTCGTTGCCGTAGCGCTCGGCCATGCAGCCGACCGCGACGACCTTCGCGCCGGTGTCGGAGGCGGCGAGCAGCGTGTCGACGGAGTCCTTCTTGGCCGATTCGACGAAGCCGCAGGTGTTCACGACCACCACGTCGGCGGCGTCCTCCGCGTCGACGAGGTCCCAGCCGCGGCTGTGCAGGTTCCCGGCGAGCTCTTCGGAGTCGACTTCATTGCGGGCGCAACCGAGCGTGACCATGGCGACTCGGCGGTGATTCTGCTCGGTTGACATGCGTCGAGCCTAACGTCCAGGTGTTGCGGCCCTGCCTGAACCCGGCCCTCGCAGCCGCCGGCGTCACCCGGGGTGCGCGCGATGGTGGTCGAGATTACCACCCGGAGGACCCGCCTTATGGTTAGGCTTACCTAACGTGAACGCTCCGGTAGAGATCCGCCCGGCCCGAGTGCGCGACGTCCGCGGCATCAAGGCGCTGATCGACCACTACGCCGGGAAGGTGGTGCTCGGCAAGGACCTCGTCACGCTCTACGAGGACGTCCAGGAGTTCTGGGTCGCCGAAGCGGACGGCGTCCTCGTCGGCTGCGGCGCCCTGCACGTGCTGTGGGAGGACCTCGCCGAGATCCGCACCGTCGCGGTGGACCCGATGAGCAAGGGGCGCGGCGTCGGGCACGCGATCGTCGCCCGGCTGATCGCGGCGGCCGCCGAACTCGGCCTGGCCCGGATCTTCGTGCTCACCTTCGAGACCGACTTCTTCGGCAGGCACGGCTTCCTGCCGATCGCCGACACGCCGGTGCCGCCGGAGATCTACCAGGAGATCCGGCGCTCGCCGGACGAGGGCGTGGCCCAGTTCCTCGACCTGGCCCACGTCAAGCCGAACACCCTCGGCAACACCCGGATGCTGCTGCACCTCGGCGCGTGATGAGCAATCCGGTGGCGCGCGGCGCTACCATGCCTCCATGAATGACTATGCGCCATCGGCGATAGCGATTCGGCGGGCGCGGATCGCCGACGTCCCGGCGATCAAGACGCTGGTCGACACCTACGCGGGCGAGGTGCTGCTGGCCAAGGACCTGGTGACCCTCTACGAGGACATCCAGGAGTTCTGGGTCGCCGAGCTGACCGAACCCGGCCGGGCGGCTCGCGTGGTGGGCTGCGGCGCCCTGCACGTGCTCTGGGAGGACCTCGCCGAGATCCGCACCGTCGCGGTGGACCCGGCGACCAAGGGCACCGGCATCGGGCACCGCCTGGTGCGCCAGCTGGTGGCGCTGGCCCGCGAACTGGGCCTGGCCCGCGTGTTCGTGCTGACCTTCGAAACGGAGTTCTTCGGCAGGCACGGCTTCCGGGAGGTCGACGGCGCGCCGGTCACCCCGGAGGTCTACGAGGAGATGCGCCGCTCGGTCGACGCGGGCGTGGCGGAATTCCTCGACCTGGCCAACATCAAGCCCAACACCCTCGGCAACACCCGGATGCTCCTCAAGCTCACCTGATCCCCGGGCACCGGCTCCAGCACCTTCGACAAGACCCGAATGATTCTCACGTAATGTGATCACCGGGCGCGGCACTGCCGGAGCAGGTCTGCGAGCCCGCCGCCGAGACGGCCGCGCCCAAGGTGACGGCCGACTGGTGGCCCAAGGCTCTCCCCCAGTCGACCACCTACGAGTGCGGTGACTTCTACGCCGTCGCCGGCGGCGACCAGGTCTACGCCTGGCAGGGCTGACCAGCGTCCGGCGGCGCCGCCGATCGGCCAGCTGAGGTTCCACCTTTCTCGTGCAGGTTGCTCAGGTTTCCCGCGAACCTCACCAGCACCGGCTATAACACGGTGAGCGATCACTCCGGATCCGAGGAGCCCTGCCGTGGAACGATCCCCCGCTCGCCGTGGCTTGTTCACCACCGCCGTCGCCGCCGGGGCGCTGCTGCTGACCGCCGGCACCGCGCACGCCGACCTCAGCCCGGGCCAGCTGCGCACCACCACCGACCAGTACCTGTTCGAGCTCTCCATCGACGACTTCACCCGGACCAGGGCCGAGCAGCCGCACGCCGACCAGCTGGACTGGTCCTCCGACGGCTGCTCCATGTCGCCGGACGAGCCGCTGGGCTTCAAGTTCCGCACCAGCTGCGACCGGCACGACTTCGGCTACCGCAACTACAAGAAGCAGGAGCGGTTCACCGAGCCGAGCCGCAAGGAGATCGACGACAACTTCCGCGCCGACATGTACGCCGCCTGCGGTGACAACCTGGCGTGCAAGGGCACCGCGAACATCTACTACTTCGCGGTGCGGGAGTTCGGCGGCGTGAGCGGCTCCACCGCCGAAGCCGTCGAGCACGCGCAGATCCAGCAGCTGCCGTCGAGCGGCGACGAGCCGCTGAGGTTCCAGGCGGTCAACGCCGCGGGCCACCTCGTGCAGATCACCGCGACCGACTGACCCAGAGGGGGCGTGCCCGGCCCGGGCACGCCCCCAAACGCCCTATCCGGACAAGCTGGTCGTGTAGTAGGCGGTGGCGGTGGGCACCGAGACCACGCCGTCGAACGCCTCCACGACCGGCGTGGGCATGTTCTCGCTCTGCGCCCGGATGCCGACCAGCCCCTCCGGCCCGCCGCGCAGATCGGTGAGGGTCACCTGGCCGCCGCGCCCCGCGTCGACGAGCGCCGCTTCGACGCTGCCCGGCGCGGGATCGGGCATCTGCACGTCGACCACGTCGAACCCGACCTCGGCGGCCGCGTTCGGGTAGATCTCCGGGATCCGCTCGGCCGTGTGGGTCTGGGCCAGCGCGCGGTAGCCGTCGCCGAGCATCCGGGCCAGGTAGTGGCCCAGCGGCAGCAGCGCCAGCTCATCGCCGAAGAACACCGGGGACTTCTGGACGTGGTTGTTGTGCGCGGCCAGCGCGATGCGCGTGCCCGCGGGCAGCCGGTCGAGCCACCAGCGCATCGACTCGGCCATGTAGTGGTCCCGCGCCGACGGGTCCGCGAGCAGGCCGTCACCCTCGAAGAAGCTCCGCATCGCGCCGAACATGTAGTCCGCGCGCACGGCGGCCTCGAGGTGCCGCAGCGCCACGTCGTAGCGCTCCTGATCGCTGCGCGACACGTAGAGCGGCTCCATCGACCGGACCCGCACCAGCAGCCGCGCCAGCGACGCGGTCAGCGCGTCCTGCTCCGCGGTCGCCAGCCCGCCCCAGTTCGGAGCGGCCACAGCGACCGAGGTGCCGGTGATCCGGTCGGAGATCGACAACGCGGTGTCGATCCGCGAAGCGGCGTCCGGGTCGACCTCGCGGAGGTAGTCCGCCACCGGTTCCAGCGCCGGGCGCAGTTGTCCCCCGGCCACCGGGGTGTCCAGCCCGGCGAAGCGCAGCGGGTGCCCGCTGGTGCTGTTGTGCTCGCGCAGCCAGCGCACCAGCGCCGGGTTCACCCCGGCGTTCGTGGTTCCCGCCAGGCCTGCGAGTTCGGCCTCCCCACCGCTGCCGCGCAACCAGCGGTCCAGCGCGATGCCCTCGCTGAACCCGAACTCGAAGGTCAGGACCGTGAAGCCGCAGCGCTCGGCGAGGAATCGCAGCATCCGCTGCCGGGTGTCGGTGAACTCGCGGACGAAGTGGGCGCCTTCGCCCAGCGCCACGACGCGGGCGTCACCGACGATCTCCCGCAGCGGTTCGAGGTCGTCCAGCGGCGCGTCGGCGTCGAGGCTGGTCAAGGCGTGGGATCGGGCTCGGAACCAGTCCGCGGGCGTGCGGTCGTTCGTCATCTCTCGTTCGCTCCTCGGGTTTGGTGTGCAAGAAGGTCACCGAACGGGAGGGCGGAATCCGGCTGGTCATGCCGGGCAGCGGGCAGCAACCGGTCGCGGGTTCGCCCGCGCCGGTGTTTCCGCTCCTCCCGGGGAGGAGCGTCAGAGGAAGAGACTGCCCGTTGCCATGCTGCGAGATTAGCAACTCGTTCGCGGAGGTAATGTCGCACCGCGACGAAGGGAGCTCGAATGGTCAAGCGGCAACTTCCGCGCTGGTCCGAACTGCGTCCGCTCCTGCGGGTCAAGCCACCGCAGTTCAACCCCACCGAGCGCCGGCTGTCGGCCGCGCACTCCATCGCCGACCTGCGCACCATCGCCCGCCTGCGCACGCCGCGCGCCGTGTTCGACTACACCGACGGCGCCGCCGAGGGCGAGATCAGCCTGCGCCGCGCCCGCCGGGCGTTCCGCGATGTCGAGTTCCGGCCGTCGGTGCTGCGCGACGTGTCCGCTGTGGACACCTCGACCGAGATCCTCGGCAAGCCGTCGAAGCTGCCGTTCTCCTTCGCTCCCACCGGTTTCACGCGGATGATGAACCACGAGGGCGAACCGGCGGTGGCCCGCGTCGCCGAGCGCACCGGCATCCCGTACGCGCTCTCCACGATGGGCACGACGTCGGTGGAGGACCTGGCCGCCGCCGCGCCGGAGGCCCGCAAGTGGTTCCAGCTCTACCTGTGGAAGGACCGCGAGGCCAGCCGGGCGCTGGTCGAGCGCGCGCAGGACGCGGGCTACGAAGCGCTGATCCTCACCGTGGACACGCCCGTCGGCGGCGCGCGGCTGCGCGATGCCCGCAACGGCCTGACCATCCCGCCGGAGCTCACGCTCAAGACGATCGTGGACGGCGCGATGCACCCGGCCTGGTGGTTCAACCTGCTCACCACCGAGCCGCTGACGTTCGCCTCGTTCCACCACTGGTCGGGCACGGTGCACGACCTGATCAACTCGATGTTCGACCCGTCGCTGAACTACGCCGACCTGGAGTGGCTGCGGGAGCTCTGGCAGGGCCCGCTGATCATCAAGGGCATCCAGAACCCCGACGACGCCCGCCGCGTGGTCGAGCTGGGCGCGGACGGCGTGATCCTGTCCAACCACGGCGGGCGCCAGCTGGACCGGGCGCCGACCATGCTGGAGCTGCTCCCGGCGGTGCGCGAAGCGATCGGCGACCGGGCCGAGATCCTGCTGGACACCGGCATCACCAGCGGCGCGGACATCGTCGCGGCGATCGCGCTGGGCGCCGACTCCTGCCTCATCGGCCGCGCCTACCTCTACGGCCTGATGGCCGGTGGCGAACGAGGTGTGCAGAAGGCGGTGGACATCCTCAGCACCGAGATCGTCCGCACCCTCCAGCTCCTCGGCGTCCGCTCCATCGCCGATCTCGACCACACCCACGCGGCGCTGCGCCGCTAGCGGCTCCTGGCCGGGCGGGGGTGGTTCTTCAGCAGCCACCCCCGCCGGAATCTCCGCCGCCGCCACCGGAATCCCCACCGCCACCGCCGTCGGAGGAGTCCCAACCGGCGTAGTAACCGCCGACGCCCGCCGACCCGCCGCGGGCGGCGCCGCGGCGCTTGCGGGGCCGGCGCACCGGAATCCAGAACTCCACCCGGTCCCAGATCAGGCCGCCCGCGATCAAGAGCACGAAGAACAGCCCCACGTAGGCCATCACGTCCATCCCGCCCGCCTCCTCGCCGTTCGTCGACAGCAAGAACGCCGGTACCGGACGTCGCGTTGCCGGTCACGCCGCGGCGAACGGGTGAATCAGCGGCCGGGGCGCGGGTCGATCGGGTGGGTCTGCGGAGGTGCGGCCGTCGTGGCGCCGTCGATCGGGCCCGTGGCGTGGAACGCCTCGCAGGGGCCGCCGATGTACTTCTCGAAGTCCGTGGTCACGTGGATGACCGACTCGCCGTCGCTGGTCGGCAGCAGCGTCGGGCTGAAGTTCCGGCACGAGCTGCCCTGGTTGTAGCTGATCTGCACCGGCGACGGGATCTCCCGCCAGCCGCGCGCCAGGTCGGACGGGTTGTCGTTGACCATCAGCGTGCGCCCGTTGCCCGGCGCCCAGCCGCCTTCGTCGTTGGCCAGCATCTGGTAGGCCAGCAGCAGCCGGCCGTTCGGGTTCGGGCCCGGTGCCCAGGCGATGGTCGGCGTGCCCAGCGGTTGGCCACCGGTCTCCGACAGGACCTCGGTGCCCAGGTCGTACGGGTCGCCGAAGTCCCAGCCGTCCTGGGAGGTGCGCGTCCAGATCGTGCAGATGTGCACCGAGTCGTAGTTGCAGACCTCGTAGGCCATCACGTAGGTGCCGTCGGGCAGCTGCCGCACGCCCGCCATGCCGGGGCGCACGGTGAACTTGTCGTTCTTGATGGTCTCCCGCAGATCCGTCCAGTTCCGGCCGTCGGCGGAGCGCATCTGGACCATCTTCTGGTCGTGCTTCGGATCGCCGTCGTCGGAGTAGAACACGACCAGTTCGCCCTGCTTGGAAACGGTGAACTCCGGCTCCCAGACGCCCGGCCCCACCGGCGCTTGCACGATGGTGGACAGGAAGCTCCACGTGCGGCCGTGGTCGTCGCTGCGCCACAGGCGGATGCTGCTGCGCCGCTCCTCCGGGTCGGCACCGACGCCCGCGGTGCCCGCCCACAGCAGCGTTCCGGCGGGCATGTCGCCGACCTGCTGCGGCAGTTCGTACAGCGTCGAGCAGCACATTCCCTTCTCGTCCGCGCCCTCCGGGTCGCGGATCTCGCCGACGGGCTGGAACGTGGCGCCGTCGTCGTCGCTCTCGTAGACGACCGCGAATCCGGTCCGGTCGGCGTAGGTCGTCATGCTGACCAGCACGCGGCCGTTGGCCTCACCGGAGTTCTGCAACCGCACCAGCCGCGGATAGCTGCTGCCCCCGGCGCGCAGCAGCTCCCCTCTGTCCACATCGGATGGACCGGCGTCCCCGGCGGCCACCGACTGGAATCCGGCCAGCAGCAGCACCGATAACGAAACCGACAGGACAGCGCGTAATTTCCGGACGAGCATGCGCGAACCTCACGAAATCGCGGGCGGACAAATACCGTCAGCGCGCCGGAGAATATCTCAAACATCGTGAAATTCGGTCGGTTCCAGCATTCCGTTCAGCGCAATCCCGATTCGCAAACGGAGCAGCGCGAAGAAACCGGGAAAGCCGGTTGAAATGCCGGTGAAAACGGGAAGAACGCGGCCCGTGAGTGCTTCGGGGCGCATTAGCACCCCGAAGCGCTCACGGACTCACTCCTCGTCCGGGGACGGCCCGCCGCGGATCGAGTACAGCGCGTTCTCCAGCTCATCGGGCTTGACCAGCACCTCGCGGGCCTTCGAGCCCTCCGACGGGCCGACCACACCGCGCGACTCCAGCAGGTCCATCAGCCGGCCGGCCTTGGCGAACCCGACCCGCAGCTTTCGCTGCAGCATCGAGGTGGAGCCGAACTGGCTGGTCACCACGAGCTCGGCGGCCTGCAGCAGCACGTCGAGGTCGTCGCCGATGTCGGAGTCGACCTCCTTCTTCTCGCTCGCCTTGGCCGCGGTGACGCCGTCGGTGTACTCCGGCTCGGCCTGCTCCTTGGTGAACGAGACGATGCGGTGGATCTCGTCGTCGCCGACGAACGAGCCCTGCACCCGGGCCGGCCGCGACGCGCCCATCGGCAGGTACAGCGCGTCGCCCATGCCGATCAGCTTCTCCGCACCGGGCTGGTCCAGGATGACCCGTGAGTCGGTCAGCGACGAGGTGGCGAAGGCCAGCCGGGACGGCACGTTGGTCTTGATCAGACCGGTCACCACGTCCACCGACGGCCGCTGGGTGGCCAGCACCAGGTGGATGCCCGCGGCGCGCGCCTTCTGCGTGATGCGCACGATGGCGTCCTCGACGTCGCGCGGCGCGGTCATCATCAGGTCGGCGAGCTCGTCGACGATGGCCAGGATGTACGGGTAGGGCCGGTACTCCCGCTCGCTGCCCAGCGGCGCGGTGATCTCACCGGACTTCACCTTGCGGTTGAAGTCGTCGATGTGCCGCACCCGGTTGGCCTGCATGTCCTGGTAGCGCTGCTCCATCTCCTCCACCAGCCAGGCCAGCGCGGCGGCGGCCTTCTTCGGCTGGGTGATGATGGGCGTGATCAGGTGCGGGATGCCCTCGTAGGGCGTCAGCTCCACCATCTTCGGGTCGATCAGGATCATCCTGACCTCCTGCGGCGTCGCCCGCGCCAGCAGCGACACCAGCATGGAGTTGACGAAGCTGGACTTACCGGAACCGGTGGAACCGGCCACCAGCAGGTGCGGCATCTTGGCCAGGTTCGCGGTGACCATGTGGCCTTCGATGTCCTTGCCCAGGCCCATCACCAGCGGGTGGCTGTCCTTGGTCGCCTGGGTGGAGCGCAGCACGTCGCCGAGGCGCACCATCTCCCGGTCGCTGTTGGGCACCTCGATGCCCACCGCGGACTTGCCCGGGATCGGCGCCAGCAGCCGCACGTTGTCGGTGGCCGCCGCGTAGGCGATGTTCTTGGTGAGCGCGGTGATCTTCTCGACCTTCACGCCGGGGCCGAGCTCGACCTCGTAGCGCGTCACCGTCGGGCCGCGGGTGAACCCGGTGACCTGGGCGTCGATGTTGAACTGCTCCAGGACCGCGGTGATCGCCTCGATCATCGCGTCGTTGGCCCGGCTGCGGTTCTTCGGCGGTTCGCCGTCGGTGAGCACGTCCAGCGGCGGCAGCTTGTAGTCGCCCTCGACGCTCCGGCTGATCTGCGGCTTGTCGCTCTTCTTCGGCTTCTCCGGAGCGGGCTGGTTCGCCGGGACCACGGCCGCGGCCTTCGGCTTGGCCGGCTTCGGCTCCTCCGGAACGTCCTCGATGGACAGCTGCGGGTCCTCGTCGGCCATCGCCGCCTGCCGCCGCCGCGAGGGGCGGCGCAGCTTGACCTCGGTCGGTTCCGCATCCTCGGCCTTCGACCGCGACCGCTTCGGCTCGTCGGCTTCTTCCTCGGCGTCGCCGCCCCGCAGCCAATCACCGATGTCGCGCACCGAGGTGCCGGTGAGCACCAGCAGCCCGAACAGCCCGACCAGCACCAGCACCGGAACGGCGACCCAAGGCGTGAGCCCGTACTCGAGCGGCCCGCCCGAGACGAAGCCGAGCGCACCACCGGCGTGGGGCCACTGCTCGGGTTCCAGCGGGGCACCGGAAGCGATGTGGATGACGCCGAGCGTGGTGAGGATCAGCAGCATCGAACCGATCACCACCCGCGGCCGGGCCTCGGCCGTGGTCTCGGTGCGCATCAGCACGATCGCGACGCCCAGAAGCACGAGCGGCAGCACCACGGCGGCCGAGCCGATGATCGAGCGCAGCGCCAGGTCGAAGCCGTGGCCGACCGGTCCGCCCGCCTGCCACCAGACACCGGCGGCCGCGATCACCGCGGTGGCCAGGAAGACCAGCGCCAGCCCGTCGCGCCGGTGCGCCGGGTCGAGCTCGCGGGTCTTGCCCATAGCCCGCACCACGCTGCCCACGCCGCGGGCCACACCACCGCCGCGGGACTTCGCCGGGCGCTTCGCGGGCTGGCGGCGCGGCGTGTGCGTCGAGCCGCGCGGTTTGGCCGTGCTCTTGCGTGCGGTCCCCGACTTCGCGCGGGGTTTGCCCTGACCCGATCCGCCACTGCGGGACGCGGAGCCGCTACTCTTCGTGGCGCTCTTGCTGCGCGCCGACCCACGTCCCCCGTTCGATGTCCGGCTCGCCATACCCCACACGGTATCCGCACCCGCCTCTCCCGTCACAACAGCCACGGTGAACAGCGGCTCGGACGCTTTTCTCGGGCGTTCTCCCCCATTCGGGGCATCGGGCGTGAGATCCTCGATAATCATGGTTGCCCTTCCGACCGGTCCGCACGAGCCGACACGCCGAACCGACCGCGAGAAGCTGTTCCGCGGCGCACCGCTGCTCTGGCGCGCTCTGATGCGGGTGGACCGCGCGATCATCGGCATCACCGGACGGCTGGAAGTCACCGGCGACGTCCCGGACGAGCTGCGCGGCAAGCCGCTGCTGCTGGCCGCCAACCACATCGGCAACCTGGACGCCCTCGTCCTGATCGCGGCCTGCCGGACCCGTCGGCTGGCGCCGCGCTTCCTGGCCACCGGCGGCCTGTTCGACACCCCGGTGCTGGGCGGTGTGCTGCGCCGCTGCAGGCACGTCCGCGCCGACCGTGGCAAGAGCACCGCCAGCGAGGCGATGGACCGGGTGGTCGCGGCCCTGACCAGCGATCACCACCCGGTGCTGGTGTACCCGGAAGGCCGCATCACGCTGGAGCCGGACATGTGGCCGGAGCGCGGCAAGACCGGCGCGGCCCGCATGGCGCTGGCCTCCGGCGCGACCGTGGTCCCGATCAGCCAGTGGGGCGCCCACGAGGCGATGTGCTACGGCATGGTCCGCGTGGAGAGTGCGGCTGACCTGCGCATCCTGCTGACCTCGTGGCTGCGCGCGGTCCGCCGCCGACCGCGGCTGCGAGTCCACTTCGGACCCCCGGTCGACCTCGCCGACCTGTCCGCCGACCGCGTGGGCGACGCAGCCCGCGCCCGCGACCGCATCATGCGAGCGATCACCGACGGCCTGACCCCGCTCCGCGAGGCCGAGCTCGGCGCACCCCACCACCAAGACCCGACCCGCCCGGCCACGGACAAACCGAGCCCTTGGCGGCCCTGATCAGTCCGGCGCCAGATCTCCACGTCCCGCGAGGTGCGCGATGTGGTGCGACGTCCCGATCGCGTACTCCTGCGACGTGATCGTTTCCTGCGCCACCTCGCGGAAGTACGCCGCGGGATCTTCGCCGGGCGACGGTCGCCTGTTCGCGCCACGAACCATGTTCCGGCGGGCAAAGCGGCTTCGGCGAGAGCCCGTGTAGAAGAGGTACGGGTTGGGGATGTTCATCGGTATCCCTGGCTTGGCCGGCTCCGGAGCCCGCGGGTGGACAATTCCGTAGTCGCCGTAGCGGACTGCCGGTGCACCTGCCCTGACCCGCTGCCACAGATCGAATTCGGGACGGTCGAGCACCCCTGGTTCGAGCCTGTCCCGCTTGCCGAGATGGAACCGCTGAGCAAGGTGACGGAGTCGAACACGAATCTCGCACCGAGCTCGGCGACGAGTCGGCTGCAGTCGGCGACCCGCGACCCACCCGACAAGAAAACCGCGTCGACGATCAGCTCCACTGCGCCCGGGTCCTAACCGGTTGATCACCGAGACAGCAGAGCCCTTCGTCCGCGTGCAAGTACAGTGCACGAGCGCGTTGAGCGGGCGCCTCGACCAACTCGCAACTACACGCAAGCCCATTCGATCAGGAATTCGTGCAGGACTCCACGATCCTAATTACCCCGAACAGCCGCAGCCGTGCGACCTTTCGGCGGCATCCACATCGGACGTTGTTCAACTACCGGTAGTTGTGCGGTCACGCTGCGGGCGAAGGCGTGACACATTCCGAGGAGATCGTGATATGTCCGCTTTCTCCTGATCGGAAGGCACGCCCGTGCGATCGTCACGCAGACTCGCGCTCCTCTTACCGCTCGCCCTCACCTCGCTCCTGGCCTTCTCCGTCGCCGGAGCCCCGACCGCTCTCGCCTTCCCGCCCGACGTGCCGAGCAAGGCCGCGGTCCAGTCCGAGCTCAACGGGCTGACCGTGCGCACCGAGGGCTCCATGACCGGCTACTCCCGGGAGAAGTTCCCGCACTGGAAGAACGTCTCGGGCACCTGCAGCACCCGCGAGCAGGTGCTCAAGCGCGACGGCGACAACGTCAAGGTGGGCTCGGACTGCTACCCCACCTCCGGCAGCTGGTACAGCTACTTCGACGGCGTCACCAGGACTTCGCCGTCGAAGATCAGCATCGACCACATCGTCCCGCTGGCGGAGGCCTGGCGCTCCGGAGCCAGCGGCTGGACGACCGCCAAGCGCGAATCGTTCGCCAACGACCTCGACGGCCCGCAGCTGATCGCCGTGACCACCGAGATCAACAGCACCAAGGGCGACCGCGACCCCGCGTCCTGGAAGCCCCCGCGCACCAGCGCGCACTGCGGCTACGCGAAGTTCTGGATCCACACCAAGCACCGCTGGCAGCTCACCCTGCAGAGCGCCGAGAAGTCGGCCCTGCAAACGATGCTCAACACCTGCTCGTACTAGCCCACATCACTGTTCCGCCTCTCCGCGATTTTCAGCGGTGGTCGCGTTTTGGCGGTGATCCCGCGCTTTCGGGGTTTCTTGTGGCTGGGTTGCGTCACGGTCCCCTGAGGTGCGGCTGGGTGGGGTTCGGGGCCTTGATGTGGCCCGTTTCTGCTGGTAGGGGCCCGTGAGTGTTTTAGGTTGCTATGGCAACACAAAACGCTCACGGGTACTGAGCAGCGGAAACGGATCCTGATCAGGGTCTCGCGTCGAGAGCGCCCTCCTGATCAGCGAAGAGCTGGACGCGGCAACCCCGTTCCCAGGAGCCCTGGAAGCCCGTGAGCGCTTCCCCGGAGCCAGCCTGATCAGCCTCCCCGGTGGCACGACCCACTCCGGATCCCTGAGCGGAAACACCTGCCTCGACGACCAGATCGCGGACTACCTCCTCACGGGCAAGCTTCCGCCGCGCAAGCCAGGCGAGGGCCCGGACACCACGTGCGAACCCCTCCCCCAGCCCGCCCCGGAGGGCGTGAACACCCTGTTCAGCAAGCGCCCGCAGCAACCGGAATTCCTCCAGAAAGCACTCCAAGCCAACTGGCACTGACGCGGGTTTCCCGCCACGTGCGACGGCCCGGCACCACGGTGCCGGGCCGTCGCACGTGGCGATCAGACGTCGCCGTTGAGCATGGCGGCGGTCAGGACGTTGCCGGCAACGCCCCAGCCACCGTCAACGACCTCGTCGACGAGAACGACCGTGGTCGGCCGCGCCCGCTCCCCGTAGATCTCGGCGTACAGGTCGGTGGTGCGTTCGATGATCTTCTTCTTGTCCGCCGCGGTGATGGTGCCGGCAGGGATCTTGAAATGCGCGAATGGCACGGTTGTCCTCCTGGGGTTGTGGTGGGTGAGCGGTTCGGCGGACCGCTACGTCGGTGTCCGCGGAACAGAGCGGGGCGTCACACCATGCCGCCGTTCGCGCGCAGGATCTGGCCGTTGACCCAGCGACCCTCGGCGCTGGTCAGGAATGCGACGACAGCGGCGATGTCCTCCGGGGTGCCCAGGCGCTCCAGCGGCGGTGCTTTGGCCAGCGACTCGACCTGCTCCTCCGTCTTGTCCTCGAGGAAGAGCTCGGTGGCGGTCGGGCCCGGGGCGACGGTGTTCACGGTGATGTCGCGCCCGCGCAGCTCGCGCGCCAGGATCAGGGTCATCGCCTCGATTGCGCCCTTGCTGGCGGCGTACGCACCGTAGTCGGGGAACTGCGTGCCGACGACAGAGCTGGAGAAGCCCACGAGGGAACCGCCTGCGCGCAGGCGCTGCGCGGCCAGTTGGGCGACGACGAAAGCTCCGCGGACATTGGTCCGGTGCAGCTGGTCGAGGACGTTCAGGTCGAGTTCGGCGATGGGCGAGAGCGCCAAGCGCCCCGCAGCGTTCACGACGACGTCCACGCCTCCGAACGCCGCCTCGGTCTGGTCGAAGAGCGCTGCGACGGCGTTCTCGTCGGCGACGTCGGCCTGGACCGCGAGCGCCGTGCCGCCAGCGGCGGTGAGCGCGGCCACCGTCTCCTCCGCGGCAGCGGCGTCGGCGACGTAGTTGACGACGACGGCCCAGCCGTCGGAGCTGAGCCGGTGGGACACGGCCCGGCCGATGCCGCGCGAGCCCCCGGTGACGACCGCGACCCGGCCGACCGCCGCACTGGTGGTGTCGGTGGAAGTCATGCCTCCACGGTGCGGGGCACCTGCGGGCGGTACCAGGGGATGGCGTCCCCTGTGCCAGCTGCCCCAGCTGCCCCAGACTGGTGGCCGTGAAGTCCGCGAAGCACACCGAGCTGGGCGCGTTCCTCCGATCCCGGCGCGAGCGCATCCGCCCCGAGGATGTGGGGCTCGTCCGCGGCCCGCGGCGCCGCGTGCCCGGGCTGCGCCGCGACGAGGTGGCCCAGCTCGCGGGCGCGTCGGTGGACTACTACAACGAGCTGGAACGCGGCGCCGGCTCCCAACCGTCCGAGCAGATGCTCGCGGCCCTCGCACGAGCCCTGCGGCTGACCGCCGACGAGCGCGATCACCTCTATCACCTCGCCGATCGCCCAGTCCCGGTGCAGGGCGGCCTCTCCTCGCACGTCCACCCCGGCATGCTCGACCTGCTCACCCGGCTGACCTCGACGCCCGCCCAGGTCATCACCGATCTGCACGCCACCCTCGTGCAGAACCCGCTCGCCGTCGCCCTGCTCGGCGACCAATCGGGCTTCCACGGCCAGGAAGCGAGCTTCATCCACCGGTGGTTCACCGACCCCGGGGCACGGCGGATCTACCCCGAGGAGGACCACCCGACGCAGTCCCGGGCGTTGGCCGCCGACCTGCGGGCCGCAGCAGCGCGCCGGGACGCCCGGGACACCGAAGCGAGCTCGCTGATCGCCACCCTGCTCCACCGCTCGCCCGAATTCGCCGAGCTCTGGGCCGAGCACGACGTGGCATTCCGCCGCAACGACCGAAAACGCCTCATCCACCCCGCCCTGGGAGTGCTCGACGTCAACTGCCTCCACCTGTTCAGCGAAGACGGCCGCCAACGACTCCTCTGGTTCACCCCCGCGGTTGGCACGGACAGCGCCGACAAACTGGACCTCCTCGCCGTCATCGCCACCCAACAACTCACCGACCACGGGAACTGACACCACCGCGAACGGCTCCCGAAGCCGAACGGGGCTGGCCTCGCAGGAGGCCAGCCCCGGTCGCGTTCACGGCTGCTCGCATCGGTTTCCCGAGCATCTCTAGTCACGCACTGCGACGTTCAGGTGAACGGCTAGCCGACTCGGCACCCTCGATATGGTGATCAGCGCCATAGTGCCGACCGAGTCAAACCTGCTGTGGTCACGCGCGGTGATCACAGAAAATGGATCAGCAACCAGAGACAGTCATGAGAAGGGGGACATTCGCATGACCGGGTTCCGGGTAGACCCAGACGCCCTCCGCGAAGCGATCGCGGACCTGAAAGCAGCACGCGAACGGGTCAATGTGCAGCGCGAGAAGGCTCTCAGCATCGACGCAGGTGAGCTGACTGCCGGAGATCGAGCTACACAGGCCTTCAAGGAGGCCGTCCAGAAGCGAGCCGTCGGCGACGCCGGGTCCCTTGAAGCCTTCGCCAAGGATCTTGCTGACAAGCTTAAGGTGAAGATCGAGGGTTACGAGGCGACGCTCCGGGAGTACGAGGGCTTGGACGAAGCCGCAAGTGTCGACCAGAGTCGGACGAACCCGCAGGCGTGAGAGGTTTCGTTGATCGCGAGGAGTGACGTGTTGAAACGCGGTGCCATTCTCGGCGCAAGCCTGGCCATGACCGCTCTTCTGGCGGCATGCGGAAGCCAAACACCGGACACCGGTGGCGAGCAGTCACCAGAGACCGCCCAAACCGAATCCGGCTCGCAGATCAGCAACCCGAAGGATGCTGCGGCGGTCCCGCCTTGCGACTTCCTCTCCGCAGAGAGCGCTTCAAAGCTCGGACTTAACCCCCAGGGCACAGACAGTTCGGACTCGATCAGTCGGTCCTGTGGGTGGTACACGCCCGATGAGCGTGATCGACTGGCGTTGGGAGAAATCGCCAATCGTCCCCTTTCGTCCTATCTGGACAATCGATCGCAGTTCGCGGACTTTGAAGAGCTGACCATCGCGGGCCATCCGGCTGTGAGAGCCAACCGGAACGATCCCAAAGAATTGGGAACCTGCTCGATCTTCCTGGCCACCAAGGATGATCAGATCCTGTCTTCGATGGCCAGTCGTTTCGACAAGACCAACGACCCATGTGGTCTAGCACAGCAAGCACTCGAAGCTGCCGTGCCTAGCCTGCCTGCAGCAAAGTAACGATCTTGGGGGATATGAAGTGACCACGCCGAGCTTAAGTATGGAGCCGTGCTACCTCAGCGCGGCTAAGGAATACCGGACCCAGATGGGCGGGGCTCCCGACGCTGCCGCGTTGCCCGCGCCGACGGGTAACGGTGCAGAGCAGTGGGGTGCAGTCGCCGACGAATTCCAGGAACTCGTCGGTGATGTCGAGGCGGCTCTGCGCAAAGCGGAGGCTGCGCATCAGGGTCAGGCTGCTGACGCTGCCAATGCTTCGATCGCTGAGGTAATGCCGATGGCCGAGGCCGCTGCCAACACCTCCCAGGGCATCCGCAGCGCAGTTCAGATGCAGGACGACAACCAGCGGCACACCTTCACCTCGTTGCCCGCGCAGGGCGAGACGCTGCCGAGCGGTAAGGAGGCCATCCTCGATCCGCCGGAGAAGGGATGGGTCGAGGACTGGGGTCTGGATTCCAACCCGATCACCGGTTGGATGAGCGACTACGAAGAGCGGCAGGAAGCCTTCGCCGAGACCAATCAGCAGGCGAGCGACGCCATGACGCAGTACAGGGCGCAGACCGAAGCCGCCATCGCTCAGATGCCGGAGTTCAAGCCCGCTGACCAGCCGCCGCCTCCGCCGCCGCAGAACTCCACTCCGTACCCGAGCACGCCCAGCGGTTACTCGAACACCCCGTCCGGTTACACCAGCGGCAGTGGGATCACCTCCGCTCCGGCGGGCACTTCTTCTTCGTGGGCTTCGGCACCGAGTCCGACGCCGTCCTACACTCCCACGCCTTCCGCTCCTCCGGCCGGTACCTCGCCGGTGTGGGCGACGCCTGGCCCTGGGCAGGGGCAGCAGCTTCCGCCCGGGGTCGTTCGCGGGCCGGACGGGACGCTCTACCGGCAGAACCCGCAGACCGGCGCGTGGGAACGGCAGAACCCCTACAACGGTCGCTGGGCTCCGTCGCCGAACGGCGGCCCCGGCAGCGGCCGCGGGCCCGGCGGTGGTCCCGGCGGCGGCATGCCCCGCGGGGGCGGCGTCGGCGCTGGTGGCGGCAACCAGCTCGGCGGCGGTGGGCGCGCGGGCGCGGGCAACCTCGGCGGCGGCATGGGCTCGGGTTCGGGCGCCAACGGTCCCGGCGCAGCCGGTGCCGGCGGGCGCGGTGCCGCTGGTGGCATGGGCGGCGCTGGCGGAGCCGCGCGCGGCAAGCAGGGCGAGGAGGAGCAGGAGCACGAGCGTCCCGGCTGGTTGCAGGAGCAGGACGACGTCTTCACCAACGACATGGACAAGGTCGCGCCGCCGGTCTTCGGCGACATGCCCAACGGGGGACGGTGATCGTGGCGGGGCGCGAACTCAGCCTCTCACCCACCGCCGCGACCTACCTCTGCACCGAGTTCGACCTGCAGCTGCACCCGCTGCTGCGGGTCGGCTGGTTGCCGGTGGAGGCCACCGACGACGATCGTCGCGCGGCGGCCGAACGCGGGCGGCAGCAGCTGGCTCAGCAGGGCCTGCTCGACGGCGGTGATCTCCACCCGTTCCTGGAGGACGCCATCCAGCTGCTGGCCCGGCCGCCGTTGGCGGTCGGTGTCGCGGTCAACTCCCGGGAGGGCGAGAGCTTCAACGCGGTGCTGGTGGAGCACGGTCGCAGCACGATCCAGGCCTACCAGGCCGATGGCGACGCGCAGAACGCTCTGCGGGACATCCGCATCAAGCGCCACGAGCACGGCGGTCCGGCGGGCAACGCGGTGAACCTGCTCGGCCGGGTCACCGCAGGCGAGGGCGTTTCGGTCTCGGTGCCCTACGAGCAGCTGGACCGGGCGGGCAAGCGAATGAGCAGCGGCGAGGGAACCTTCGGTTCCGCGTTGTCCGCCAACGGGATTCGCGGCAACGACGCGAAAACCCTCGTGCAGGCCTTCTCCGCGAAGCGAACCCTGGAAGGGCTGTTCACCGTCCGCGCCTACGACCAGAAGGTGCGCCGGATGCACACGTTGCCGTTCAACGTCCAGTTCTTCGCCACCGAAGCGGGCTGCTTCCTGGCCCAGCGCAAACCGGGCCGCGACGGCCGCGAGTGGTACACGCTCGCCCCCGCCGACAGCCGGAAGCTCATCTCCTCCATCGAAGAGATGATCAAGGTCCTGACCAGGCCGGCCGCGAGGATCTGACGCACTTCCAGGAACAGCAGAAGGGCCGGCCTCCGGTGGAGGTCGGCCCTTCTGGCGTGCGTGCGGCTGTTGTCAGTGGTCCCAGATCGGGGCGTTGACGCAGTAGTTCACCTGGGGCGAGCCGATCGGTGCGACCAGGGCGAGCACGCCGATGTTGTTGCCGCACAGCTGGATCGGCAGCACGCTGACGTTGTTGTCGTTCAGCAGGTTGATCCCGTCGTTGTCGTAGCTGTCGGCGAAGGCCGGGGAACCGATCGCCAGCAGGGCAGCCGTTGCAGCCGCAGCACCGAGAAGCCGAGTCGAAGTACGCACCTGAAGACCCCAATCCTCCGATTTGGTGGTTCCGCCGGTCCGCTGGTCCCACGTCGGGGTGGGCACCTCCCGGACCGGCGTCATCCACCCTGGCAGCCGATCTCCACCGAGGCCTGCCGTGTCCCTCCAAAGTGGATCGCAGACCACCCGGTGGCGATCCACACAACGCGGAGTAATCGGATAATTCGGATCAACGAACCGAATTCACCCCTCGGACGGGTGAGCGAATCAGGGGCCGACCGGGAGCACGTTGGGCACGATCATCGGCCGGCGGCGGTACTTCTCCGCCACCCAGCGGCCGACCACCCGGCGCACCGCCTGCGCGATCCGGTGGGTGTCGGTGATGCCCTCCGCCTCGGTGCGGGCGAGCTCCATCTCCACCAGCGGCACCACGTCGTCCAGCGCCTTCGGGTCGTCGGAGAAGCCGCGGCCGGAGATCGTCGGCGACGACACCGCGCGGCCCGTCGCGGCCTCCACCGCGACCGTGATCGCGATGAACCCGCCCTCGCCCAGCACCAGGCGGTCGGACAGCGTCGACTCGCCCACGTCTCCGACGGACAGACCGTCGACGTAGACGTGCCCGACCTCCACCCGTCCGGCGATGCTGGCGATCCCGTCGAGCAGGTCGACCACGACGCCGTCCTCGGCGATCACCACGCGGTCCGCGGGCACGCCGGTCAGCCGGGCGAGCTCGGCGTTCGCCCGCAGGTGGCGCCACTCGCCGTGCACCGGCATCACGTTGCTCGGCCGCACCGCGTTGTAGAGGTACAGCAGCTCACCGGCCGAGGCGTGCCCGGACACGTGCACCTTCGCGTGCCCCTGGTGCACCACCTGCGCGCCCAACCGCACCAGGCCGTTGACCACGCCGAACACCGCGGTCTCGTTGCCCGGGATCAGCGAGCTGGCCAGCACCACCGTGTCGCCGGCGCGGATGCTGATCTGCTTGTGCTCGCCGCGCGCCATCCGGGACAGCGCGGACAGCGGCTCGCCCTGCGAACCGGTCGAGACGAACGCGACCTCGTGCTCGGGCATCTCCAGCGCATCGGAGAGGTCGACCAGCAGCCCCTCCGGCACGTTCAGCATGCCCAGGTCCGCCGCGATGCCCATGTTGCGCACCATCGAGCGCCCGACGAAGCAGACCTTGCGGCCGTGCGCCTCGGCGACGTCCAGCACCTGCTGCACGCGGTGCACGTGGCTGGCGAAGCAGGCCACGATCACCCGCTGGGTCGCCTTGCCGATCACCCGGTCCAGCACCGGCCCGATCTCGCGCTCCGGGGTGACGAACCCGGGCACCTCGGCGTTGGTGGAGTCGACCAGGAACAGGTCCACGCCCTCGTCGCCGAGCCGGGAGAACCCGGCCAGGTCGGTCAGCCTGCCGTCCAGCGGCAGCTGGTCCAGCTTGATGTCACCGGTGTGCAGGGCCACTCCGGCCGGCGTGCGGATGGCCACCGCCAGCGCGTCCGGGATGGAGTGGTTGACCGCGAAGAACTCCAGGTCGAAGGCGCCGTGCTGGCTGCGCTGCCCCTCGGTGACCTCGACCAGCACCGGGCTCAGCCGGTGCTCGCGGCACTTCGCCGCCAGCAGCGCGAGGGTGAACTTCGAACCCACCACCGGCAGGTCCGGGCGCAGCCGCAGCAGGAACGGCACCGCACCGATGTGATCCTCGTGGCCGTGCGTGAGCACCAGCGCGTCGATGTCCTCGAGCCGGTTCTCGATCGCCCCGAAGTCCGGCAGGATCAGGTCCACGCCGGGCGCGTCGTCCTCGGGGAACAGCACGCCGCAGTCGACGATCAGCAGCCGGCCGCCGTACTCGAAGACGGTCATGTTGCGGCCGACCTCGCCGATGCCGCCGAGCGCAACGACTCGCAGCCCACCCTCGGCCAACGGGGATGGTGGGGCCGAAGAAATCGGCGTCACCGGGTGGTACTCGGTGGCTGTCGCCTTTGCGCTCAACGCTGGTTCACCTCTGTGCGGCGTCCGGATTGACCAATACCAGGCCAGCATCCCACAGGTCGCTGGTGATCAATCGCACCTGCTCCTCGGTAGCGGCCGGCAGCGGCAGCCGCGGCTGCCCCGTCTCGTAGCCGCACAGCCGCAACGCGGTCTTCGAGAAGATGACGCCGCCGACGAAGTTCATCGACCGGTACACCGGCAGCAGTCCGTTGTGGATCTCCCGGGCGCCGTTGATGTCACCGGCCTCGTAGGCGTCGAGCATCGAGCGCAGCCGGTCGCCCACGACGTGCCCGATCACGCTGACGAAACCGACCGCGCCGACCGACAGCCACGGCAGGTTCAGCGGGTCCTCGCCGGAGTAGTACGCGAGGTCGGTGGAGGCCAGCACCTCGCTGCCCGCCAGCAGGTCGTGCTTGGAGTCCTTGACCGCCTTGATCCGCGGGTGCTCGGCGAGCCGCTTGAGGGTGTCGACCTGGATCGGCACGACCGAGCGCGGCGGGATGTCGTAGAGCATCACCGGCAGCTCGGTGGCGTCGGCGACCGTCCAGAAGTGCTGGAACAGGCCCTCCTGCGGCGGTCGCGAGTAGTACGGCGTGACCACCAGCAGGCCGTGCGCACCGGCGTGCTCCGCGGCGCGGGCCAGCTCGACGGAGTGCTCGGTGTTGTTGGTGCCGGCACCCGCCACGACGGTCGCGCGGTCCCCCACCGCCTCGACCACGGCGCGCAGCAGCTGCTGCTTCTCGTGGTCGCTGGTCGTGGGGCTCTCGCCGGTGGTGCCGTTGACGACCAACCCGTCGTTGCCGACGCTGTCCACCAGGTACGTCGCCAGTTCCTGGGCGAGTTTGAGGTCGAGCTTCCCGTCCTCGTCGAACGGCGTGACCATCGCGGTCAGGACGCGGCCGAACGGGCGGCCCGGAATCGCAGTGGGGCAGGCGGTCATGGCCCTGACGCTACCTGGTGACTTCCCTGTTCAGAGCCCCCGGACCGGGGTCACCGAACATTCCGGAAACCCCGAGTCCCGCACCCGTTCCCAGCCGTGCATCTTTCGGCCGAGCAGGCCCGTTGCTGCGGAGTTTCCGGCACTCGGGTCAGAACGAGCGGCGCAGATCCTCGACTGCGAGCACATCCGCCTCGTTGCCGTCGAACGTGACCTTCGCAGCACGTCGGCTGAACGCGTGCAGGAGCAGCTCACTCGGCTCACCGCTGATGCGGACCGTGCGCGGACCGCTCTTGGCCGCGATCTCGGTGCCGTCCGGGCGGCGCAGCACCACGCCCACCGGGCTGCGCCCGTAGAACACGCGCGCCACCCGGCCCAGCGACTTCCACAGCGCGTCCTCGCGGACCGGGTCCGCCGGCCGCGGCTGCCAGTCCGGCTGGGCGCGCCGGACGTCCTCGTGGTGCACGTAGAACTCGGCGGCGTTGACGGCCTCGTCCACGCCCGCCAGGCCCATCGGGTTCCACTTCGGCGGCCCCTGCCGCACCCGGTCGACCAGCTCGGGCCACGGCAGCGCGCGCAGCTCCTCCTCGATCCGCCCGCTGCGCTCGGCCAGCGACTTCAGCAGCTTTCCGGCCAGCGCGTCCGGACGGCGCTCGCGCACCACCAGGTGCACGGCGAGGTCCCGCGTCGTCCACCCCTCGCACAGCGTCGGCGCGTCCGGGCCGAGCTGCTCGAGGAGATCGCACAACTGCTGACGTTCATCGCTGGCCACACCCATGTGCCCACCTTAGTGCCTGCCGCCGCGGGCTTTCGATCATCCGGTGACGGAGGTCTGCAGCTTGTCGCCGTTGGCGCTGTACACCGCGCAGTAGACGGACTGGTCGGCCGGGCTCGGGCCGCTGCTGCTGGAGGTGCTGCTGTCCGCCAGGTCCGTCCAGGTCTGCTCGGACGGGATCAGCGCGACGAAGCGCAGCGCGTTCTGCTTGCCCGGCGCGAGGATCTTGTCCGAGTCGAAGTAGATCGAGCAGTAGCCCTCGCCGTAGCGGGCCAGCGCTTCCGCACCCGGGTAGGGCAGCTCGTCGTCGCTGGAGCTGAACGGGGTGGACTTCGTGACCAGCTCGAAGTCGTGCGGCTCCGAGCACGACACGCCCTCGGTGAGCTGGGCCCGGGTCGCGATCCTGCCGACGCCGCACTTCTCGTCGTCGAGGCTGATCATCTCGATGTCGCCGCCCTTGCCGTAGGTCAGCGTCGGCTCCATCGCGATCGGGTCGCTGTTGCCGACCAGCGCGAACCGCCCCACCAGCAGCCCGGCCACGAACAGCACCAGTGCGGTGATGCCGCTGGCGATCAGCCACGGCCGCAGCCGGCCCTTCGGCTGCGGCACCGACGCGATGCGGGTTCCCGGCCTCGTGCTCTCGGGCGCGCCGTTGGCGGGCACGCTGTCCAGCAGCGCCCGGACCTGGGGGCCGGTGAACCGCGCGCGCGGATCGTTGATCAGCAGGCCGGTGATCACCGAGCCGACGACGCCGTGCGGGCGGGAGAGCTGCGGCGGCTCGTTCAGCACCGCGTTCAAGGTGGCCGCCGTGGTCTGGCGCTCGAAGGGCATCCAGCCCTCGACGGCGAAGAACAGCGTCGCGCCCAAGGACCACAGGTCGCTGGCCGGACTCGCGTCCGCGCCCTGCAGCCGCTCCGGCGCCATGAACGACGGCGAGCCGATGATCGCGCCGCTGGTGGTCAGCCGCGGGTCGTCGAGGGTCTGGGCGATGCCGAAGTCGGCGAGCTTGACGCGGCCGTCGGCGACCATGATGTTGCTGGGCTTGACGTCGCGGTGCACGATGCCCGCCGCGTGCGCGCTCTCCAGCGCGGAGACCACCTGGCGGGCCAGGTCGGCGGCTTGCTCCGGGCGCAACGGCCCGTGCTGGGCGACGTACTGGTTGAGCGTGACCGCCTGCACCAGCTCCATCACGATGTAGGTGGTGCCCGCCTCGGCGAGCACGTCGTGCACCGTGACCACCGCGGGGTCGTTGAGCCGGCCGGCCGTGCGCGCCTCGCGCAACACGCGCTCCTCGTAGACCTGCCGCTCGGCCGGGGGCACCCCGTCGGGCAGGTGCAGTTCCTTGATCGCGACCTCGCGGCCGATCACCTGGTCCCAGGCCCGCCAGACGATGCCCATGCCGCCGCGGCCGAGCTCCTGGATGACCTGGTACCGACCGCCGATCAGCCTGGTCTGCGCACCCGACCCGACCTGCTCCACCACGGCGATGCCCTCCACCCGTACTCACGTGCGACCACGAAGCGCAATGACCTGCACCTCGGCGTTCATCCAATCAGATGAACGACGTGCTCACTTGGACTGCGCCGAATCGTAAAAAGTTCCCATCGAACCCGAGACCCGGCTTCACGACGTCCACGCGCTCGAGCAGCGGTTCTTCCTCGCCGGGCCCACCGGCGCGGAGCTCAGCCCTCGGACACGAGCGGGCTGGAGGCGACCTCGGTGCCATCCCGCAGCGCGGTGATCTCGAAGTCGCTGAACACGTTCGGCGCAGCCTTCTGCAGCTGCCGCAGGCACTCGACGGCCAGCGCGCGGATCTCGACGTCGGCGTGCTCGGAGGCGCGCATCGCGACGAAGTGCCGCCAGGCGCGGTAGTTGCCGGTGACCACGATGCGCGTCTCGATGGCGTTCGGCAGCACCGCGCGGGCGGCCTGCCGGGCCTGCTTGCGCCGCAGCGTCGCCTTCGGCTCGTCGGCGAACTTCTCCTCCAGCGCCGCCAGCAGCTCGGTGTAGGCGGCCACACCGGCCTCGGTCGCCCGGACGAACTTCTCGTGCAGCTCCGGGTCGTTCGCGATGACCTCGGGCTCGACCACCGCGGCGTCGTGCTCCGGCACGTAGCGCTGCGAGAGCTGCGAGTAGGAGAAGTGGCGGTGGCGGATCAGCTCGTGGGTCAGCGAGCGGGAGAGACCGGAGAGGTAGAACGACACCGAGCCGTGCTCCAGCACCGACAGGTGGCCGACCTCCAGGATGTGCCGCAGGTAGCCGGCGTTGGTGGCGGTGGCCGGGTTCGGCTTGCCCCAGGACTGGTAGCAGGCCCGGCCGGCGAACTCGGCCAGCGCCTGCCCGCCGTCGGCGTCGGTCGACCAGGCCACGTCCTCCGGCGGGAAGAACTCGGTCTTGCCGACGAGCTGGACCTTCGGCCGCACGATCTCGGTCACTGCGGGCGGACCCCTTCCTTGCTCCGCTCGGCGGTCGACGACCGCCGCAACGACGACTCCGGGTGCCGCCCGAGCCTAGTCGCCGCAGCTCGGTGACACCGGATGACACCATCGAGTCATTGCAAGACGCCATGAACGATGTCACCATGGCGTCATGGATCTGAACCCCTACATCGACCAGCTTCGCTCGGACCTCGGCTCCGCCGCTTCCGCCGGGGACGACCAGACCCGGCAGACCGCGGCGGTGCTGTCCGGCGCGATCGAGCCCGCCGCCCGGCTGGCCATCATGAACGCCCTCTCCGACCTCGCAGCGGAGGTGACGACCCAGCTGGACGGCCCGGTCGTCGACATCCGGCTGGACGGACGCGACGTCCGGGTGGTGGTCAGCGGCACCAGCCAGGCACCGTCCGCCGACGACGAAACGGAGGAACCACCACCACCGCCACCGCCCAGCGGTGAGAGCGGTGACATCAGCCGCATCACGCTCCGGCTGCTCGAAGAGATCAAGTCACAGGCCGAGCAGGCCGCCGCGACCCAAGGCGTGTCCTTGAACACCTGGGTCGCCCAGGCGGTGCAGGGCGCGCTGCACACCGGACGACCGCGCGGGCCGTGGGACAACCCGCGGCGCGGGCGCGGCGGCAGGCAGTGGGGCCCGCCCGGTGGCGGTCCGCGCGGCCACTGGCGCGGCGAGCCCGGCTCGCGCATCCGCGGCTGGGTAGAAGGCTGAGGGGCGGTGCGAACGATGACGAACAACGACATCCCCTCGCCCGACCCGGACGAGCCGCGCGGTGACGAGAACGGCTCGTCCGCCGAGGAGAAGCTCGCCGAGCTGGTGCGGAGCCAGGACTTCGACACCGCCGGGCCGATCAGCATCGACATCGGCAACAGCCTCGGCCCGGTCACCGTCGAGCTGGCGGACACGGCGGTCACCCACGTCGAGGTCCGGCACGATCCGGCGGCGTCCGGACCGGACTGGCGCAGTGGGCTGAGCGGATTGCTGAGCTGGGTCACCGAGCAGTTCGGCGACGCCGGCATCCGCACCGGCGGCGAGTTCCGCGGGTCGCAGGAGCCGGTCGCCGAAGCGGTTCGCCAGACCCGGATCGACCTGACCGGCAGCCGGCTCGCCATCCGGACCCCGGCGACCTCGCCGCTGCGGAACGTCCCGCTCGCGGTGAAGGTGCGCGCCCCGCTGGACTCGGAGGTCGGGGTGCACACCAGCTCCGGCGAGGTCCGCGTCGCCGGGCCCGCCGGGCGGGTCAACATCCAGTCCGGTTCGGGCACCACGTCGGTCGAGCAGGCAGCCGACCGGGCCACCGTGCGGTCCGGCTCGGGTCAGCTCCGCCTCGGCACGATGACCGGCGGGGTGCACGCCCGCAGCGGCAGCGGCGACATCGAGATCAGTTCGCTCGGTGCGGCGTCGTCGGTGGCCACCGGCAGCGGGAACGTCTGGTTCGGCACGGTGTCGGCCGACGTGCTGGCGCGCTCGGGCAGCGGTGACCTGACCGTCGCGGACGCGACCGAGGGTCAGGTCGAGCTGATCACCGGCTCCGGCGAGCTGCAGGTCTCGATCCACCGCGGCACCGCCGCGGAGGTGGACCTCACCTCGTCGACCGGCAGCGCGAGCAGCGATCTGGTGGTGTCCGAGGAAGCGCCGGAAGAGGAACCGAAGCTGCGGGTCTTCGGCCGGACCGGGACAGGTGATGCCGTGCTGACGACCGCGACCTGACGGAATCGCAACGCTCGACCGCGGCGGCGCGCGGTGGTCACCGCGCGGTGCCGGTGGATCGGATGTGCAGCACGATCCACCGGCCCCGCACCTCGGCCGGTCACATGTCGGCGGCTTCGAACGGTGGCAGCATCGCCTGTGCTTCCACTCCGCGGGCCCACAGTCCGATCGCGAACGCCGCAGTCGCTTCCAGGAGCGGGGCGCGTTCCAGTCCGCCGCCGTCGGCGGGCTCGCAGCCGATGTCGGTGACCAGCGAGCGCACGATCTCGACCGCGCCCGCATCGTCGCCGCACAGCGGGACGAGCAGCGGTCGGCCGTCGAACGCGGGTGGCGTCAAGCGCCAGATCGACTCGTGGCAGAGGTTGAACGCCTTCACCACCTTCGCACCGACCGCCTGTTCGGAGATCTGCTCCGCCATCGAGGAACCGGCCGGGAGGTCGAGGACGAACCGGCCGGGGACGACGGCATTGCTGCAGTCGACCACCACCTTGTCGCAGAACGAACCGGACTCGGCACCCGCTGCGGACAGCACCTCCCGGACCGCTCCGGACAGGACCGCGATCAGGACGACCGACCCGAATTCGACGGCCTCGGCGACCGTTCCAGCGCGCACCGACCGTCCGAGGCGCTGGGCGAGCGCCTCGGCCTTCGCGGGTTGTCGACCGCTGACCATCAGCTCATGGCCCGAGGAGGCCCACTGCGCGCCGAGCGCGGCGGCCATGTTGCCAGTGCCCAGAATTCCGATCCGCATTGCAGTTGCTCGCTCTCATCCGGCGTGTCCGTTCGACGCCGCCGAACCTAAGCGGCGCAACAGGTACCACTCGGTTGCTTTCGAGCGGGCGAGGATGACACCACGACGGGCGAGGAGGGACCGATGACCGAGCTGTTCCCCGGGCAGGGCGGGTTCATCGCCGACTGCCGCGCGCGGTTGGCGTTCGACCTGCTGTCGAACACCTGGAACCCGGTGGTCGTCTGGGTCCTGCGCAACGGCCCGCTGCGCCCGGTCGAGCTCCAGCGGCGGATAGGTGGCATCCGCACGAAGGTGCTCGCCGAGACGCTGCGCCGCCTCCAGCAGAACGGCTTGGTCAGCAGGAACTCGTACCGGGAAGCACCGCCACGGGTCGAATACCACCTGACCGAGCTCGGCGAGAGCCTGCTCGAACCGATCGAGGCGCTCGGCGCGTGGGCGGCCCGGTACGGCGACGAGGTCGTCGCGGCGCAGGAACGCGCCGAACGGCCTCGGGTCGGCTGATGCCCCGGCCGGAGTTCAGCGGGTGACCGCGCGAAGGGGCTTCGCGAGATCTCCCCGGTCGCCGATGACGACGTCGTCGAGGCCCAGCCAGGACGCCATGTCGCGCAGTGCGGCCGCCAGTTCCGGGACGACCTCGCCCAGGTCGGAGCCCGGTTCGGCGAACGCGCCGGGCACCCGCAGCACGCCTGCGGCGCGGTCCGCCTTCAGGTCGACGCGGGCCACCAGTTCACCGTTGAGGAGGAAGGGGAAGACGTAGTAGCCGTACTTGCGCTTGGGTTCGGGAACGTAGATCTCGATGCGGTAGTGGAAGTCGAACAACCGCTCCGCGCGCGAGCGCTCCCAGATCAGCGGGTCGAACGGGCACAGCAGCGCGCGGCCGGTCACCTTGCGCGGAATCCGCGCCGCGGAGTGCCGGTAGGCGGGCTGCCGCCAGCCGTTCACCGAGACGGGTTCGAGCACGCCGTCCTCGACCAGCTGGGCCACCGCCTGCTGGGACTGGGACGGGGAAAGCCGGTAGTAGTCCCGGAGATCGGGTTCGGTGGCCACGCCGAGCGCGTGCGCGGACCGCTCCACCAGCGCCCGGATCGCCTCGTCGTCCTCGGGTTCGTGGCCGAGGACGTGAGCGGGCAGCACGCGCTCGGGCAGGTCGTAGAGGCGTTCGAAGCCGCGTCGGGTTCCGGTGGTCAGCTCGCCCATCGCGAAAAGCAGCTCGCAGACGCGCTTGGTGTCGGTGCGGTTCCACCAGGGGCCGCGGCCTTGGCGCTCACCGCCACCGAGCTCGCGCTCCAGCGCGCCCGCGCCGATCGGGCCGAGGTCCTTGACCGCGGCCAGCACGTCGTCGACGAGCTCCGGCGAGCGTTCGAGGAGCTCCCGGCTGCGCCGCCGCCACGCACCGCCGTACTCCCGCATCCGCCAGCGCAGCAGCGCCCAGTCCTCGATGGGGATGAGCGAGGCTTCGTGCGCCCAGTACTCGACCAGCAGCCGGGGTTGCCGCGCCCGGTGCGACCAGGCAGCGGTGTCGACCAGCTCGGGAGCGTAGGCGCCCAGCCGGCTGAACAGCGGCATGTAGTGGGCGCGGACGGCGACGTTGACGGAGTCGAGCTGCAGCAGCTTGGTCCGGGACAACGTTCGCAGGAGATGCCGCCGGGTCACGTCGCCGCGCGGCGGCTGGTCGGCGAATCCCTGGGCGGCCAAAGCAACTCGGCGAGCGGTGTCGCGGCTCATGGTCTGCACCCGCCCGATGGTGCCAGCGAGGACCGACAGCCCGACGGCGGGTCGCACCACGCAGTGCCAGAACGCGCACGCTGCGTTGAGCGCGAAGCAACTCCCGCACGCTCAACGAGCCTGCTCCCGTCACCGCCCGTTCACCGGCCTTATCCCGCAGCGCAGACGTGCTCCACCATCTGGTAGCTGAGCCGCCACGCACAGCGACCGCGGCAACCTCTAGATTGACCGCATGGCTGATGCCGAGGTGCGGGAAGCAGTGCCGTCCGATGCCGCGGAGATCGCGCGGATCCAGTTGACCACTTGGCGGACCGCGTACACCGAGCTGCTGCCCGCCGAGGTGCTGAACGGCTTGGACAGCGCCGCCGCCGAGCAGGAGTGGCAGCAGGCGTTGACCGAGGGGCCGGCCACCGTGCTGGTGGCGACCGAGGGTTCCTGGGTCGTGGGGTTCTGCGCCGCCGGCCCGGCGCCGGAGCCGGAGGTCGCGGCGGCCAACGGCTCGATGCCGCCCGACGCGAGCACCGTGGTCCTGGTCAGCGCACTTCTGGTCGAGCCGCGCTGGGGGCGGCGCGGGCACGGCGGCCGGTTGCTGGGCGCGATGGCGCAGCGGTTGGCCGCGACCGGTGCCACCCGGGGCATCACGTGGGTTCCGGAGGCCGACACCGCGTCGATGGCCTTCTTCGGCAGCGCGGGATGGGCCCCGGACGGTACGGTACGGACGCTGGACGCCGGTGGGCGTCCGCTGCGTGAGCTGCGGTTGTCCGGTTCGCTGGAACTCCAGTTCAAGACTTCGTGAACGCGCTCTTCCGCTCGACTGAACCTTTCACCCCGATTGGTGGCCGAAGCCGCGATGACCGACGCACCGCATCCCGGAAGGCGCAGGCACCGCAGGCGCACAACCTGCAGCTCGCACGCGGAATTCGTTCGAAGCGGGTTCGCTGAGCGGAACGTGCTCGAATTGCTAGCCTTCCGTCAGCTGGTCTGAACGCGCTGGGGGCGAACGTGCTGACCGTCATCGGATTGCTGTCCACCGCCTTCGGGGTGTCGGTGGCGTCCGCGCTGCTCCCGTTGATCAGCGTCGAGCTGTTCGCGATCGGCCTGGTGCTCAACGGTCCGGAGATCCCGTGGTGGCTGCTGGCGGTGGTGATCGCCACCGGCCAGATCGGCGGGAAGCTGCTGCACTTCTACGCGGCGCGCGGGGTGATCCGGCTGCCGAAGTTCTTCCGCCGCAAGAACACGGGCGAGAAGAGCGGGCGGTGGCGCGAGTGGCTGGAGCGGTTCCGCGCGAACTGCCAGCAGCGTCCGGTGTGGACGGGCGCGGTCCTGCTGGTCAGCGCCACGGCGAGCCTGCCGCCGTTCGCCGCGGTGGCGGTGATCGCCGGCTGGGCGAAGGTGCCGCTGTCCACGTTCGTGATCACCGGTTTCATCGGGCGTTTCGTCCGGTTCGGTGCCCTGGCCATCGCGCCGGGCGTGATCGTCGCCTGGTTGTGACGCCGCCCGGCGCGCGCCGGTGTCACCGGGCCCAGCGGCGCCCGAGGTCGAGCCGGTCCGGGCCGGACCGTGCCCGCGACGGGATGCGCCGGGCCCGGTGCTCGGAGTCAGATCAGCCCCAGCCTCTTCGGCACGCCGCTGAGGGAGTCGATCAGCCCGAAGACCGGCACGCCCAGCGGCGCGAAGGTCCACTTGTTGTTCAGCTCGCTGGTGTCCGGTTCGTCGACGACGGCGACGCCGTCCTGGCGGGGCGCCTCGGCGATCGCGGCCGGTGCGGCGCCGAGCAGCGCGGCACCGGTGAGCACAGCGGCGGTGAGTGCGCGGCAGGTGTTCTGCTTGGTCATGGTGGTTCCTCCGCTCACGGGTTCAGGACGTCGAAGACCGGTGCCAGCAGCTGGGTGGGCAGCTGCACCGACGGTTCGAGCAGCGGGCCCAGGTCGACGCCGGGGACCACCCAGATCGGTTCGGCGGTCGCGACGCCGCCGGTGAGCAAGCAGGCGGTGATCGCGGTGGCGGCGACCGCGGCGAGCCTGCGGATGGTTGCGGACATGGTTCCTCCTTCTGTCTGGCCGGTTCCTGCTGGTCCGGCCGGGTTCGGTCAGCCGGTGCCGAGCGGGCCGGAGATGGCGACGATGGTTCCCTTCGGGATCCACTGGCCCGCCGCGGCGCTGCCGTGCTGGTGGGTGGGCATCTGCATGACGTCGACCTGTGCGGACGCGTAGACCGAGACCGCGCCGGTGACGTGCTCGCCGCGGGCCGCGAGCCAGCGGCGGAATCCGGCGAGCGAGGGCGGTTCGCCGCCGAAGCGCGCGGCGAGGGTCATGCCGTAGGCCAGCGAGCGCTGGTCGCGCGGGTCGAACCGGAGCGGTATCGAGACGCCGGGGACCTTGTTCACCACCGGGCCGTGCAGCAGCCAGGGAGCCAGCTGCACGCCGTAGAGGTAGCTCGTGCCGCGGTTGGCGTCATCGAGCGCTTCGGCCGCGCGGGACCAGCCGGACACCACGAGCAGTGCGCCCTCCCGGTCCTCGCGGAGCGGAATGCCGCGCTGCTGGGCCGCAGCGGTCACCAGCTCGGTCGCGGCACGTCCGCGGGGCGAGTCGTCGCCGACCACGTTGATCGCCGGGACCGGGACTTCGGCGAGGTATCCGACCAGCTTCCCCAGCGCTTCACCGTCCTCTTCGGACAGTTCGGCGGACGGGCAGCGGTCGAGGACGTCCGGTGATCCGGCGGCGAATCCGCCCAAGGCGTCGCTGGCGCATTCAGCACCGTCCGGGCCCACTCCACCGGGCAGTGCGGGCAGGTCTCCCGTGTCGAGATCCACCGACGCCTCTTCAGCGCCCCGCCGCACGAGCAGTTCGCTGCGGCCGGCAGGCAGGTCGATCTCCGCCCAGGTCCCGGAACTCCCCGGGCGGGGCACCGCGCGGGCGAGTCCGGCAGCGGTCTCCACCACCACTTCCAGCCCGGCGCTCTCCGGGAAGTGCACCAGGTTCCGCCCCGGCCGGTGCGGGCTGACGAGTACCGATGTTCCAGCAGCGGTCACCACCCGGGGAACTCCGGGCACGGGCAGGTCGGCCGGTGGCGGAAGTCCCGGCAGCGCCGTCCACGCGACGACCGCGACCAGCACGCCCGCCGCGCCGAACCGGTAGCGCTGCCGCACATCGCGGAGCACGACGGTCAGCACCAGGACCGCCAGGGCGGCGACGGTCAGCACGAGCATCGCCAGGCCGTGCGCGCTCTCCACCAGGCGCCGGTCGAGGAAACCGGACGCCAGCAGCTGCGCCGTCCCCGCTCCCGCCAGCGCGATCGCGGCGGTCAACGCCACCGGCCCGGGACGCAGTCCGCTGCCGGATCGCCACTCCCCCGCGGCGATGCCGAACCAGACCACCGCGACGGCGGCGAAGACCGTGTCGAGGAAGAACTCGAACGAAGCGTGCTCCAGCGCGGCCTCGGCGATGAGCAGCAGGGCCAGCGCGAATCCCAGGTAAGTGGCCGCCGTCCGCCAGCGCAGCGAGACCGGCACCGCGAGAGCGAGCAGCGCGTGCGCGACGGCGAAACCGATGTCGATGTCGAGCACCACGGCGGAGCTAGCGCTGGCCGCGGCTGCGAGCGCCGCTGCGGCCCAGGCCAGCCGGGGCCGCACCGCGACCGCCGGGCGCAGCAGGCCGATGCCCGCCACCAGTGCGGTGCTGGTCAGCAGCACCATTCGCAGCACCAGTCCCAGCAGGTCCACTTCGGACGCTGCGAGGTGGGAATGCATGTGCTCCACCGCTTTCTCGTGTTCCGGGTTCAGGGATCCGCGCCGGTGGCGCCGTGCGTGCGGAGACGGCGCCACCGACGCGGTTCAGCGGGCCCGCCGCGCGACCGGCAGCGCCGCGCGGCGGGTTCGCGATCAGCCCTTGAGGTCCTCGTCGGCGACCACGAACAGCTCCGAGTGCGGTTTGGCGTTGCCGAACTGGCCGTGCGGCCAGGTCTTCCGGTTGAAGTTCACGCCCACCTCGCCGGTGACCTCGTCGCGGAAGTTCTCGTCGACCGAGACCTTCCCGTCCGGGCCCAGGTGCACCAGGTTGACCTTGTGGTCACCGTCCAGACCGGACCGGGCGACGAAGTAGTTCGACACCGCGAGCCGCTGCGGCTGCTGGGTCTCGCGGTAGTAGCCGTCGTCGTCGAGCACGAAGTTGTCGTAGGCGCCCCAGTGCGGTCCCGCGCCGGGCCGGCCGGGGTTGATCGGCGTCGCCCCCGCCAGGGTCGGGCAGTCCGCCTCGGCGCCGCCGTGCTCGGCTTCCTGCTTGGTGTCGATCGAGCACCGGTAGTCGGTGCCCGCCGCGACCAGCTTCGAGATGTCCAGCACGTAGACGCCGCCGGTGGTTCCGGGGTCGTCGGCGCCGAAGGTGCCGGGCTGGCGGCCCTGGATCGCGCGGTACAGGAAGCGGTCGTCCGGGCTGGTCTGGATCCAGCCGCCGTTGGAGCTCCCGCCGTTGCGGTCGTTGGCCGCGTCGAAGCCGGGTGCCGCGGTGCCGTCGTCGAACACCTGCCGCCACTGCGGTTCGGCGGCGGTGATGTCCGGCGTGTAGAACACCGCACCGCCCTGCATGGTCTGCGCGAAAGCGCCCTTGTGACCGGGCAGGTTGGTCACGGTCGTCTCCATGACCGCGCGGCTCTCCTGGTGCAGCGGGTCGTTCGGGTCGGCGCGCGGGCCGTCGGGCAGGTAGGACACCGCCTTGAGCTTCGGGTGGTTGCGGTCGGAGATGTCCCAGGTCCGCACGGTCGGCCGCCGCAGGTACGGCGACGGCGCCTTCACCGGGTCCAGGATGATGTTGCGCGGCTCCACGTAGTCCGCGGTGACCAGCGTGTTCAGGTCTTCGCGGGCCTGGATGCCGTGCGGGTTGGCGCAGGTCGGTTGGCCGAGCCGCGGCAGGTTGGCGCACAGCTTCTCGTTGTCGCCGCCCGGTGTCGCGGCCGGCGACTGCGAGAGCACCTTGGCGTTCTCGTCGAACCGGACCACTTCGCCGGGGCTGCCGGCGAAGCCGTTGCCGATGTGCACCGAACCGTCGTCGTAGCGGTACGGGCCGGGCGCGACTGGCCCGCCCATGTACGTCGCGTAGGCGGTGCCGTCCTTGAGCACCCAGTACGCGTCGGGCACCGAACCGCCGAGCGTCTGCGACGGCAGGCTGATGCCCTTCAGCTTCACCGACGGCAGTGCGGTGACGTCGAAGGCGTAGGTCGCCGCGCCGAAGAGCGCACCGGCGTAGATCGTGTCGCCCTTGTGCCACACGTACTGCATGTGGTGCGGCTCGTTCTCCACCAGCGGCCCGACGGTGATGGTGTTGACGACCTCGCCGTACCCGGGAGATCCCGGGGTGGCGTCGATGACGGCGAGGAAGTCCGGGCCGGGCAGCGAATCCGCGACGTCGCCGATGCCGCCGGTGAGCGATCCGGGCAGATCGCGGACCTTCGGCACGACGGTGTCGGCGATGTTCTCGTCACCGGCCCACACCAGCAGCCATTCCTTGCGCTTGCCGTCGGACCGGGACTTCTCCAGCGCGCTCGGCACCAGGTGGTTGGTGACCGTGTAGTCCTTGCCGTCGGCGCCCTTGATCGAGTGGGTGGACACTTCGACGTCGGCGTAGGCGTCCTCCACCGGGAGCGTGACCGCGCCGATGGCCAGCAGTGCGGCGCCCAACCCGGTGGACAGTCTTCGGTATCTGGTCTTCATCGATGCTCCGAGAATCGGTGTGTGGCCCTGATTCGGGCGTGCCGGAACAGCCGTGCGGCCGGAAGAGCGCCGCACGACGGGGAATCGGGCGAATAGCTGCCGAGCTCTCGACGCGCGGGCGAGAGCGCTTCGTTCTCCTCGTCCTGCCGTGGACCGGTAACGCATTGCCCGGCTGCGCGACCGCGGTGGCGAATTCGAATTGCCGCGCAGTGGTGGCGGGGACTTAACGCACGCGACAGAGCGCGCTGGCCTGCTGCACGAGATCGACGTGCAGGCGAGCGACGAGAGTGCCGAACCTCGACATGGCAGGAATGATCGGCACACCGGAACCGGCTGTCAACGATCAACCACTGGTTGAGATCGGACCTGTCCGTCGGCGACGAATGCACCGCACTCGACGGCTTTCACCCGGAAAGAGGTCGTGGATTTAACACCGGATCGGTATTTCGCCGCCGCAGAACGAAAAAGCGCTCGTGAGCGCCGAATGTGCTTCCGCGCTCACGAGCGTTGTTCAGCTGAGGTGTTCTCGGAGCGCTGCGGCTCCGGATTGGGCCAACCAGTCGGTGAAGGTGCGCAGTCCAGGGTGGATCACGCGCAGCGCTTCGACGTCGGCGTGCCAGCGGCTGCCGGATTCCCAGCTCTCCTTCGCCTCGACGATTCCCGGCCCGACCGCGGCGGCTTCCTCGTCGGTGAGCTGTTCGTACCGGACCGGGATGCCGGTGGCGGTGCTGATCGCGGCGGCGGCTTCGACCGGGGTCGGTTCGTCACCGGCCAGTTCCAGCGTGCGCCCGGCGAACCGGGCCGGGTCGGCGAACGCGAGCGCGCCGAACTCGGCGATGTCCTCCAGCGCGATGATCTGCATCGGCTGGTGCGGCGGGAACAGGTGCCGGTGCACGCCGCCGGAGATGCCGTCGATGCCGGTGCCCGGTGGGTTGATGTAGTTGGTCATGAACCGGACCGGCCGCAGCACGGTGGCCGTCGCGACTCGCTCTTGCAGGTACCGCTCGATGCGCGCTTTCGCCACCGCGCCGGGGAGGTCGGTCGAGGCGGTGGCGAGCGTGCTGAGCACGACCTGCTCGACGCCCGCCGCGACCACCGCGTCGATCAGCGTCCGGACGCGGGTCTCTTCGAGGTCGGTCTTGCCCAGGGCCGCCTCGATGGGCGGGATGGCGAAGACGGCGGCGACACCGTCGAGCGCGGGCGGCAGGCTCGCCGGGTCGTCGAAGTCGCCGACCGCGAGCTGGGCACCGGCGGCGGCCAGCGCCGCGGCGGCCGGGGCGGTCGCGTCGCGGACCAGGGCTCGCACCGGCCGGCCGTCGGCCAGCAGGCGGCGCGCGGTGGCGTTGCCCTGCTTGCCGGTGGCGCCGGTGACGAGGATCGGTGAGGTGTTCAAGATGTCCGCTCCGGAAGTGGTGGATACTGGCACGATCCGGAATGGTCGACCCGTTTCCACCCGGCGGACAAGGATTGCGTGACATGCCAGCAGTTCCCGGCACCGAACGTGCCGATGCCCGGCGCAACCGGGAGGTCGTGCTGCGCGCGGCGATGCGGGCTTTCACCGAGGGCGGACTGGAGGTGTCGCTCGGCCAGGTGGCGCGGCGCGCCGGGGTCGGGGCCGGAACGGTCTACCGGCACTTCCCCAGCAAGGACGTGCTGGTCGAAGCGGTGCTCGCCGAGCACGTCGCGGAGCTGGTGGCGGCGGCGGAGCAGTGGGCCGACCGCGCCGCGCCCGGTGACGCGCTGTTCGGCTTCCTGCTCGATGCGATCGGGAAATCGGCTGAGCGCCAGCACTTCTGCGATGCGTTCACTGCCGACCGGAGCTGGCCGCGCGCCGTGTTCACCGCGGCGACGCAGCGGTTCAGCGAGGCGCTGGATCGCTTGCTGCGCAACGCGAAGCAGGCTGGGGCGGTACGCGAAGAGGTCCGGGCCGATGATCTGGCCGCAATCATCATCGGTGGTGCCGCGCTGCGCTCAGCACACCCGAACCGGGCGCGGAGCACACGGCTGGTGCGGCTGATGCTGGACGGGCTGCGGACCGTCACGGAAGATGGACGGTTTCGTGACACATCCGCGGGGCAGCGTCACGGAACCGAGGAGTGCTGCGTGGAGTGCGGCGCCCGGCTGCGCAGCCGATCCACCGGGCGGCCGGCGCGCTACTGCGGTGCGACCTGCCGGCAGCGCGCCCGCCGTCGGCGTGCCTCCGGCTGATCAGCTCGGCCGGTCCTGGCGCTCCATCTCGATCGCGCGGCGCATCGCCTTGCGGCCCCGGTTGCGGTCACCGGCCAGGTCGTAGGCCTGCGCCAGGGCGAACCAGCGCCGCCAGTCCTCCGGCTCGGCTTCGAGCTCGGCCTGCTTCTCGTCGAACCACGCGTCCGCGGCTTCCCGCTCGACGCGACCGGACGGCCGCAGCGGCAGGTGCGAGACGTCCGGCAGCGCGCCCTCTTCGTGCAGCCGCCGCGCCAGCCGCTCGGTGCTCGCGCCGAAGCGAAGCTGGTCGGCCACGAGCACCGCGCCGAGCACCGGCAGCACGAAGATCGCCAGACCCAGCGCGATGAACACCGGCTCCCCGCTGACGATCATCGTGATGGCGCGCTGGCCCATGATCACGAGGTAGACCAGCAGTGCGGCCGCCACCACGAACGCGGATGTCCGCGGGGTCAGGAACCGGCGCTGCTTCGACTCGGACAAGTCAGATCCCCAGCAGCGCGTCGAGCCCGACGGTCAGGCCGGGCCGGTTGCCGACCTCGCGGACCGACAGCAGCACGCCCGGCATGAACGAGCGGCGGTCGAAGGAGTCGTGCCGGATCGTCAGCGTCTCGCCCTCGGTGCCGAACAGCACCTCCTGGCTCGCCACCAGACCGGTCATCCGCACCGAGTGCACGCGCACGCCGTCGACGTCCGCGCCACGAGCGCCGTCGAGCTCCTTGGTCGTGGCGTCCGGGGCCTCGCCGAGCCCGGCTTCGGCCCGTGCCTGGGCGATCACCTGCGCGGTGCGGGCGGCGGTGCCGGACGGGGCGTCGGCCTTCTTCGGGTGGTGCAGCTCGACGATCTCGACGGATTCGAAGAACTTCGCGGCCAGCTCGGCGAACCGCATGGACAGCACCGCGCCGATGGCGAAGTTCGGCGCGACCAGCACGCCGACCTCGGGGCGCTCGGCCAGCCAGGACCGGATCTGCTCCAGCTCCGCGGCACCGAGACCGCTGGTGCCCACGACGACGTGGATGCCGTGCTCGACGCAGAACCGGACGTTGTCCAGCACGGCGTCGGGGTGGGTGAGGTCGACGGCGACCTGCGCACCTGCCGAAACCAGGCCGGACAGGTCGTCCTCGCGGTTGATGGCGGCGACCAGCTCGGTGTCGGAGGCCTCGCCGACGGCGCGCACCGCCTCGGATCCCATCCGCCCGCGGGCGCCCAGCACACCGACCTTGATGCTCACGTGACGACTACCTCTCCACCCGATGCCGAGACGCCCCCGAGTCTATGCACCGTTCCCGCCCTCGATCGGACACACCCCGGAGGGCTCCACCACAGTTCCCACCAGTCCGGGCCGACCGGGCCCGGGCTCCAACGGCCACCACCCGGATCCCGTGGAGATCCCGATCCCACCGCCACGCCCGACACACCGGTGGTGCGTCGGAACCCACGCAAATTCAATGGAAATCAGACGTCCGATTTCCATTGAAATCGCGCAGTCCTCGGCGCGCCGGGTGACGACGCACCGATCCACGCAACTTCCATTGAAATTGGAGACCTGATTTCAATGGAAATCGAAGACCTGATTTCCATTGAAATCTCGTCGGCCCGGCCGAGGAACGCCCGCGGGGGTCAGATGCCGTCCGGGAGCTCTTCGAGGGAGTCGTAGGGGCCGACGACCGCTGTGGTGAGGGGGCGGCGGAGCAGTTCCGCCGCGAGCTCGGCCACGTCCTCGGCGGTGACCGCGTCGATGCGCTCCAACGTCTGCTCGACGGTGAAGTGACGGCCGTAGTTCAGCTCGGTCTTGCCGATGCGGCTCATCCGGGACGCGCTGTCCTCCAGGCCGAGCACCAGGCCTCCGCGCAGCTGACCGCGGCCGCGCTCCACCTCCTCCTCGGTCAGGCCGTCCGCGGCGACGCCCGCGAGCACGCCGCGGATCACCGTCGCGACCTCGCCGAGCCGGTCGGGCGTGCAGCCCGCGTACACCGAGAAGGTTCCGGCATCGGAGTACGCGGTGGTCGAGGAGTAGACCGAGTAGGCCAGCCCGCGCCGCTCGCGGACCTCCTGGAACAGCCGCGAGCTCATGCCACCGCCGAGCGCGGCGTTGAGCACCCCGAGCGCGAACCGGCGCTCGTCGTAGCGGTCGAAGCTGCGGCAGCCCAGCAGCAGGTGGGCCTGCTCGGTGTCGTCCGGCTGCAGCACCAGGCGCTTCTGCTGCGGCAGCCGGGCGCGGCCGGTGCGCGGCGGGGCGGGCAGCTCGTCGCCGGTCAGGCGGTCGCCGATGGCCTTGCGGATCAGGCGCAGCACCCGGCCGTGCTCGACGTTGCCCGCCGCGGCCACCACCATCTTCGGCATGGAGTAGCGGCTGCGGTAGAAGCCGTGCACCCGCGCCCGCGTCATCGCGGTGATCGAGTCCTCGGTGCCCAGGACCGACCTGCCCAGCGGGTGGTCGCCCAGCACCGCCGAGTTGAACAGCTCGTGCAGCAGGTCCTCGGCGTCGTCATCGCGCATCGCGATCTCCTCGAGCACCACGCTGCGCTCGACGTCCACGTCGGACTTCGCGTTCACCGCGTCGAAGACCACGTCGCACAGCATGTCCACGGCCATCGGCAGGTCGCGGTCCAGCACGTGCGCGTAGTAGCAGGTGTACTCCTTGGCGGTGAAGGCGTTGAGCTCGCCGCCGACGCCGTCGATCTCCTGCGCGATGTCCACCGCGGTGCGCTTCGCGGTGCCCTTGAACAGCAGGTGTTCGAGGTAGTGCGCGGCTCCGGCCTGCGGTTTGCCCTCGTCGCGCGAGCCCACCCCGACCCAGATCCCGACCGACGCAGAGCGGACGCCGGACACCGGTTCGGTCACCACCCGCAGCCCGCCGGGGAGCACGGTGCGCCGGACTGCGGCGTCCCCGCTGCGCCCGAGCACCCGGGTGGTCCCGGGACGTTGCAGGTGGCCACCGACGTTCTTCTTCTGCTGCTTCATGTCCCCACGGAAAAGGTCGGGCGGGCTGTGCACACATGACGATACGGCCCGCCCCGGACGTACCGGGACGGGCCGCATCGAGGATCAGTCGCAGATCACTGCTCCGACTTCTCGGCCTCCGGCTCGGCGGGGGCCTCGGACTTCTCGTCCTCGTCGTTGACCAGCACCAGGCTGATCTTGCCGCGGCTGTCGATGTCGGCGATCTCCACGCGCAGCTTGTCGCCGACGTTCACCACGTCCTCGACCTTGCCGATGCGCTTGCCGTTGCCCAGCTTGGAGATGTGCACCAAGCCGTCCTTGCCCGGCAGCAGCGAGACGAACGCGCCGAACGCCGCGGTCTTGACCACGGTGCCCAGGAAGCGCTCGCCGACCTTCGGCAGCTGCGGGTTGGCGATGGCGTTGATCTTGTCGATCGCGGCCTCCGCGGACGGACCGTCGGCGGCACCGACGTAGATGGTGCCGTCGTCCTCGATGGTGATCTCCGCGCCGGTCTCCTCGGTGATCGAGTTGATCATCTTGCCCTTCGGGCCGATGACCTCGCCGATCTTGTCCACCGGGATGCTGATGGAGGTCACGCGCGGGGCGTGCGGGCTCATCTCGTCGGGCTTGCCGATCGCCTCGGCCATCACCTCGAGGATGGTGAACCGGGCGTCGCGGGCCTGGCCGAGCGCCTGAGCCAGCACCTCGGACGGGATGCCGTCCAGCTTGGTGTCCAGCTGCAGGGCGGTCACGAAGTCCTTCGTGCCGGCGACCTTGAAGTCCATGTCGCCGAAGGCGTCCTCGGCACCGAGGATGTCGGTCAGCGCCACGTAGTGGGTCTTGCCGTCGATCTCGTCGGAGACCAGACCCATCGCGATGCCCGCCACCGGGGCCTTCAGCGGCACACCCGCGTTGAGCAGGGACAGCGTCGAGGCGCAGACCGAGCCCATCGAGGTGGAGCCGTTGGAGCCCAGCGCCTCGGAGACCTGCCGGATGGCGTACGGGAACTCCTCGCGCGTCGGCAGCACCGGCATCAGCGCGCGCTCGGCCAGCGCACCGTGGCCGATCTCGCGCCGCTTCGGGCTGCCGACCCGGCCGGTCTCACCGGTCGAGTAGGGCGGGAAGTTGTAGTGGTGCATGTACCGCTTCGTCGTCTCCGGGGACAACGAGTCGATGGTCTGCTCCAGGCGCAGCATGTTCAGCGTGGACACACCCAGGATCTGGGTCTCGCCGCGCTCGAACAGCGCCGAGCCGTGCGCCCGCGGGATCACGCCGACCTCGGCGGACAGGCTGCGGATGTCGGTCAGCCCGCGGCCGTCGATGCGGACCTGGTCGCGGATGATCCGCTGCCGCACCAGCTTCTTGGTCAGCGAGCGGAACGCGGCGCCGAGCTCCTTCTCACGGCCCTCGAACTGCTCGCCCTCGCCGGTGGCGACCTTCTCCAGCACCGACGCCTTGATCTCGTCGAGCCGGGTCTCGCGCTCCTGCTTGCCGCCGATCTTCAGCGCCTCGGCCAGCTCGGTGGAGACGGCCTGCTCGACGGCGGTGAAGGCGTCCTCGGCGTAGGCCGGGAACACCGGGAACTCCTGGGCGGCCTTGCCCGCCGCCTGCGCCAGCTGCTGCTGCGCGTGGCACAGGGTCCGGATGAACGGCTTGGCGGCCTCCAGGCCGGCGGCCACGACCTCTTCGGTCGGGGCCTGGGCACCCTCGGCGACCAGCGTGATCGTCTTCTCGGTGGCCTCGGCCTCGACCATCATGATCGCCACGTCGTCGCCGACGATGCGGCCCGCGACGACCATGTCGAACACGGCCCGCTCCAGCTGCTCGTGGGTCGGGAACGCGACCCACTGGCCGTCGATCAGCGCCATCCGGGTGCCGCCGATCGGGCCGGAGAACGGCAGGCCGGAGGCCTGCGTGGACGCCGACGCGGCGTTGATCGCCAGCACGTCGTACAGGTCGCCCGGCGCCAGGCTCATCACGGTGACGACGACCTGGATCTCGTTGCGCAGGCCGTCCACGAATGACGGGCGCAGCGGCCGGTCGATCAGCCGGCAGGTCAGGATCGCGTCCGTGGACGGGCGGCCTTCGCGGCGGAAGAACGAGCCGGGGATGCGGCCCGCAGCGTACATCCGCTCCTCGACGTCGACGGTCAGCGGGAAGAAGTCGAAGTGCTCCTTCGGCTGCTTGGACGCCGTGGTGGCCGACAGCAGCATGGTCTCGTCGTCGAGGTAGGCGACGACGCTGCCCGCGGCCTGCTTGGCCAGCCGTCCGGTCTCGAAGCGGACGGTGCGGGTGCCGAAGGCACCGTTGTCCAGCACCGCGGTCGCTTCGTACACACCCTCGTCGATCTGGGGTTCGGTCAAGATGACTCCTCTGTCCTCACGAGGCCCACGGCAGGTGCATCCGGGTCGTGGTCCGACGAGGCCGGCCATCGATCGAAGCCCCCGGGAACGTCCGTTCGGACGACTTGCCCGGCAGCCACTACCGAGGACCGGCGGACGCCTGCCCGGTGCGTACCACCGTGAGCGCTCTTCATAGTTGCAACGGCGCCGAAGCGCCGGTCATGCACCGAGGGGAGCGGCCCGGCGGCCACTCCCCTCGGCGTTGGTCAACGGCGCAGGCCGAGACGCTTGATCAGCGAACGGTAGCGCTCGATGTCCACCTTGGTCAGGTAGTTGAGCAGGCGGCGGCGGCGACCGACCATCAGCAGCAGGCCACGACGCGAGTGGTGGTCGTGCTTGTGCTGCTTGAGGTGCTCGGTGAGCCCGGTGATCCGCTTGGTCAGCAGGGCCACCTGGGCCTCCGGCGAACCGGTGTCGCCGTCCTTGAGGCCGTACTCGGCCAGGATCTGCTTCTTCTCTGCAGTGGACAACGCCACGAGTTGACTCCTTCGATGTCCCGTGTCAGCTGCACCCGGCCGGCCCGGCCGGGGACGGGTCAGGTGCTCGAATCGAACACCTGGCCGGAGCCGGCCACCACGGACTGCAGCCGCTCCACCGGTCAGGATATCAGGGAGCACTGCTCCTACCGGGTCAACCCGATGACGCGCGCGTCACCCCGACCCGGTGCGCGATGCGGTACTCCGGGCCGCTTTCCCGCAGGTCACTGCGCACCACGGTCAGTTCGCGCGGCTGCCACCAGGGCCCGGCGTAGCCGGTGAACAGGCCGGTCAGCAGCTCCCGGGCGGCCCGCCCGGCGGCCCAGCGCGCGATGGTCAGGTGCGCCCGGTAACCGTGCGGATCGCCGCCGGCCGCGCGCACCAGCGCCCGCAGCGCGCGGTCGTCCTCGGTGGTCTCCGGCTCGACGCCGATCCACAGCACACCGCGGAACGTCCCGCAGCCCGCCAGCCGCAGGCGCGGCGGCGCGGGATCGGTGGCCAGCAGCCGCGCCACCCGGCTCTCCAGCCGCTCGGTGACGTCGTCGAGATCGGCGTCGTCGCCGTGGAAGCACAGCGTCAGGTGCCAGCGCTCGGATCCGCTGAACCGGAACTTCCGCAACCCGGCCGTCGCCGCGGCCAGCCGGTCGCGATACAGCCGGTCGACAGCGGAGGTCAGGTGGCGCAGCGCCGCATCCGACGGCCACAACGCGGTGAACAGGCGCATCCGACGCCCCTTCCTGGCGATGGTGGTCCCCACGACCATCGCACTCGCGAGGCTCAGTCGCCGTTGGCGGCGCGCCGCAGCAGGCCCGCCAGCCCCGGGTAGCGGCCTTCGAGGATGGACGCCGCGGCCTCCAGCTCGTTGGGCTTCGCGACCTCGCGCAGGATCGGCCAGACCGCTTCCTCGCCGTTCGCCGCGTGCTTGACCGGCAGGTTGTCGCGCCCCACCGACGGCTGGGACTGGCGGACGTCCTCCAGCGCCTGCTTGATCGCATCGGGCTCACCGGACGCCACCCCGGGGATGAGCACCTTGCGCTCCAGCATCACCAGCCGGGCCAGCACCTGCGGGTTGCCGATCTTGGCGCGGCGACCGCTCATCACCTGGCTGAGCATCGGCGCGCTGATGCCGAGCACGTCGGCGAGCTGGGCCTGCGAGATGCGGAAGGCAACGACCAGGCGGCGCACCCGGTCGCCCAGCGGTTCGCCGTACCACTGCCGCTGCAGGGCCAGGTTCCGCTGAACGCTGCTGCTCTCCGCCACCTTCGCTCCCCCGATCTCGGCACCGACCCGATCACGCCTGGCCGTTCCGGCTCTGAATACTGCCAGGTCATCGGCCAGATGTGAGCGCGAATCGGAAACCTGCCCGGGGCGTCTTGAGCCGCTCGGCTGCCGTGATTGCTCCATCCGGGGAGTCGACATGCCGGGTGTCACCCGTCCACGGCCAGGATGCGCCGGGTCTCGGCGACGTCCTGGTGCATCTGCTCGATCAGCGCGTCCACGCTGTCGAAGCGCTCCATCGCGCGCAGGCGCTGCACGAAGTCCAGGTCCACGTGCTCGCCGTAGAAGTCGGCGTCGATGTCGAGCACGTACGCCTCGACGGTGCGCTCGGTGCCGGAGAACGTCGGGTTGCTGCCCACCGAGACCGCGGCGGGCAGCGTGCGCCCGGGATCGCGGGAGCCGCGGTGGCGGTGCGTGAACCAGCAGGCGTAGACGCCGTCGGCCGGGATCGCCGCGTGCGGCGGGGTGGACAGGTTCGCGGTGGGGAAGCCGAGTTCCTTGCCGCCGCGCCCCGCCCCGCGCACCACGATGCCCTCCAGGCGGTGGTCGCGGCCGAGCGCGGAGGCCGCGGCGGTCACGTCACCGGCATCGATGCACGAGCGGATGTAGGTCGAGGAGAAGGTCACCGAGGCGCCCGCCGGATCGTCGGCCCGCTGCACCGGGCCGGACACCAGCGCGTCGGACTCGACGTCGAAGCCGAACCGCTCCCCCAGCTTGGCCAGCAGTTCGATGTTGCCCGCCGCCTTGTGCCCGAAGGTGAAGTTCTCGCCCACCACGATCTCGGCGGCGTGCAGCTTCTCGACCAGGATCGCGTGCACGAACTCCTCGGCCGGGATCCGGGAGACCTCGCGGGTGAAGGGCAGCACGCAGAACACGTCCACGCCGAGCTGCTCGACCAGTTCCGCGCGCCGCCGCAGCGTGGTGAGCTGCGCCGGATGGCTGCCCGGCCGCACCACCTCCGACGGGTGCGGGTCGAAGGTCATCAGCACGCAGGGCACGCCGCGCCGTCGCGCCTGCCGCACCGCGTGCGAGATGAGTTGCTGGTGCCCGCGGTGCACGCCGTCGAAGACACCGATGGTGACCACGCACCGTCCCCAGCCGCCGGGAAGCTGCTCCAAACCACGCCATCGCTGCACGACCACGCAGCCTACTGCGCCACCGGGGGAACGCTGGAAAGCCATGGCCCGTGCTGCGACTCACAGCACGAGGTCGTGAGCGCGAAAGCACGTTGGAACACTGTTACGCACTCACGACCCCGGATCGTCAGCTGACGCCTGCGCCGAAGGCCGAGACGTCCACGGTGGATCCGGCGCAGAGCGAACCGAACACGTCCTGCTCGCCGGTGTTCACCGCGACCTGCAGCGCGTCGGCCCAGTCGTCCGAGCCGACGAGGTTCAGCGCGAGCTCGCTCGAGCTCGACCCGCAGCCCTCCGCGGTGGTCCACTTCAGCGACAGGACCGCCTGGTCGTAGGCCGGGCCCGGCATCGGCACGCGGGACGGTGCGGGTTCGAGGGTGTGCTGGACGGTCGTCTCCAGCGGCTGGCCGTTCCCGTCGAGCACCCGGAGGTCCGGGTACCGGTCCAGCACGCAGGGATCGCTCGCGTCCTTCTTCGTCACCAGCAGCGTTCCCTCGCCGCCCGCCGGACTCGCCTCCCCGGACTGGTACTGCGCGGTCAGGTCCCGCCCGGTGCACGGCCGGTCCTCGTCCGAGCGCCCGTTGTCGCCCGAATCCTCGGTCTGCTCGCCGGTCGCGGTCTGCTCACCTGCCTCGACCGACTGGCCGTTGATCTGCGGTTCCGGGCTCGCGGGCGACTGGCCCGAGCCCGCCGCGCATCCGCTCAGCGCCAAACCCGCCGTCAGCACGACGGTCGCCCCGACTACTCGCTTGCGCATGCTGCTACCACTCCCTCGTCGTTCGTTCGGACTCGGTCGTGGGACGGCGCGGGCCGCCTCAAGTTCCAGCGGTGTGGCGCGGGTCACCGAAAACAGGTGCGAATCAAGGAATCCCGGTCAATTCGCCGGGATGATCACCAGCACCGGCTTGGCGGTCCGGCCGCGGTCGCGGACCAGCGCCACCGCGCGGCCGTCCGGGTCGAACATCCCGTAGGTGCCCTCGACGCCGGCGGCGGGCACCAGCTGGCCGTGCGAGAGAGCGCGGGCGAGGGTGGCGTCGACGTCGCGGCGCGGGAAGGCCGTCGCCACCGCCTCGTCGAGGCCCATCGACAGCCCCGGCTCCGCCTCCAGCTGCTCCAAGGTCCGCGCGGTGGCCAGCCCGAACGGACCGACCCGGGTGCGACGGAGCTCGCCCAGGTGACCACCGACGCCGAGACCGGCGCCCAGGTCGCGGGCCAGCGCCCGCACGTAGGTCCCGGAGGAGCACTCGACCAGCACGTCGAGCTCGGTGGTGCGCTCGGTGCGGCGCAGGCCGAGCACGTCGAAGCGGGAGACGGTCACCGGCCGGGCCGCCAGCTCGACCTCCTCGCCGCTGCGCACGAGCTCGTAGGCCCGGCGCCCGTTGATCTTCACCGCGCTGACCGCGCTGGGCACCTGCTCGATCTCGCCGGTGAGCCCGGCGATCCCGGCGCGGATCGCCGACTCGTCGACGGCGGAGGCGTCCACTTCGGACAGCACTTCGCCCTCGGCGTCATCGGTGCTGGTCGTCGCGCCCAGCCGGATGGTGGCCAGGTAGGACTTGGTGTCCAGGGCGAGGTGGCCGAGCAGCTTGGTGGCCCGCTCCAGGCCCAGCACCAGCACGCCGGTGGCCATCGGGTCCAGGGTCCCGGCGTGGCCGACCTTGCGGGTGCCCATGATGCGGCGGACCCGCGAGACGACGTCGTGCGAGGTCATCCCCGCCGGCTTGTCGACCACGAGCAGGCCGGGCGGAACGGTGAGGCGTGCTTTTCGGGAGTGCTCGGACACGACGCACCATCATTCCCGACCTCGCGCGACGATCACCGCGAGGGGTCGGACGAGCGCGGGCCCGACGATCTAGGCTTGATCCCGGATTAGGAGGTTGACGTGGCGTTCCGACAGATCCGGCGATTCGGCGATCCGATCCTGCGCATGGCCGCCGAGCCGGTCACGGAGTTCGACCAGCGGCTGCGCACGATCGTCGCGGACCTGCTGGACACCGTCGACGCTCCCGGTCACGCCGGGGTAGCCGCGCCGCAGATCGGTGTCGGCGTGCGGGCGTTCAGCTACAACGTGGACGGCGAGATCGGCTACGTGATCAACCCGGAGCTGGTGGAGGTGTCCGAGCGGACGCAGGACGGCTACGAGGCCTGCCTGTCGCTGCCCGGCCTCGGGTTCGACACCCGCCGCGCGCAGCACGCGGTGGTGCGCGGCGTCGACGCCGACAACGAGCCGGTCACCGTCTCGGGCAGCGGCCTGATGGCGCGCTGCCTCCAGCACGAGACCGATCACCTCGACGGCAAGGTCTACATCCAGCGCCTCGACCTGGAAACCCGCCGCGAGGCCTTCCGCCAGGTCCGCGAGCAGGACTGGTTCTGGCAGCAGTGAGGCGGCTCACGCGGTGGTGGGCTGGGTCCTGGTCGCCCCGGTGACCGCCCAGCGGCCGGAGCGGGCGCGCAGCAGCAGCGTCACCAGGCGCAGGACCATGAACATCGACAGGCCGGTCCAGATGCCCGCGAGGCCCCAGTCGAAGGCCAGCGACAGCCAGATCAGCGGCAGGTAGCCGACGAAGGCGCTCAGCAGCGTCGCGGTGCGCAGGTAGGCCGCATCCCCGGCGCCGAGGAAGACGCCGTCCAGCGCGAACACGACACCGGCGATCGGCTGCAGGAGGACGAAGAACCACCAGGCCTGCGGGACCTCCGCCAGCACCGCGGCGTCGGAGGTGAACACCGCGGGCAGCGGCACGGCGAGCGCGGCGAACAGCACGCCGAGCACGATCCCGAACACCAGGCCGTACCAGGTGATCTGCCTGGCGATGCCCTTGGCGCGCGACGCCGAACCCGCGCCCAGCGCCGCTCCGACCAGCGACTGCGCGGCGATCGCCAGAGAGTCCAGGACCAGCGCCAGGAACGCCCAGAGCTGCCAGACGACCTGGTGGGCCGCAGCGGCGTCAGCGCCGGTCCGGGCGGCCACCGACGTCGCCGACAGGAAGCACACCTGGAAGGCCAGCGTGCGCAGCACCAGGTCGCGGCCGAGGCCGAGCTGGGCGCGCATCAGAGCCGGCTGCGGCTTCAGCGACACGCCCTCCACGACGAGCGCCCGGATGAACAGCGATGCCGCGATGGTCTGGCCGATCAAGTTCGCGATCGCAGAGCCCTCCAGCCCCCAGCCGAAGGGGTAGACGAACAGCGGGCACAGCACCGCCGACACGCCGTTGCCGATCAGCACGTACCGCAGCGGGCGAGCGGTGTCCTGCACGCCGCGCATCCAGCCGTTGCCGGCCATCGTGATCAGCACCAGCGGAGCGCCGCACAGCGCGATGCGCAGCCAGACCGCGGCGGCGTCGGCGATCGGCCCCGGCCCGGCGAGCAGCTCGGCGACCGGAACCGCCACCAGCTGGGCCAGCAGCATGAGCGCGACGCCGACGGCGACGCCCAGCCAGGTGGCCTGGACGCCTTCGGCCACCGCGTCCTTGCGACGGCCCGCCCCGTGCAGTCGCGCGGTGCGCGCCGTGGTGCCGTAGCTCAGGAACGTCAGCTGGCTGGAGATCAGCGTGAACAGCGTGCCGCCCAGCGCGAGACCGGCCAGCGGGACCGCGCCCAGGTGACCGACCACCGCGGTGTCGACGAGCACGTACAGCGGTTCGGCGGCGAGCACGCCGAGCGCCGGAACAGCGAGCGCGAACACCTTGCGCGGTGCGATGCGCTCCCCTGGTTCGGACACACTTCCTCCAGGTCGTTGCCTGCTCGGGTCGGTGGGCGATTTCGCGCGAAACCGTCGTCCGCCACGCCCGCCGGGTGGTGATTTCGCGCGAGAACGGCAGCCGATCCGCGCGAGCTAAGCTGCGAAAGAGGGTTTCGCCCCTGACAGCACAGGCTACGGTAAGGACCGCAGATGGACAACGCTGATTACGTCACCGTGGCTCTCCGGATCGCCAACGCCGATCTGAGCAGCCTCGACGCGGTGCGTGCCGCGGTCCACGACGAACCCTGGTGGGCCGACCGCCTCGGCGAAGCGGACCTCCCGGTGCTGCGCACGGTCGCCGACGGCCTGCGCCGGGCGCTCGACGCCATGGTCGGCGGCGACGGCCAAACCGTGCTCGCGGAGATCAACACCCTGCTCTCGGCGCATCCGCCGCGCCCGCGGCTCTCCGGCCACGGCGGCCGCAACGGCAACCCGAACTGGCACGTCCACGTCGCGGGCCCGGACGCCCCGGCTGTCGACGAGGTCGCGGCTGCGGCGGCCTGGGGCCTCGCGCAGGGCGTCGTCCACCACGGGACCGACCGCTGGGGCCGCTGCCAGGCCGACGGCTGCGACACCTACTACCTGGACACCTCGACCAACCAGGCCAAGCGCTTCTGCTCACCGCGCTGCGCGAACCGCATGCACGTCGCGGCCTTCCGCGCCCGCCGCCGCGAGTGACCGCCGCGTCCGGCACCCGGCACACCGGCCGAGCGCCAGGCGTCACGCGATTTCAATGGAAATCAGACGTCTGATTTCCATTGAAATCGCGTCCGCCGTCGGCGTGTCGGGGGACGACACGCCGACGAGTCGCGCAACTTCCATTGAAATCGAAGACCTGATTTCCATTGAAATCGCGGCGGGCGGTAGCCGGGTCAGTCGAGGAACGGGGCTTCGTCGAGGGCCTTGCGGATCGACTCGATGATGTCCTCCGGCTTGCCCTGCGCTGTGAAGCCCGAGGCCAGGCGGTGACCGCCACCGCCGCAGGCCGCCGCCGCGTGGCCGACGTCCAAGCGGCTGTCCGCGCGCAGCGACACCGACCAGTTCTGCGGCGCCATCTCCTTCAGCACCGCGGTCACCTCCGCCTCGCTGGTCGTGCGCAGCACGTCGATGACGCTGTCGAGCTCCTCGCTCCGCAGCCCGTCGGAGTCGGCCAGCCGGACTGTGGCGTGCACGAACCCGAGCCCGCGCGCGGCTGAGGGCTCCAGCTCCGCAGCACCGAGCACACCGGCCAGCATGCCCATCCAGCCGAACGGGTGGGTGTCGAGCAGCGGTCGCGTGGTCGCCTCCGGATCCACTCCGGCGCGCAGCAGCCGCGCCGCCACCTCGTGGGTCCGCGCGCTGGCGTGCCGGAAGGAGCGGGTGTCGGTGACCAGCCCCGCGTACAGGCACCGCGCGATCGGCAGGTCCAGCTCCGCGCCCAGCTCGTCGAGCAGTCGCAGCACGATCATCACGGTCGCCTCGGCGTACTCGTCGACCACGTGCAGCGTGCCGTAGCGCGTGTTCGAGACGTGGTGGTCGATGACGATGACATCGCCACCGGCCTCGATGGTCCCGGCGACCCGGTCGGCCAACCGCCCGAGCCGCTGCAGGCTGCCGGTGTCGCACACCACCAGGGTGGGCGGCGCGGCGGGAACCTCGTCGACGGGCACCACGAGGCCGTCGCCGTCCAGATCGCGCAGCGAGGCCGGCGGCAGGTCCGGCGTGCCGAACGACACGCGCACGGTGCAGCCCCGCCGCCGCAGCGCCCGGCCCAGCGCGAGCGCGCTGCCGAGCGCATCCGCGTCCGGGTTCACGTGCCCGAACAGCGTCACGTCCGTGGCGTCGGCCAGCTTGCGCGCGGCCGCCACCACGGCCGGTGCGACGGGATCCGCCGCGACTCCGGAACGGTCGTCTGCTTCGGGTTGCCCGCGCACAGGTTCACCTCCACGGCATGGGCGGCCACGGCGACCGCCCGTGCACAACGCACCTGATGCTGCGCTGCGACTCAACCACTCTGTGGCCCACGCCGCACATCGGCGTCGGAAAACGACTCGGATTCCGCACCGTCGGTGTCGGCCTCGTCATCGTCGGTGCTGGTCCGGTACGGATCGGAGTCGCCGGCGTGCGCCGCGCCGGACGCCAGCCGGGCCACCTCCGCGTCGGCCTCCTTGGCCTTGGCGAGCAGCTCCTCCATCCGCCGCGCGTTGTCCGGCACGGTGTCCGCGACGAACGTCAGCGTGGGCGTGAAGCGCACGCCGGTCTGCTGGCCGACGCGGGAGCGCAGCACGCCCGTCGCGCTGGACAGCGCGGCGGCGGTCGAGGCGTAGTCCGCGTCGTCACCGAAGACCGTGTAGTAGACAGTGGCATCCCGCAGGTCCGGGGTGACCCTGGCGTCGGTGATGGTCACCATCGCCAGCCGCGGGTCCTTGACCTCGTGCTCCAGCCCGGACGCGACGATCTGGGCGATCCGCTTGGCGAGCCTGCGGGCGCGCGGAGCATCAGCCACGGCGCACCTCCTTCGAGAAAAGTTCAGTTCGGTTGAAGCGGCCCGAGCCGCCGTTGGCACCCGCGGTCAGGCGGGCGCAGAGGTTCCACGACCCGCAGGCCGGGAAGCCGCTCAGTCCTCTGGTCCGAGCATCCGCTGGCGGGCCGAGAGCAGCTCCAGTTCCGGGCGTGCGGCGACCAGCCGCTCGCACGCGTCCAGCACCTCGCGCGCGTGCGTGGCGTCGCCGGACACCACCGCGATGCCGATCAGCGCGCGGCGGTACAGGTCCTGGTTGCCCGCCTCGGACACCGCGACCTCGAAGCGCCGCCGCAGCTCGGCCACCACCGGCCGGACCACGGCGCGCTTCTGCTTCAGCGAGTGCACGTCGCCGAGGAGCACGTCCACTTCGAGCACACCGACGTACATGGGTCCCCCAAACCGCGAACGCAGGGGGCCGTCAGTCCGACGACCCCCTGCGCACTGCGACTCAGTCGCGCGGCTTCTCGCGCATCTCGTAGGGCTCGATGATGTCGCCGACCTTGATGTCGCTGTACGACCCCAGGGTCAGACCGCACTCGAAGCCCTCGCGGACCTCCGTGGCGTCGTCCTTGAACCGCTTCAGCGAGTTGACGCTGAGGTTCTCGGCGACCACCACGCTGTCGCGCAGGAGACGTGCCTTGGCGTTGCGCTTGATGATGCCCTCGGTGACCATGCAACCCGCGATGGTGCCGACCTTGGAGGACTTGAAGACCTCGCGGACCTCTGCCTTGCCGAGCTCGACCTCTTCGTACTCGGGCTTGAGCATGCCCTTGAGCGCCTGCTCGATGTCCTCGATGGCCCGGTAGATCACCGAGTAGTACCGGATCTCCACGCCCTCGCGGTTGGCGACCTCGGCCGCCTTGCCCTCGGCCCGGACGTTGAAGCCCAGGACGATGGTGTTCTCCGCGGTGGCGAGGTTGATGTCGGACTCGTTGATGCCACCGACGCCGCGGTGGATGACCCGCAGCTCGACCTCGTCGCCGACCTCGATCTTCATCAGGGACTCTTCGAGCGCCTCGACGGTACCCGAGTTGTCACCCTTGATGATCAGGTTCAGCTGGTTGGTCTCCTTGAGCACCTTGTCCAGGTCCTCGAGGCTGACGCGCTTGCGCTTGGCCGCGTTCTGGGCCTCGCGGATGCGAGCCCCGCGGCGGTCGGCGATCTGCCGCGCCACCCGGTCCTCGTCGACCACCAGGAAGGTGTCACCCGCACCCGGCACCGACGTGAAACCGATGACCTGCACCGGCCGCGACGGCAGCGCCACGGGGACGTCCTCGTCGTTCTCGTTGATCATCCGGCGGACGCGACCGTAGGCGTCCCCGGCGACCACCGAGTCGCCGACGCGGAGCGTGCCGCGCTGCACCAGCACCGTGGCCACCGGGCCGCGACCGCGGTCCAGGTGGGCCTCGATCGCCACGCCCTGCGCCGGCATGTTGCGGTTGGCCCGCAGGTCCAGCGTGGCGTCCGCGGTCAGCAGGATCGCCTCGAGCAGGCTCTCGATGTTGGTGCCCTGCTTCGCCGAGATGTCGACGAACATGGTCTCGCCGCCGTACTCCTCGGCGACCAGGTTGTACTCGGTCAGCTGCTGGCGGATCTTCGCCGGGTTCGCACCCTCGACGTCGATCTTGTTGACCGCGACCACGATCGGCACACCGGCCGCCTGGGCGTGGTTGATCGCCTCCACCGTCTGCGGCATGACGCCGTCGTCGGCGGCGACCACCAGCACGGCGATGTCCGTCGACTTCGCACCACGGGCACGCATGGCGGTGAACGCCTCGTGACCCGGGGTGTCGATGAAGGTGATCGGGCGCTCGTTGCCCTCCAGCTCGGTGACGACCTGGTAGGCGCCGATGTGCTGGGTGATGCCACCCGCCTCACCGGCCTGCACGTTCGCCTTCCGGATGGTGTCGAGCAGTCGCGTCTTACCGTGGTCGACGTGACCCATCACGGTCACCACCGGCGGACGCGCCTGCAGCTCCTCCTCGGAGCTGTTCGGGTCGCCGTAGCTGATGTCGAACGACTCCAGCAGCTCCCGGTCCTCGTCCTCCGGCGAGACCATCTCGACCTTGTAGTTCATCTCCTGGCCGAGGAGCTCCAGCACCTCGTCGGAGACGGACTGGGTCGCGGTGACCATCTCACCGAGGTGGAACATCGCCTGCACCAGCGAAGCCGGGTTGGCGTTGATCTTCTCGGCGAAGTCGGTCAGCGAAGCACCGCGGCGCAGGCGAACGGTCTCGCCACCACCGCGCGGGAGGCGGACGCCGCCGACCGACGGCGCCTGCATGTTCTCCATGTACTCCTGGCGCTTCTGCCGCTTCGACTTGCGGCCGCGCTTCGCGGGACCACCGGGACGGCCGAAAGCACCGGCCGTGCCACCGCGGCCACCGGGCCCGCCCGGACGGCCACCGCCGCCGGGACGACCGCGGAAGCCGCCGCCTGCCGGGGCGCCACCGCCACCGGGCGCGCCGCCACCGCCGCCGCGGAAGCCGCCGCCACCGCCACCGGGACGACCGCCACCGCCGCCGCCCGGACGACCGCCGCCGCCACCGGGGCCACCACGACCGCCACCGCGGCCACCGCCGGGTCCGCCACCGCTGCGCGGCGGGCGGGGCGGCATCATGCCGGGGTTCGGACGCGGGGGCATCATGCCCGGGTTCGGACGCGAACCACCGTCACCGCGCGGGGCACCGCCCGGGGCCGGAGCCGAACCGGCTCCCTGGCCGCCGCCCTGACGGCGCTCGCCGCCCTGACGACCGGGGCCGCCCTGGCCACCGCCCTGACGGGGACCGGGCCCCGGGCGCGGCGGGCGCTGCTGCGGCGCACCGCTGCCGACGCCGAACGGGTTGTTGCCGACGCGCGGCTGGCGCGGACCGGGCTTGGGCGCCTTCGGCCGCGGCGGAACGGTGCCACCGTCCGCCTCGCCGTGGGGCTTGGGGCTCGGCTTCGGGCCGGGCTTGGGGCCCGGCTTGTGCTCGCTCTTCGCGGCAGGCGCCTGCTCCGCGGGCTTGGGGGCCTGCGGTTCGGGCTTGACCTGCTGCGGTTCCGGCTTCACCTGCTGCGGCTCCGGCTGCCGCGGGCCCGGCTTCGGACCGGGCTTGGGACCCGGCTTCGGCGCGGACGCCTCGGGGCGCGGACCGGGCTTCGGGCCCGGCTTCGGCACGCCCGAGTCGGAACGCGCGGGCTTGTCCGCCGGAGCGGGCTTGTCGCCGCCCTTCTTGGACGACTTGTTCAGCGCGTCGCGCAGCCTGCGGGCCACCGGGGCCTCCACGGTGGACGACGCAGACTTGACGTACTCGCCCTGCTCGGCGAGCTTGGTCAGTACTTCCTTGCTGGTAACACCGAGCTCTTTGGCGAGCTCATGTACGCGGGCCTTGCCTGCCACTGCTCTCCTCATCTGGGTGAGGCCGGGCGGCAGTCCCGCTCGACCTCGTCCTATCGCCGATGCGCGTTCATGGCTTCAGCTTCACGGCTGATTCATGACGGGTCGACCTGCTTTCCATCAATTGCCTGGCGCGGGACGGATCCCGCGTCGGTCCTGTCGTGAGCCGCGTGCTGCGGTCGCCCGGCACCGATGTGCTCGTGCACCGCAGAAGCGTCGAGTGCTCCTCGCACGCGAAGCGCGCGTGGGAACGCCCGGCGCCGCTCGGCCAGACGCAGGCATGCCGGATCGGGGTGCAACCAGGCTCCCCGGCCCGGCCGCCGACGTCGCGGATCAGGTACGACGACGGAGGGAACCCCGTCGCCGTCGGCGACCACGCGCAGCAGCTCAGTAGGCGACGTCCGGGTGCGACATCCCACGCAAGTACGCACCGGCCCACGACTCTCGTCGTGCTCGCCGGACACACGTGTGCGGATTGTTGCTCCCCTCGCGTCAGCCTGCCATCGATTCTAACCCGACGACGTTACTCGGCCGAACCCGCGGTCTGCACACCGTCCACCGCGGGGTCCAGACCCGTCGAGTGCTCCGGGGTGCTGCTCGGGCTCGTGCCCGGATCGGCATCGCTGCGGATGTCGATGCGCCAGCCGGTCAGCCGCGCGGCCAACCGGGCGTTCTGGCCTTCCTTGCCGATCGCCAGCGAGAGCTGGAAGTCCGGCACGACCACCCGCGCGGTCTTGGTGCGTTCGTCGACGACCTCCACCGAGACTACCTTGGCCGGCGACAGGGCGTTGCCGACGAAGGTCGCCGGGTCGTCGGAGTAGTCGATGATGTCGATCTTCTCGCCGCCCAGCTCGCTCATCACGTTGCGCACCCGCGCGCCCATCGGGCCGATGCAGGCGCCCTTCGCGTTGACGCCGGAGACGGTCGAGCGCACCGCGATCTTGGAGCGGTGCCCGGCCTCGCGCGCCACCGCGGGGATCTCCACGGTGCCGTCGGCGATCTCCGGGACCTCCAGCGCGAACAGCCGCCGGACCAGGTTCGGGTGCGTCCGCGACAGCGAGATCTGCGGGCCCCGCGCGCTGCGCGAGACGCCGTAGACGTAGCACTTGATCCGGGTGCCGTGCTCGTAGTTCTCCCCGGGCACCTGTTCGGCGGCCGGGATCACGCCCTCGCTGTCGCCGACCTGCACGACGACCATGCCGCGCGAGTTCGCCCGCGCGTCGCGCTGGATGACACCACCGAGGATCTCGCCCTCCTTGGTGGCGAACTCGCCGAAGGTGCGCTCGTGCTCCGCGTCGCGCAACCGCTGCAGGATGACCTGCCGCGCGGTGGTCGCCGCGATCCGCCCGAAGCCCTCCGGGGTGTCGTCCCACTCCTCCTGCACGCTGCCGTCGGCGGCCAAGGTGTGCGCGAGGACTCGCACGACGCCGGTCTTGCGGTCCACCTCCACCCGGGCGTGCGGCTCGTGGCCCTCGGTGTGGCGGTATGCGGTGAGCAGTGCCGATTCGATCGCTTCAAGGACCGTCTCGAACGGGATGTCCTTGTCGCGCTCGATCGCACGCAACGCCGCGATGTCGACGTTCACCTCGACTCCTCCGTGTCTTCCCGGTCGTCTCCCGCCTGGGAGACGCCGCCCGCAGCCCGCTCCAGCTTGACCAGATCCTCCGCCGGTGGCTGCTGGAATTCCACCTCGACCACCGCGCGCTCCACGTCGCGGTAGGACAGCCTGCGCAGTTCACCGCCGGCCAGCACGGTGACACCGTCATCATCGGCTTCCCCGGCGCGGGCCACCAGCTGCTCGCCGCCGGCCAGGCGGATCTTGACCAGGCGGTAGCGCGCCCGGCGCCAGTGCCGGGGCCGGGTGAGCGGCCGGTCCACGCCCGGCGAGGTGACTTCGAGCGTGTAGGAGCCGGCCAGGACGTGCTCGTGCTCGTCCAGCACCTTCGACACCTCCCGGCTGATCTCGGAGATGTCGTCGAGCCCGACTCCTTCGTCGGAGTCGATGACGACCTTGACCAGGCGGCGGCGGCCGGCCTGCTGCACGCCGAGCTCCTCCAGGTCGAAGCCCGTCCGAGCCACGGCCTCGGCTACGACGGGCTCCAGCTGCGCGGTGATCTCACCACGCGGCGGGCTGGACACGTTGGCACTCCCAAGTTTCGATCGCGGTCTGTTCAGACCTGGCGGTGGCGCGGCGCCGGACGGCGCGCGCGGGGTCGGCGACCAGTGCTGCACGTGCCGGTCGCGGTCGCCCAGGGTATCGCGTCCCTCGGCACCCGAGCGCGCCGTGGGATCCCTACGATCGGCGGATCGTGCCGGGACCGAGTGGATCAGGCCCCGGTCGGTGCCCGGACGCCGGTCGACCTGGTCGCCTGGCAGGATAGGTCGACGTGGAATCCCCCTCGCGAGCCCGGTCGGTGCTGGGCAGGCGAAGCGTGCTGCGGTTGATCGCCGCGACCCCGGTCGTGGCCGCGCTGAGCACCGCGTGCAGCTCCGCGCCCGACGAGCCGGACCAGCTGCTGGCGCTGGCGAACGCGGCGAAGTCCGACGCCCGCTTGGCCGAAGCGGTGGCGCAGTCGCACGCGAAGCTGGCCGACGTCGCCAACGAGATCGCCACGGCGCGCAACACGCACGCGGGCGCCCTGCAGCAGGAGATCGACCGCGTCAGCCCGCGCGACCCCGAGGACCCGCCGTCGGTGCCGGACGCACCGCCGCAGCAGGCACCGGGATCGGCGAGCGCGGCGTCGGAGGCGCTGGTCGAGGCGCTGAACAGGGCCCGGGACCAGGCGGCGGGCCTCGTGCCCGCGCTGCCGGACTACCGGGCGGGGCTGGTGGGATCGATCTCGGCGAGCTGCGCGAGTCTGCTGGAGGTGCTGAGGTGACCGAACTCTCGGACGCGGAGGGCACGGCGCTGCGCAGCGCGCTCAGCGCGGAGCACGCTGCGCTGTGGGTCTACGGCCTGGCCAGCGCCTACGTCGGCGAGAACCGCGTGCGCAGCGCGATCGACGACGCGCAGGAGCAGCACCGCAGGCTGCGCGACACGGCGGAGAAGGTCATCCGCGGCGCGGGGCAGATCCCGCCGTCGGCGCAGCCCGCTTACGACGTGGGCGAGCGGGTGAGCGACCAGGACTCCGCGATCGGCCTGCTGATCAAGGCCGAAGGCGACTGCCAGGTCGGCTGGCGGTCGGTGCTGGAGAACACCGCCGACCCCGGGTTGCGCGGCACCGCGCTGGACGGGCTGACCACCTCGGCGACCCGCGCCACCCGGTGGCGGCTCACCGTCGGCCAGCAGCCCGCGGCCCAGGCCTTCCCCGGTCAAGCCTGATCCCGGTCAGCCCTTGTCCTGCGGCCAGCCGAGCTTGAGAGCTTCTTTCGAGACGTCGAGCAGGATCGGGTCCTTGTTCGTCGTCTTCTTGTCGTAGTACGCGGAGTCGCCGATCACCACGAGGTGCTCCTGGCGGTCCGAGGCGTAGGCCTTGTCGGCGAGCTTGGGCAGGTCCTTGGTTCCCTCGCTGCCGTCGTCGACCAGGTCCCGGATGTTGCCCGTGCCGTCCTTCGTGGTCAGGTCGTCGAGGCGCTGCGCGCTGTCCGAGTTCGGCATCAGCACGGTGACGACCGAGGTCAGCACGCGGGAGCCGTCCGGCAGGGTGGTGTTGTAGAGGGCGCGGGTGAGGTGCTCGCACTCCTCGTTCTTGAAGAACTCCTGGATCTTGTAGTCCGAGACGTTCTGGCAGCCGAGGAATCCCTCTTCGCGGCGGATCGGCTGGAAGTCGTACTTCGTCGCCAGCGGCGGCGTCTCCTCCGGCTCTGGCGCGTCCGGTTTCACCGCCAGCCAGATCAGCCCGGACACCACCGAGATGGCGAACAGTCCGGCGCCGCGCAGGGCCCAGCCCATCGGCGTGATCTTGCTCCGCGACGACGGCGGCGGCTCGGGCATCGGCTGCCTGCTGGTCCCCGGGTTGGTCGTCGGGCGCACCGGCGGGTTGACCGGCTGCGGCGGCAACTGGTTCGCCTGCTGGTACCCGGGCGGGTTCGTCTGCGGGTGCACCGGCGGATTCGTCGGCTGCTTTACCGGCGGGTTCGTCTGCGGATGCACCGGCGGGTTGGCCTGCTGCTGCACCGGCGGGTTGGCCTGCTGCTGCGTCGGCGGGTTGGTCGGCTGCTGCGCCGGGCGCTGCGGGGGCGGGAAGACCGGCCGGGTGCTCTGCCCGGGTCCGGGGTCGACCGGTGCCCGATCCGGCTGTATCCGCGAGTTGTCGCGGCGGAGCGGAGCGGTTTCGCGCTGCGTGTCGGCTTGTTCACCCGTCATGTCTTCGGGTGCACCTCTTCGGTCGGGCACGGAGACCTACGGTAGCGGTTGCGGATTACGAGACGGACACCCCGGACGTTCCTCCCAGCGCCCGAGCGGCCAGCTCGACGTCCGCCCGGGTGTTGTACAGGTGGAACGCCAGGCGTGCGCGACCGGCTCGCGCGGCGCAGGCGACCCCGGCTTCGGTGAGCTTCGCCACAGCGTCCGGTACCTGCACCGAGACGATCGGCGAACCGGCCGGTGGCAGGCCCAGCGCGGCCAGGAACTCGTCGGCCAGGCCGGTGCAGTGCGCGGCCACCGCCGCCATGTCCAGCCCGGCCAGCCAGTCCAGCGCCACGGCCGCGCCGACCTGGGAGAACCAGGTGGGCGAGAGGTCGAGCGCGCGGGCGTCGCCCGCCAGTCGCAGGGGCAGTCCGTAAGTCGACGTCCACGGGTCCTCCGTCGCGTACCAGTTGGCGCTGCTGGGGCGGAGCTCCGGCGCATCGGGGTGGATCGCGAGCCAGGCCGTCCCGCGCGGCGACATGAGCCACTTGTACGCCGCGCTGACCACCCAGTCCGCCCAGCCGAGCTGCAGCGGCATCCAGCCGACGGCCTGCGTGGCGTCGAGCAGCACTCGCGTCGAGCCCGTCCCGGCGATCTTCCGCAGCGCGTCCAGGTCGACGATGCGGCCGTCGCTGGACTGCACCACGCTGACCGCGACCACGTCGTGATCGGCGGCGCGCGCGGTGATCTCCTCCAGCGGCACCGCGGTCACCTGCACGCCGCGGTCCTGCTGCGCGGCGAACGGGAAGAGCACGCTGGTGAAGTCGCCCTCGGCGACCAGCACCCGCGCGCCGTCCGGCAGGCTCGCCGCGACGAGCCCGATGAGCTGCGACGCGGTGGCGCCGATGGCCACCCGGTCCGCGGTGGTCCCGATCAGCCGGGCGAAGGCGGCGCGGGCGGCGGCCACGGCGGGCTCGAAGTCACCGGGCCCGTCCAGCCCGCTCCCCCACCGGCGCACCGACTCCGCGACCGCGCGGGCCACCGCGGCGGGCGGGATGCCGATGCTGGCGGTGTTGAGGTAGCCGTCCGGGACGTCGAACTCGGCGCCGAATGCCTCTCGCATCTCCGCATCCTCGCACCGGACCCACCCGTTCCGGAACGGTTCGCGCCCCGCGAGTGCGCAGCCGTGCGCTGACGACGGGAGCGGGAGCGTAATACCGTGGGGGCCATGCGCAGCGAGGAGATCGAGGTCCGCACCGGGTCCGTCGAGGTCGTCCACGACCTGGGCGACGAGTGCGAGCGGTTCCTGCGCTCGGTGTCGGCCGGCGACGGCCTGCTCAACGTCTGGGTGCCGCACGCGACCGCGGGCCTGGCGATCATCGAGACCGGCGCGGGCAGCGACGACGACCTGCTCGCGGCGCTGCGCGAACTGCTGCCCAAGGACGACCGCTGGCAGCACCGGCACGGCTCGCGCGGGCACGGCCGCGACCACGTGCTGCCCGCGATCGTCCCGCCGTACGCCTCGATCCCGGTGCTGGGCGGCCGGATGGCGCTGGGCACCTGGCAGTCGGTGTGCCTGGTGGACACCAACGTGGACAACCCGGTCCGCCGAGTCCGCCTCTCCTTCCTCCCCGGCTGACCCCGCGCGACGCGGACGCCCGTTCCGCAGGTGGCGGTGTGCTCACTGCCCCGCGAGGGGGCGTTCAGGGCGCCTGCACCGGTTCGGGTGGTGCGGAGCAAGATCTTGCGCGGGGCGTGTGCGCGCGCGCATTCTTTGCGTTCGTGGTGACAACAGGGGTGAGCGGGCGGCGGCTCGGCCGCGTGGTGTCCGCGGGCGTGGTCGGGACGACGGTCGAGTTCTACGACTTCTTCCTCTACGGCGCGGCGGCGGCGACCGTGTTCGGGCCGGTCTTCTTCCCGCGCACCGATGGCCTGCTGGGCGTGCTGCTGGCTCTGGTGACCTACGCCGTCGGGTTCGCCGCCCGGCCGCTGGGCGGGCTGGTGTTCGGGCACTTCGGCGACCGGGTCGGGCGCAAGCGGCTGCTGGTGATCAGCCTGGTGCTGATGGGTTCGGCGTCGGTGCTGATCGGTCTGCTGCCGGGCTACGAGCAGATCGGGATCGCCGCGCCGCTGCTGCTGACGGCGCTGCGGCTGGTGCAGGGCTTCGCGCTCGGTGGCGAGTTCGGCGGTGCTGTCCTGCTGGTGGCCGAGCACGGGCCCCGGGAGCGGCGCGGGTTCTGGACGGCGTGGCCGCAGACCGGCGGACCGCTGGGCAACCTGCTGGCCACCGCCTCCCTCGCGGCCGTCGCCGCGAGCACCACGGCCGCGCAGTACTCCGCGTGGGGCTGGCGGATCCCGTTCCTGGCTTCGATCCTGCTGGTCGTGGTCGGCCTGTGGGTCCGGCTGCAGGTCGCCGAGTCGCCGCTGTTCCAGGCCGTCGCCGACCAGCGCCGCGAGGCGCGGGCACCGGTGCTGGAGGCGTTGCGGCGGTATCCGCGCGAGGTGTTCGCGGCCTTCGCCGCGCGCGTCGGCGAGAACGCGGCGTTCTACGTGTTCACCATCTTCCTGCTGGTCTACGCGGGCAGCATCGGGCTGCCGACCGCGATCACGACCGCCGCGGTCACCGTCGGATCTCTGGTGCAGGCGCTGGCGATGCTGGCCGGCGGCGCGCTGTCGGACCGGCTGGGTCGCCGCCCGGTGGCGATCGGCGCGGCGCTGGCGTGTGCACTGTGGACACTCGTGTTCTTCCCGCTGGTCGCCAGTCACCAATCGGTGCTTGTGTTCCTGGCCGTGGCGATCGGTCTGCTGCTGCACGGGACGTTGACCGGTGCGCAATCCGCTTTCTACGCCGAGCTATTCGGCACCTCGGTGCGGTATTCCGGTGTCTCGCTGGGCTACCAGGCGGCAACGGTGCTGGCCGGTGCGGCGGCGCCGCTGGCGGGTACCGCGCTGCTGCGGGCCACGCAGTCGCCGACGCCGGTGGTGGTCCTGCTGGTCTGCTGCCTGGCGCTGACCGTCGTCGGCATGGCCGTCGTTCCCGAAACGGCTCGCCGCGAACTGACGTCCTGAGCGCGGCTGGCACGATGGATTCGTGACGCGACTCGTGCTGTGGGACATCGACCTGACCCTCATCGACGCCCGGGGCTTCGGCCCCCGCTGGTACCGGCGAGCGCTGGCGGCGGTCACCGGCCGCACGCTGCAGCAGATGCCCGACACCGCCGGGCGCACCGAACTGGCGATCACCACCGACGTCCTGGAGAACCACGGCGTCGCCGCCGACGAGACCACGATCGCGGCTATGTTCACCGCGCTGACCAGTGCCGTCGCCGAAACCCGCGACGAGCTGGCACAGCGCGGGAGCGCGCTGCCCGGGGCCGCCCAGGCGCTGGAGGCGCTGTCGCTGGAACCGGAGTTCGTGCAGACCCTGGTGACCGGGAACCTCCCGGAGGTGGCCTTCCACAAGCTCGAGTCCTTCGACATGCACCACCACGTCGACTTCGAGATCGGCGGTTTCGGCGCAGGTTCGGTGCACCGGCACGACCTGATCGCGGACTCCGTAGCCAAGGCCGCGGACCGGGCGGGCGCGGCGATCGCCGCTGACTCGGTGGTGGTCGTGGGCGACACCCCGCACGACGTCGCGGGCGCGCTGCGCTTCGGCGCCGTGGCGGTCGGCGTGGCCACCGGCAGCAGCACCGAAGCCGAGCTCCGCGCCGCCGGCGCCCACGCCGTCCTGCCGGACCTGTCCGACACCGGTGCCGTGCTCACCGCCCTGTCCTGAGCCTCACCAGGCGGCGGCCACCAGCATCCCGGCGCCGACGAGTTCGACCCAGAAGTAGAACCAGACCGGGTAGAACCGGGTGCGGCGGTCGGCGAGCCTGGAGACCACCCGCCCCGCGGCCATCCCGAGCAGCGCCGCGGCGACGGTGATCGCGATGCCGCGGCGCATGTCGGCGATGTCCAGCACGGCCACCACCAGCACGGCGGCGATCGCGATGCCGAAACCGCCGTAGACGGCGCGCACCTCGGAGCGGCTTTCCGGCGCGCCGACGTCGATCGCGAACGGCTGCAGCAGCGCGGCCGGGGCGATCAGCCCGAACAGGCCCAGTCCGGCGAAGAAGGTGGTCACGATGACCAGGAATGCTGCGTCCACTTCGTCCCTCCCAATGAGATCGCCGACAACGATGCGGGAGCCGGTGGCCGGGGCGCTTCCAAAAACGTGCTCTGCTGAGCGCGGCGCGGTGTGGCTGCTGCCGGGCGAAGCGCTCTACTGCGGACCGACGCTGCGGCTCGACGAGCACACCGGAGCGGCGTCCTGCCTGGCGATCGGCATCGACGAGCCGCTGCGCGTGGCGGTCGGCGGCAGCGTCGCGCACCACCGCAGCGTCTTCATCCCGCCGCGGCTGACCTGCCAGATCACCCCGACCGGCCGCCTGGCCTGCTACTTCCTCGAACCGGGATCACCGCAGGAGCGGGCCTGCCTGGCGGTCGTGCGGCCGGGTGAGGGGATCCGCACCGGACACCGGCACGAGCGGGAGCTGGCGGAGCTGGCCGGGTCGCTGAGCGAGCCCGGTGGCCTGCAGCGGTGGGTGGAGCGCGCGACCGGCGACGCCGTGGTGCGGCGGGATGAGCGCATCACGGCCGCGGTCGCGATGCTGAGCGCGGAGCCGGATCTCTCCGCCGCGCGCCTGGCCGCCGCCGTCCACCTCTCGCCCGCGCACTTCCTCCGGCTGTTCAAGCGGGACACCGGGACGACGCTGCGCCGATTCCGGCTGTGGGCGCGGATGCTCGTCGCCGCCGCGCACATCGCCGACGGGGCCGACCTGACCCGGGCCGCGGCCGCCGCCGGTTTCGCGAGCCCGTCGCACTTCAGCTCGGTGTTCCACGCGATGTTCGGGCTCGCCCCGAGCCGGCTGCTCGCCGTCCCGCTCGACGTCCACGTCCGGCAGCGCGAAGCCCCCGGAGAACCGGTCTCCGGGGGCTTCGCGAGGTGAAGAGCGTCAGCCGCGCACGGCGTTGATGACGTGCTCGACCGCGTTGTCGGCCTCGATCTCCGCGCGGTCGCCGGAGCGCCGGTCGCGGACCTCGACGACACCGCGGGTCAGGCCCTTGCCGACCACCAGGATCGTCGGCACGCCCAGCAGCTCGGAGTCGGCGAACTTCACGCCCGGCGACACCGTCCGGTCGTCCAGGACGACCTGCACGCCGGCCGCGTCGAGCTCGGCGGCGATGGCCTCGCCGCGCTCCCGGACGCTGTCGTCCTTGCCCGCGATGACCACGTGCACGTCGGCGGGCGCCACCTCGCGCGGCCAGACCAGGCCCTGCTCGTCGTGGCTCTGCTCGGCGATCGCGGCGACCAGGCGGGACACGCCGACGCCGTAGGAGCCCATGGTGATCCGCTTCGGCTTGCCGTCCTGGCCCAGCGCGTCCAGCCCGAACGCGTCGGCGTACTTGCGGCCGAGCTGGAAGATGTGGCCGATCTCGATGCCGCGCGCGGCGACCAGGGTGCCCTGGCCGTCGGGCGACGGGTCGCCCTCGCGGACCTCGGCGGCCTCGATGGTGCCGTCCGGCGTGAAGTCCCGGCCGCACACCAGGTCCAGCACGTGGTGGTCGGTCTTGTCCGCGCCGGTGACCCACGCGGTGCCGGTGACCACCCGCGGGTCGACCAGGTAGCGGACCCCGTTGCCCTGCAGCGCCTTCGGGCCGATGTAGCCCTTGACCAGGAACGGGTTGGCGGTGAAGTCGGACTCCTCCAGCAGCGCCACCTCGGCGGGCTCCAGCGACGCCTCGAGCCGCTTCATGTCGACCTCGCGGTCGCCGGGCAGCCCGATGGCCAGCAGCTCCCACTCCTCCGCGCCGGGTCGGCGGGTCTTGACCAGCACGTTCTTGAGGGTGTCGGCCGCGGTGAACTTGCGGTCGGTGTTGGCGTTGAGGAAGTCGACCAGGGTCTCGATGGTCGGCGTGCTCGGCGTGTGGTGGACCTCGGCGGCGGGCTTGCCCTCGATCGGCTCGGCGGGCGGCGCCGGGGTGATCACGGCCTCGACGTTGGCGGCGTAGTCCGACCCGGTGCTGCGCACGAAGGTGTCCTCGCCGGTCGGGCTCTCGGCCAGGAACTCCTCGGACGCCGAGCCGCCCATCGCGCCGGAGGTCGCCGACACGATCACGTAGCGCAGCCCGACCCGGTCGAAGATCCGCACGTAGGCGTCGCGGTGCAGCTGGTAGGAGGTGGACAGGCCCTCGTCGTCGATGTCGAAGGAGTAGGAGTCCTTCATGACGAACTCGCGCCCGCGGAGGATGCCCGCGCGGGGCCGCTCCTCGTCCCGGTACTTGGTCTGGATCTGGTAGAGCATGACCGGGTAGTCCTTGTAGGAGCTGTACTCGCCCTTGACGGTGAGCGTGAACAGCTCCTCGTGGGTGGGGCCGAGCAGGTAGTCGGCGCCCTTGCGGTCCTTCAGGCGGAACAGCAGCGGGCCGTACTCGGTCCAGCGGCCGGTGTTCTCGTAGGGCTCCTTGGGCAGCAGCGCCGGGAAGTGGATCTCCTGCGCGCCGATGCCGTTCATCTCCTCGCGCACGATCTCCTCGACCTTGCGCAGCACCCGCAGCCCGAGGGGCAGCCAGGAGTAGATGCCCGGTGCGATGCGGCGGACGTAGCCGGCGCGGACGAGCAGCTTGTGGCTCGGCACCTCGGCGTCGGCCGGATCCTCGCGCAGGGTACGCAGGAACAACGTCGACATCCTCGTGATCACGGCTACTGGCTCCTCGTCCGGGCTTATTCGTCACCGGCAGGGTAGCGAGTCCCCCCGGGGTCACCACCAGCGGATTACCGCTCGGCGGGCCGGTGTCGGTGGCCGCCGCTAGCGTGCGGCCATGAACCTCGACATCGTCATGGTGACCATCGACTGCGCATCGCCCCGGACCCTCGCGGAGTTCTGGACGCAGGCCCTGGACACCTCGGTGGCCTTCGAATCCGACGAGTTCGTGATGCTCGAGCCGAACCGCGAGGGCGGTGTCCGGATCGGATTGCAGCGGGTGCCCGAGCCGCGCGCCGGGAAGAACCGCGCCCACGTCGACCTCAACACCACCGACCGGAAGGCGGAGGTGCGCAGGCTCGTCGATCTCGGAGCCACCGAACTGGCCGAGAACACGACGTACGGCTTGACGTGGACGGTGCTGGCCGACCCCGAGGGCAACGAGTTCTGCGTGGGCTCCGAGCACTGAGCCGATCGGCCCATTGTCGGGTCGCTCGTCCTGCGGTTCCCTCGATGTCAGGCACGCATCGCCGAGGGGGTTCGATGTCCACTTCGCAAGCCCGCGACGGCCAGAGCCGGTTCGCCGAGCTCGGTCTCAGCGCCCGGTTGGTCGCGCAAGGCGCGCTGACCTGGTACTTCGCCAAGCGCGGTGATCTCGTCGCACGCCTGCTGCACGCGCCGTGGCGGGACAACCCCTACCCGGTCTACCGGCAGCTGCGGGAGCGCGGGCCGCTGGTGCGCAGCAAGCTGGGCACGCTGGTCGCGACGACGCACCAGCTGTGCGACGAGATCCTGCGCGACCGCCGGTTCGGCGTGCGCACCAGCGACGGCTCCTACGGCGATCCGACCGCGGCGGCCGTGGAGCTGCAGCTCTCGCTGCTGGAGCTGGACCCGCCGGAGCACTCGCGGCTGCGCAAGCTCGCCGCCCCGGCCTTCCGGCCCCGCCGCCTGGAGACCTACCGGGAGCGCATCGAGCAGATCGCCGATGAGCTGCTCGACGGGGTGCGCGGCGAGTTCGACCTGATCCGCGACTTCGCCGGGCCGCTGCCCATCCGGGTGATCTGCGAGCTGCTGGGTCTGCCGCCGCTGGACGCCGAACGGCTGGCGCACCACGGCAGGGTGCTGGCCGGCTCGTTGGACGGGATCCGCTCGGCCCGCCACCTGCGGCAGATGCGCGAGTCGTTCGCCGAGCTCGACGGGATCTTCGACCGGCTCATCGAGCAGCGGCGGGCCGATCCCGGCAACGACGTCGTCAGCGACCTCGTCGCGGCGCTCGACGAGGACAAGATCACCGGCACCGAACTGGTGCAGCTGTGCGACCTGCTGCTGGTGGCGGGCTTCGAGACGACGGTGAACCTGATCGGCAACGGCGCCCTCGCGCTGCTGCGGAACCCGGACCAGTGGGCTCAGCTGCGCGCGGACCCGGACCTGGCGCCCGCGGTGGTCGAGGAAACGCTGCGCTGGGACCCGCCGGTGCAGATGACCATGCGCATCGCGCACGAACCGGTGGAGCTGGCCGGCCGCCGGCTGGCCGTGGACACCCCGGTGCTGGCCCTGCTCGCCTCGGCGGGCCGCGACCCGGCGGTGCACCCGGACCCGGAGCGGTTCGACATCAACCGCCCGGACCGCGCCGACCACCTGGCCTTCTCCTCGGGCATCCACTACTGCCTCGGAGCGCCGCTGGCCCGCATGGAAGCCGAAGTCGCCTTCCGCGCCCTGGCGACGCGCCTCCCCCACCTCCACCGGGCAGGAGCGGCAACCCGCCGCCCGACCTCGATCATCCACGGCCTCGAAGCCCTCCCGGTGACCGGCCGCACCCTCAGCCCCACCTGACGCACCCCGCAATTTCAATGGAAATCAGATCCCCGATTTCCATTGAAATTGCACCCCGTCGGCGCGTCGGGCACCCGACACGCCGACGGCACGTCGGATGTTGCGCAATTTCAATGGAAATCACACGTCAAATTTCCATTGAAATTGCGGACGTCCTCCACTAACAGCTGAACTCGTCCACGGATTTGCGCCGAGGTGTATCTGTTCCAGGGTTCCGCACCTCTGTATGTACGTGACTCCTACAACTCTCCCTCTCGAGATCGAGCCCAAGCCCTACAACGTCTTCCTCCGAGCCGAGGCCATTGAGGCCGGGTTCAAGGACTCGCACCTGCGGAGCAGCGAGTTCCGCAGGATCCTGCACGGCGTTTACACCACTGGCGACACCCCACTGACGCACGAGCTCAAATGCGCCGCAGCAGCCCTGACGCTGCCTCGGGGATCCGTCATCACCGGACGGTCAGCGGCCACACTGCGCGGTGTCCCGCTGGCGGACTTCGGAGCCCCGGTAGAGGTGATCGTGGCACGCGAGGACGGAATGCTCCGCCGCAGCGGGCTCCGCTGCACCACGGCACGGACATTCGACTTCGAGCACTCACCGTGGCGTGGAATCAGGGTGGCGGAGTTCCCGCGCATAGCCCTCGACCTCCTCAGACAGCGGTCGATCTCCCACGCGGTGGGGTACTGCGACGCGCTGCTGCACGCAGGTGCGATCACGGTCGACGAGATAGCGGGGTTCCTCGTCGGCCGAAGGGACCACGGCATCAGCCGAGCACGTATGCGGCTCGACCACCTCGACGGCCGCGCGGAATCGGTACCGGAGTCGATCATGCGCGTCGAACTCGCGCTCCGCGGCTTGCACCCGACCCCGCAGGTGGAAATCTTCGACGGCGAAGACTTCGTCGCTCGCGTCGACCTCGCGTTCGAGGCTGCGCGGGTCGCGGTGGAGTACGACGGAGGGTGGCACGCGGACCCGGCTCAGATCAAACGCGATGAGGCTCGGCGGAACCGGCTCGCCCACCTCGGGTGGATCGTCATCGTCGTGACCAACGATCAGCTCCGGAACGGCTTCGATCAAGTCATCGCGAGGGTCGAGTCGGCGCTTCAGGACGCAATTTCCATTGAAGTTGGACATGAGATTTCAATGGAAATTGCGTGACTCGTCGCACACCCGGGGCGCGGACCAGGCCGTTCGTCACGAACGCTTACCCTGGTGGCGTGTTGGTTCTGCTTCCTCCTTCGGAGACCAAGTCGGCTGGTGGTCGCGGTGCGCCGCTGGACCTGGGCGGGCTCTCGCACCCGGAGCTGAACGACACCAGGCGGCGGCTCGCCGATGCACTGTCCACTTTGGCCGATAATGTGCCCGCGAGCCTGACCGCGCTGGGGTTGTCCGAGCGGCAGGTCGAGGAGGTCCAGCGCAACGCCGAGCTGTGGGACTCGCCCACCGCTCCGGCGCTGGAGCGCTACACCGGTGTGCTCTACGACGCCCTCGACCTGCAGTCGCTGTCCGCGGTCGAGCGCAAGCAGGCCGATTCGCGGCTGGCGGTGGCGTCGGCGCTGTTCGGCCTGGTGCGCGGCACGGACGCGATTCCCGCCTACCGGCTTTCCGGGGGCAGTGCGCTCCCCGGCACGGGCACGTTGCGCAGCGTGTGGCGACCGGTGCTGGAGCCCGTGCTGGCCGCTGCCGACGACCTCGTCGTCGACCTCCGCTCCGGTGCTTACGCCGCGCTGGCGAGGGTTCCGGGTGCCGTCGACGTCCGCGTGCTGTCGGAGGACGCGGCGGGCAAGCGCAAGGTCGTCAGCCACCACAACAAGGCGCACAAGGGAAAGCTGGCGCGGGCGCTCGCCCAGTCGCCGGACGAGCCGGAGTCGGTCGACGACGTCCTCGACGTGGCCCGCACCGCCGGCCTGCGGGTCGAGCGCGAGGCCGACCGCAAGCTCTGCGTCGTCGTGCACGCCTGATCCCTCACCGCGAAACCGCAGGTCAAAAACCAGTTGTCAGCGCTGGCGAGGTTCGGCCAAGCTTGTTCCGCGCTGGAACACACCGCGAGGAAGGGAGGTTCGTCATGGTCGCCGTTGTGACGGTTGTGCGCGCTGCTGTCGCGCACCGAGGGATCCGAACTTTTTCTCCTCCGCCACGGTTGCGCTGAGCTCGGTGCTCGGGCGGAGGTCTCCGCCCTGAAGGAGCACTCGAGTTGTCCTCGTACGAGCAGTACGACCACGATCTCTTCCGCAACGTCAAGAAGTCCAAGGCGCGCAAGCCGAAATCCGCCAAGCGGCAGCGCTTCGACGACGAACCGGTCCGGCGCGGCCGGCTCACCGAGGAGGAACGCGACCGGCTCGCCGCGCTGCGCGACGAACCCGAGCCGCAGCCGCTGCCCGGGGGCGCCGACCGCTGGTCCACCTGGGACACCGGGGATCGCGGCCCGCAGCCGCACCCGTCCTGGCTGGTGACCGAGCTGGCCGCGCTCGACCACGAGCTGGGCGTGCTCAAGACCGGCAAGGAGGCCGACGTCCACCTGCTGCGGCGCGCGGTGCCCGGCGGCGACTCCTGCCTGCTGGCCGCCAAGCGGTACCGCGACACCGATCACCGGATGTTCCACCGCGACGCCGGCTACCTGGAGGGCAGGCGGCTGCGCAAGTCCCGCGAGATGCGGGCGATCGAGCACCGCACCTCGTTCGGGCGCGGCATGATCGCCCAGCAGTGGGCGGTGGCGGAGTTCAGCGTGCTGTCCGCGCTGTGGCAGGCCGGTGCTCCGGTGCCGTACCCGGTGCAGCGCGTCGGGACCGAGGTGCTGCTGGAGTTCATCGGCACCCCGGACGGCACGGCCGCGCCGCGGCTGGCCGCGTTGCGGCCCGACGCCGACGAGCTCGACGAGCTGTGGTCGCAACTGGTCGAAGCCCTCGTCGCGCTGGCCGAGCACGGCTTCACCCACGGCGACCTGTCCGCCTACAACGTGCTGGTGCACGACGGGCGGCTGGTGCTGATCGACCTGCCGCAGGCGGTCGACCTGGCGGCCAACCCGCTCGGCCTGGACTACCTGCGACGTGACGCACACAACATCGCCGGGTGGTTCCGCTCACGCGGCGCCGACGAGGCCCGCACCGATCCCGACCTGCTCGCCGAACGCCTTGCCACAGCAGGAAATCTGCGCTGGTGAGCAACCGCTGATCGGCCCGGACGCCTGACTACGGCAGCCGGGCCGATCAGTTAGACTCGAAGCAGCAGAGCCGGGATCACCGGCCAGTGTCCGCTGCGACACCCTTTGACCACCTATCGGCGCCGACGCGCCGGGCTCGTCCTCGTGATCGCCCGCGGACATCCGCGAAGCCTCCCCGCGACGTGCCACTTCCGGGAGTTCTTCGTGCCTTCAAGCTCGTCCACCACGCCCGCACGCTCGCCCCGCCGGCCGCGCCGCCGCCGGCCGCAGGGCGGCAAGCCGCAGCAGCAGCCGAAGAAGCGCAGCCTGTTCGACGAGGTCGGCGTGACCGCCGTCGACCCGGCGCCGTTCGCCGACCTCGGGCTGCCCGCCCGGCTGGTGCGCGCGCTGGCCGACAACGGGATGTCCGAGGCCTTCCCGATCCAGGCCGCCACCATCCCCGACGCGCTGACCGGCCGGGACGTGCTCGGGCGCGGCCAGACCGGTTCCGGCAAGACGCTGGCCTTCGGCCTGCCGCTGCTGGCGATGCAGCAGGGCAACGCCCGGCCGATGCACCCGCGCGGCCTCGTGCTGGTGCCGACCCGCGAACTGGCCACCCAGGTGACCGATTCGCTGAAGCCGCTGGCCAAGGCCCTCGGGCTCTACGTCCGCGAGGTCGTCGGCGGCACCTCGTTCAACCGCCAGGTGGACACGCTGCGGCGCGGCGTGGACGTCCTGGTCGCGACGCCGGGCCGGCTCGCCGACCACGTCCGGCAGGGCACCTGCGTGCTGTCCGAAGTGGAGCGCACCGCGCTCGACGAGGCCGACCAGATGGCCGACATGGGCTTCCTGCCGCAGGTCCGCGAACTTCTCGACCTGGTCCCGGCGGACGGTCAGCGGCTGCTGTTCTCCGCCACCCTGGACGGCGACGTCGACAAGCTCGTCGACCGGTACATGACCGAGCCGGTGGTGCACTCGCTCGCGCCGCCCGCGGCCAGCGTCGACAGCATGGAGCACCACCAGTTCCTGGTGTCCGCGACCGACAAGCAGGCCGTGCTCGCGCGCATCGGTGCTCGCGAGGGCCGCACGATCATGTTCGTGCGCACCAAGCACCACGCCGACCGGATGGCCAAGAAGCTGCGAGCGGCCGGAGTTCCCGCAGGTGCGCTGCACGGCGGCAAGGCGCAGAACGCCCGGACGCGCATCCTCGAGGAGTTCCGCAGCGGTGAGACCTCGACGCTGGTGGCCACCAACGTCGCGGCCCGCGGGATCCACGTGGACGACGTGAGCCTCGTCGTGCACGTCGAGCCCCCGGCCGATCCCAAGGACTACCTGCACCGCGCCGGTCGCACGGCCCGCGCGGGCGCGACGGGCACGGTGGTCACCCTGGTCACCGACGACCAGCGGGAAGCGTTCCGCACCATGGCCGCGCAGGCCGGTGTGAAGGCCAAGACCACGACCGTCCGGCCCGAAGACGCGGAACTGGCCCGCGTCACCGGCGCCCGCGAGCCCAGCGGTGTCTCGCTCGCCGCCCCGAAGCAGCGCGACACCCCGCGCAGCCGCGGCGCGAACCCGCGCAACGCCAAGCGACCGGAGGGCACGGCCAACGAGCCCAACCGGCGGCGGCGTCCCACCGAGCGCGGCCACGACGACGGTCGGCGCTCGGACAACGGCAACCGCCGCGGACAGGCACCGTCCGGGCGCGGCGCCCGGCGCGGCAACCGCGGTGGCGCCCGGCAGGCGTGACGGATCGGAGGAGGCACCGGTGGGCCGACGGCTGGAGAACTCGAGCGAGGAATTCCTGCAGTTCTGGCAGGAACGCCACCTGAGCACGTTGACGACGGTGCGCCTCGACGGCACACCGCACGTGGTTCCGGTCGGGGTGACGCTCGACGTGGCGACGGCGACCGCGCGGGTGATCTCCTCCGGCACGTCGTACAAGGTGCGGCAGATCCGCGCCGCCGGACCCGGTGGCGCGCAGGTCGCGGTCTGCCAGGTCGACGGGCGGCGGTGGTCGACCCTGCAGGGAACCGCCGTGGTGCGCGATGAACCGGAGGTGGTGGCCGATGCCGAGCACCGGTACGAGCAGCGCTACAAGAAGCCCCGCCCGAACCCGTCCCGCGTGGTGATCGAGATCTCCGTGACGAAGGTCCTCGGCAACGTCTGAGCTCCGGCGTGGTGAGGTGGTGCGGTGAGCGTCCACCAGGAAGAGCCGGAACCGGTCCACGTCGTCGGCATCGGCGCCGACGGCGCGGCGGGCCTGTCCCAGCACGCCCAGAACGTCGTGAACTCCGCCGAGGTGCTGTTCGGCAGCTCGCGCCAGCTCGATCTGGTTCCCGGGGCGACCGGGCAGCGGGTGGCCTGGCCGACGCCGCTGCTCCCGGCGCTGCCCGGTCTGCTCACCGAGCACGCCGGCCGGTCGATCTGCGTGCTGGCCAGCGGCGATCCGATGTTCTACGGGATCGGCGCCACCCTGGTGAAACTCCTCGGGCCGGACCGGGTGCGGATCGTCGCGCACCCGTCGTCGCTGTCGCTGGCCTGCGCGCGAATGGGCTGGCCGGTGCAGGAAACCGCGGTCGTGAGCCTGGTCGGCAGGCCGGTCGAGCTGCTGCACACCCGCGTTCAGCCCGGAAACCGGCTGCTGGTCCTCAGCTCCGACGGAGGCACTCCAGACGCCGTCGCCGCGCTGCTGCGGGAGCGCGGTTTCGGGCCCAGCAGCATGACCGTGCTCTCGGAGCTCGGCAGCGAACGTGAGCAGCGCACCACCTCCACCGCCGACAGCTGGGAGCACTCCGCGGGCCCGCTGAACGTGATCGCGATCGAGTGCCACGCCGCTCCCGGCGCGAGAACCCTGCCCATCACGCCGGGTCTGCCGGACGACGCCTTCGAGCACGACGGTCAGCTCACCAAGCGCGACGTGCGGGCGATCACGCTCGCCCGGCTGGCTCCGTGCCCCGGGCAGTTGTTGTGGGACGTCGGTGCGGGGGCCGGTAGCATCGCGATCGAGTGGATGCGCAGCGATCCGTCCTGCCGGGCGATCGCGATCGAGCACCGCGAGGACCGGGCTCAGCGCATCACCGCGAACGCGAAAGCGCTGGGCGTTCCCGGAATCCAGGTGATCACCGGAGCGGTGCCGCAAGCGCTGGACGGGCTGAACACGCCGGACGCGATCTTCGTCGGCGGCGGCGGAACCGCACCGGGTGCGCTGGAGTCGTGCTGGGCCGCGTTGCGCCCGGGCGGGCGCCTGGTCGTCAACGCGGTCACGTTGGAATTGGAGACGTTGGTGGCCGACTGGTACCGCCGCATCGGCGGCGAACTGGTCCGGATCTCGGTGGAGCGCGCGGCGCCGATCGGTGGTTTCACCGGCTGGCGGCCCGCGATGCCGGTGACGCAGTGGGTGGTGGACAAGCGATGACAGTTCGTTTCGTGGGCGCCGGGCCGGGTGCCGCCGACCTGATCACCGTGCGGGGACGCGATGTCATCGCCGCCTCGCCGGTGTGCCTGTACGCGGGCAGCCTGGTGCCGACCGAGCTGCTCGAGCACTGCCCTCCGGAGGCAAAGCTCGTGGACACCGCGAAGCTGACCCTGGACGACATCCTCGCCGAGATGCTGGCCGCGCACGCTGCCGGACTCGACGTGGCGCGGCTGCACTCCGGTGACCCGTCGGTGTTCAGCGCTGTCGCCGAGCAGATGCGCCGCCTGGACGCCGCCGGGATCCCCTACGAGGTGGTGCCCGGCGTCCCGGCGTTCGCCGCCGCGGCGGCCGCGCTGAACCGCGAGTTCACCGTTCCCGGCGTCGGCCAGACCGTGGTGCTCACCCGCACGTCCGCGCGCGCGACGCCCATGCCGGAGCACGAGAACCTGGCCACGCTGGGCCGGAGCCGCGCGACGATGGTCCTGCACCTCGCGGTCAACCGGATCGAGGAGCTCGTCGAGGAGCTCCTGCCCAACTACGGCGCGGACTGCCCGGTGGCCGTGGTGGCCAACGCGAGCCGCGCGGACGAAATCGTCCTCCGCGCAACGCTTTCCGACATCGCGGCGCAGGTGCGGGCGGCGGGCATCGTCCGGACGGCCGTCGTCGTGGTGGGCGAGGTCCTGACGGCATCGGAGTTCCCGGACAGCCACCTCTACTCCGCCAACCGCTGCCGGGACTGACCTCACCGAGTCCTCGTCCCCGGCAGCCGTACCAGGGTCACGACACGTCGACACCTGTGGACGACCTCCGCGATTTCAATGGAAATCAGACCTCTGATTTCCATTGAAATCGCGCAAATCCCGGCGCGCCGTCGGCGTGTCGGTGTCCGACACACCGACGGTGCGCAATTTCCATTGAAATCGAAGGCGTGATTTCCATTGAAATTGCGTCGTCCTGGGTTCCGTGGTGGGTGCGGGCGGGTCAGGCCGGGGCGCGGCCGACGATGGTGCCCGCGCGGTCGATGACCACCACGTCCACCTCGATGGGTGCGCCGCGGAGGGTTTCGAGGCAGAACTGCTGGGCACGGTTCGCGATGAGGTAGCCGAGCGGGATGTTCGCGTCGGTGCAGAGGTGCAGTGCTTCGAGGGCCGTGTTGGCCCCGGTGATTCTGGTGACCAGGTCGGGGGTGCCGCCCGCTTCGCCGACGATGGTGGCGAGCCGGGCGAAGTCGACCTGGGAGCGCTTGGAGTGCAGGTCGAGGTGGCCGTCAGCGAGCTTGGAGATCTTGCCGATGCCACCGGCCACCGTGAGCCGCGGGACCGGGTGCCTGCGCAGGTACTTCAGCACCGCACCGGCAAAGTCCCCCATGTCCAGCAGCGCTTCGCCGGGCAGGTCGTGGAGCTGGGCGGCGACCTTCTCCGATGTGCTGCCGGTGCAGCCCGCGACGTGCTCGAGCCCCGCCGCGCGCGCCACGTCGACGCCGCGCCGGATGCTGTCGATCCACGCCGAGCAGGAGTACGGCACGACGACACCCGTGGTGCCCAGAATGGACAGTCCACCCAGGATTCCCAGCCGCGGGTTCCAGGTGCGCCGGGCCAGTTCCGCGCCGCCGTCGACGGACACTTCGACGATGACGTCGCCGCTGCCGCCGTGCTGCGCGGCGACCCGCTCGACGACCTCGCGCATCAGCTGCCGCGGCACGGGGTTGATCGCCGGTTCGCCGACCGGCAGCGGCAGCCCCGGCTTGGTGACGGTGCCGACCCCGTCACCGGCGCGGAAGAGCACTCCCGCCCCGGGTTCGGCCGGCCGGACCGTCACCGACACGAGCGCTCCGTGCGTCACGTCGGGATCGTCGCCGGCGTCCTTGACCACGCCTGCCGTCGCGAAACCGTCGCCCAGCCGCTCGCGGGCGAGCGCGAAGGCCGGCCGGTGGCCCTTCGGCAGCACGATCTCGACCGGGTCCGGGAACGTCCCGGTCAGCAGGGCTGTGTAGGCGGCGGCCGTGGACGCCGTGGCGCAGGCCCCCGTCGTCCAGCCGTACCGGAGGCCCGATCCCTCCGCGCGTCCGCTCATCGCCGTCTCCGGACTAGTACTCCCGTGAGCGTTTCGGGGCGCCGCAGCACCCCGAAGCACTCACAACCCTCACTGGGCCTTTCATATCCTGGCCGCCTACCGCAGCCGCGACGACCGACGTGACTGGACCGCGGAAGCAGGCGCACAACCCACCCTCGCAGCTTGCACCACCGCGGGTTCTCAGGTTGTGCCCGCCCAGACTGGGCTCTTGGCGAGGCCAGTCCCGTTCGCCGTGGATTGGACCGGGATCCCGGAGTCCAGGCGGCGTCTGAGGTTCCGCCGCCCGCACCGCCACGCAAAAGGAGCAGAGAAGCCGCAGTGGAAGAATGCGCCACATGCGCGTGCTCATCCTCGGCGGCACCGGCGAAGCCCGAGCGCTCGCCGGACGGCTCCACGAGCGGCCCGACCTGCACGTGACATCGTCGCTGGCCGGCCGGGTACGGGAGCCGCAGCTGCCACCCGGCGACGTGCGCGTCGGCGGGTTCGGCGGACCGGACGGGCTGGCCGACTGGCTCCGGCGCGAGCGCGTCCACGCGGTCGTGGACGCCACCCACCCGTTCGCCCGGACGATCAGCGACAACGCCGTGGCAGCGGCGCAGCGCGCGGGATGCCCGCTGCTGGTGCTGCGCCGCCCCGCCTGGGTACCGGAGAGCGGCGACGACTGGCGGCCGGTGCCTTCGATGGCCGCTGCCGCCGCGCTGCTGCCGGAGCTGGGCGAACGGATCTTCCTCACCACCGGAAGGCAGGGCCTCGCCCACTTCGCCGGGCTCGACCTCCGGTTCCTCGTCCGGACCGTCGATCCGCCGGAACCACCGCTGCCCCCGCGCACGATGGTGTTGCTCGCGCGCGGGCCGTTCACCGTCCACGACGAGCTCGCGCTGCTGCGGGAGCACCGCATCGAGGTGCTGGTCAGCAAGAACAGCGGCGGTTCGATGACCAGCGCGAAGCTCACCGCGGCCCGCGAACTGGGGCTGCCGGTGGTGATGGTGCAGCGCCCGCCCCGGCCCGACGTTCCGTCGGCCGGGACCGTCGAGCAGGCCGTGGCCTGGCTCGATGCCGTGCCGCACGATCACGCCGGGTAGCGCCTCGGCGTGAAAACGACCTCGCGGCCGTCTGCGCCCGCGGTGATCCGCGTGGTCGAGGACCCGATCAGCAGCAGGCATCGCATGTCCACATCGGACTGATCCAGGTCGGCGAGCCGCACCGTCTTGATGCTCTCCTCCGGGCCGCCGACGTCCCGCCCGATGACCACCGGCGTGTCCGGCGACCGGTGCTCCAGGACGGCGTCCCGCGCAGCCGCGACCTGCCAGGTCCTGCTGCGCGAGGCGGGGTTGTAGATCGCCATCGCCAGGTCGGCCGCCGCGGCGGCCCGCAGGCGCTCGACGATCACCTCCCACGGCTTGAGCCGGTCGGACAGCGACAGCACGCAGAAGTCGTGCCCCAGCGGCGCGCCGACGCGGCTGGCCACCGCCTGCGCCGCGGTCATCCCGGGCAGCACCCGCACCGGCACGTCCGAGCGCTCCGCCGCGACCTCCAGCACCGCGCTGGCCATCGCGAACACCCCCGGATCCCCGGACGAGACCACGGCGACCTTCGAGCCGCGCCGCGCCAGCTCCAGCGCGAACTCCGCCCGCTCGGCCTCGACGCGGTTGTCCGACGCGTGCTTGCGCTGCCGCGGGTTGTCCGGAACCCGCGCGAGATACGTGGTGTAACCGACCAGGTCGTCGGCCTCGGCGAGCGCCGCATGCACTTCCGGCGTCACCCACTCGCGCCCACCGGGCCCGAGTCCGACCACCACGACCTCGCCCCGGCCTGCGCCTTCCGCGCGGTGAACGTCCGAAATCGACGCAGCTCCTGCGGCGTTGGCCGGGCCGGGGAGCAGGGCGAGGGAGAAGTACGGGACGGTGTCCGGGTCGACGTCGGCCAGCGGCAGGTGGCGCTGCCGGTCGGTGGTGGCGCGCTCGACGTACCAGGCCTCGTCGAGGCGGCCCGCCTTCTCGAACGCATCTCGCACGCCGTCGAAGGTGCGGCCCAGCTTGAGCACCGCCGCCGCGTCGGTGGCGGCGAGCCGCTCCGCGAGGACGTCCGGCGGGAGCGTGCCCGGCAGCACGGTGAAGGTCTCGTCGCGCTCGGCCAGCGGCCGTCCCAACGCCGCCGAAGCACCGCTGATCGAGGTGATGCCGGGGATCACCTCGGCCCGGAAGCGCCCGGACAACCGCTTGTGCATGTGCATGTAGGAGCCGTAGAAGAGCGGGTCGCCCTCGGCGAGCAGGACGACGTCCCGGCCCGCGGACAGGTGCGCGGCGAGCCTGGCCGCGCAGTCCGCGTAGAACTCGTCGATGGCGCCCTGGTAACCGCCCGGGTGGTCGGTGGTCTCGGTGGTCACCGGGTAGACCAGGGGTTCCTCGATCTGCCCCTGCCGCAGGTAGGGCTCGGCGATGGATCGCGCGATGCTCCTGCCGTGGCGGGCGCTGTGGTAGGCGATCACCTCGGCGCGCTCGATCAGCCGGGCGGCCTTGACCGTCACCAGTTCCGGGTCGCCGGGACCGAGGCCCACGCCGTAAAGCGTGCCGTTGCTGCTCACTCTTCCTCGCTCGCGATCGCGTTGATGGCGGCAACCGCCATGGCGCTGCCGCCGCGGCGACCGCGCACCACCAGGTGCTCCAAGCCGCTCGGGTGCTCGGCCAGCGCGTCCTTCGACTCCGCGGCGCCGATGAAGCCGACGGGCAGGCCCAGCACCGCGGCGGGCTTCGGGGCGCCGTCCTCGATCATCTCCAGCAGCCGGAACAGCGCCGTCGGCGCGTTGCCGATCGCGACCACGGAGCCGGCCAGCCGGTCGCGCCACAGCTCCAGGGCCGCCGCGCTGCGCGTCGTGCCCAGCTCGCGGGCCAGCGATGGCACCTGCTCGTCGGACAGGGTGCAGATCACCGGGTTGTCCGCGGGCAGGCGCCGCCGGGTCACTCCGGCGGCGACCATCGCGGCGTCGCACAGGATCGGCGCACCGCGGTGCAGCGCCTCGCGCGCGTCGATCACCACGTCCGGGGAGAACGCGAGGTCGTCGACCAGGTCGACCATGCCGCAGGCGTGGATCATCCGCACCGCCACCCCGGCGACCTCCGGCGGCAGGCCGTCCAGCCGGGCTTCCGCGCGGATCGTGGCGAAGGAGCGGCGGTAGATCTCCGCGCCTTCCCGGACGTATTCGGGCACCCCGCGGTAGCGGGCAGCGTCGTTCTCGTTCACACATTCCTCCGTGCCGCGCCGAGCGCGGCGGATACCTGGTCCACATCGACCGCCGAGGTCCACGTCGCTCCGTCGAGACCGACCTCGTAGCCGGCACCGGTGGCCAGCACTTCCACGACGCGTCCCGGCGGTCGGCCGCAGCGCCGCCCGCATCCCGACCAGTGCACCGGCAGGGCACCGGCCGGTGCCGCGCGCCGGGCGTCCTCCCGGACGTCGGCCAGCGACTTCGCGCACCCGGGACGACCGGCGCACGTCGTCACGCCGACCCCGTCCGAAGCGGGATCCACGAGCAGTCCGCGAGCGCCGAGCTCCGGCAACCACCGATCGGCTTCGTCCGGTCGCACGCCGGGCAGGACGACGGTCCGCCACGGCGTCAGGCGCAGCTCGCCCGCGGCCTCGGACGCGGCGGTGATGATATCCACCTGCTCCGGCGTCAACCGGCCCAGTGGCGCTCCGGCCACCGCGGAGACCGTCCCGTCGGGCCGGAGGACGCGCCCGACCTGCGCATGCGTGGGCGGCACCGCGGACACCGGAGAGGCCGCGGCAGCCCCTCCCAGCCGCTCGGCGATTCGCCGTGCGCCGCCGTCGAGTTCGGCCAGCCGCCACGCCGAGCAACCCTGCGCCGCCTTCTCCGCCAGGAACGCCTCCGCCGCGGCGATGGCGGCTCCGGCGGCCTGCCACAGTGGTGTCCGGATTCCGGAGTCCACGTCGGCGAGCAGCAGCGCCGCGGTGTCCGCGGACAGCGCGCGCAGCCCGACATCGGCACCGAGCGAGCTGACGTCCCCGCTGCCGTCGTCGACCGCGAACAGGAACCGTCCCGGCAGCCCGGCCAGCGCCGGATCGGCGCAGAGCGCCTCGTCGAGCTCGGCCGCCACCGCCCGCACGTCGATCAGCTCGCGGCCGTCCGCGGAGGGCGAGCCGATGATGTTGCGGACCCGCTCGTGCGTCGCCGAGGGCAGCAGCCCGGCTTCGCGCAGCCGCGCGGCCAGTTCCCGCTCCGCTCCAGTCGGCAGGCCTCGGACCTGCACGTTCGCCCGGGAAGTGAGTTCCAGACCGCCGTCGCCCAGCGCCGCGGACTCGGCGAGCGCGCGGACCTGGGCCGGGGTGAGAGACCCGCCTGGGACGCGGATGCGGGCCAATCCGCCGTCGGCGGCCTCGTGCACCCGCAACGCGCCGGGACACCCGTCCCGCTCCGGTCTGGCTCCTCGCAACACCCGGCTGATACTACGGACCGGGGTAGTTGCGGACGCAAACCCAGCCGGGTGCGACGCGCATCATGGCCGCGCGTCTTGACGTAAGATCGCCTCGTTGCGGAGAGTGGTCGCAACACCCAGCGGCGACGTGTGGAGGAAGCCGGTGCGAATCCGGCGCGGTCCCGCCACTGTCACCGGGGAGCGAACTCCAGGACGCCACTGTCCACATCGGACGGGAAGGCGGAGTGAGCGCTGATCCGGGAGCCAGGAGACTCCGGTCGCCGCGACCTGCCAACCGGGGCGAGGACCCCGAGAGAGGTGCCGTCATGCGCTGCGCACGCGCGCCCTGGTCCAGCGACGCCGGTCGCCGTTCCGAGGAGCGACCCGCATGATCCTGCTGCTGTCCACATCGGACACCGACCTGCTCAGCGCCCGCGCCGCCGGTGCCGGGTTCCGGCTCGGCAACCCGGCCCGGCTCGGCGTGGACGACCTGCCGCCGCTGCTGGAGGACGTCGACCTCGTCGTGGTGCGGCTGCTCGGCGGCCGCCGGGCTTGGGAAGAGGGCTTGGACGCGCTGCTGGCCGGACCGCGGCCGGTGGTCGTGCTCGGCGGTGAGCAGGCTCCGGACGCCGAGCTGATGGAGTGCTCGACCGTCCCGGCGGGCGTGTGCGCCGAAGCGCACCGCTACCTCGCGCACGGCGGCCCGGACAACCTCGCCCAGCTGCAGCGATTCCTCTCCGACACGATCCTGCTCACCGGTCACGGCTTCGAGCCGCCCGCGGAGACCCCCACCTGGGGCGTGCTGGAGCGCACGCCGCGGCGCACCGAAGGCCCGACCGTGGCGGTGCTCTACTACCGCGCGCACCACATGGCGGGCAACACCGCCTTCGCGCACGCGCTGTGCGATGCGATCGAGGACGCTGGCGGGCAGGCCCTGCCGCTGTTCTGCGCCTCGCTGCGCACGCCGGACCCGCAGCTGATCGAGCAGTTGGGCAAGGCCGACGCGCTGGTCGTCACCGTGCTGGCCGCGGGTGGCACCAAGCCCGCCACCGCTTCGGCCGGTGGCGACGACGAGGCCTGGGACGTCGGCGCGCTCGCCGAGCTCGACATCCCGATCCTGCAGGGGCTGTGCCTGACCAGCAGCCGCGCCGCGTGGGAGGACAACGACGAAGGCCTGTCCCCGCTGGACATGGCCACGCAGGTGGCGGTGCCGGAGTTCGACGGCAGGCTGATCACCGTGCCGTTCTCGTTCAAGGAGAACGACGCCGAAGGGCTGCCGGTCTACGTCGCCGACCCCGAGCGGGCGGCCCGCGTCGCGGGCATCGCGGTCCGGCACGGCCGGCTCCGGCACGTTCCGCCGCAGGACAAGCGCCTGGCGCTGATGCTGTCGGCCTACCCGACCAAGCACTCCCGGATCGGCAACGCGGTCGGCCTCGACACCCCGGTCAGCGCGGTCCGCCTGCTGCGGGCGCTGCGCGAGCAGGGCTACGACATCGGCCCGGTGGACGGCCCCGACGCGCTGCCCGGTGTCGCCGGGCAGGACGGCGACGCGCTGATCCACGCGCTGATCGCCGCCGGTGGCCAGGACCGCGACTGGCTGTCCGAGGAGCAGCTGAGCGGCAACCCGGTCCGCATCCCGGCCCGCCGGTACGCGGAGTGGTTCGCGACGCTGCCCGACGACCTGCGCGGCTCGATCGAGGAGCACTGGGGAGCACCACCCGGCGAGCTGTTCGTGGACCGCTCGCAGGACCCGGACGGCGAGATCGTGCTCGCCGCGATCCGCGCGGGCAACGTCGTGCTGATGGTGCAGCCGCCGCGCGGTTTCGGCGAGAACCCGATCGCGATCTACCACGACCCGGACCTGCCGCCGAGCCACCACTACCTGGCGGCCTACCGGTGGCTGATCGACGAGTTCGGCGCGCACGCCATGGTGCACCTGGGCAAGCACGGCAACCTCGAATGGCTCCCGGGCAAGACCGCGGGCATGTCCGCCTCCTGCGCCCCGGACGCGGCGCTGGCCGACCTGCCGCTGATCTACCCGTTCCTGGTCAACGACCCCGGCGAGGGCACGCAGGCCAAGCGCCGGGTGCACGCCACCCTGGTCGACCACCTGGTGCCGCCGATGGCCCGCGCGGAGAGCTACGGCGACATCGCGCGGCTGGAGCAGCTGCTGGACGAGCACGCCAACATCTCCGCGATGGACCCGGCGAAGCTGCCCGCGATCCGCAGCCAGATCTGGACGCTGATGCAGGCGGCCAAGCTGGACCACGACCTCGGGCTGGACGAGCGGCCGCACGACGCGGAGTTCGACGACATGCTGCTGCACGTCGACGGCTGGCTGTGCGAGGTCAAGGACGCCCAGATCCGCGACGGCCTGCACGTGCTCGGCGACGCGCCGACCGGCGAGGCCAGGGTCAACCTGGTGCTCGCGATGCTGCGGGCCCGGCAGATGTGGAGCGGGCAGAGCGCCGCGCTGCCCGGCCTGCGCGAAGCGCTCGGGCTCACCGAGGACGGCAGCGCGGCCCGCGAGCAGGTCGACGACGTCGAGACCCGGGCGCACGCCCTGGTCCAGGGCATGGAGGACCGCGGCTGGGAGGTCGCGGCCGTTCCGGCGGTGTGCCGGGAGGTCCTCGGCGAGGACAGCGACGCCGTCGTGGCGGTGCTGGAGTTCGCCGCGACCGAGGTGGTGCCGCGGCTCGCGGCCACCACCGACGAGATGAGCGCGACGCTGCACGCCCTCGAAGGCGGTTACGTGCCCGCCGGTCCGAGCGGATCGCCGCTGCGCGGGCTGGTCAACGTGCTGCCCACCGGACGCAACTTCTACTCCGTGGACCCGAAGGCGGTGCCCAGCCGCCTGGCGTGGGAAACCGGTTGGGCGATCGCGGAATCCCTGCTCGACCGCTACCGCGCCGACACCGGCGAGTGGCCGCGGTCGGTCGGGCTGTCGGTCTGGGGCACCAGCGCGATGCGCACCTCCGGTGACGACATCGCCGAGGTGCTGGCGCTGCTGGGCGTCCGGCCGACCTGGGACGAGGCCTCGCGGCGCGTCAACGGGCTGGAGGTGATCCCGCTCGACGAGCTGGCCCGCCCGCGCATCGACGTCACGGTCCGCATCAGCGGCTTCTTCCGGGACGCCTTCCCGCACGTGGTCGCCCTGCTCGACGACGCCGTGCGGCTGGTCGCGGCCCTCGACGAGCCGGACGAGCAGAACTTCGTGCGCGCGCACGCGCGGGCCGATCTCGCCGAGCACGGCGACGAACGCCGCGCCACCATGCGGATCTTCGGCTCCAAGCCGGGCGCGTACGGCGCCGGTATCCTGCCGCTCATCGACAGCCGGAACTGGCGCGACGACGCCGACCTGGCCGAGGTGTATGCGGTGTGGGGCGGTTTCGCCTACGGCCGCGAACTCGACGGCGCACCGGCCCGCGCGGACATGGAGAGCGCCTACAAGCGGATCTCGGTGGCGGCGAAGAACACCGACACCCGCGAGCACGACATCGCCGACTCCGACGACTACTTCCAGTACCACGGCGGCATGATCGCCACGGTCCGCGCGCTGACCGGCAAGGCCCCGGCGGCCTACATCGGCGACAGCACCCGCCCGGACTCCATCCGCACCCGGTCGCTGACCGAGGAGACCTCGCGGGTGTTCCGGGCCCGCGTGGTCAACCCGCGGTGGCTGGCGGCGATGCGCAGGCACGGCTACAAGGGCGCCTTCGAGCTCGCGGCGACGGTGGACTACCTGTTCGGCTACGACGCGACGACCGGCGTGGTGGCCGACTGGATGTACGAGAAGCTTGCCGAGACCTACGTGCTGGACGAGGAGAACCAGAAGTTCCTCACCGAGTCCAACCCGTGGGCGCTGCACGGCATCACCGAGCGCCTGCTGGAAGCGGCCAACCGCGAGATGTGGCAGGAGCCGGACCCGAACACCCTGCAGGCCCTCCAAGAGGTCTACCTGCAGACCGAGGGCGACCTGGAGGACGGTCCCCAGCGCTGAACCTCGCGCGCTGCACGAAAACCCCAGGGCTCGTGCAGCGCGCTTCTCGGATTCCCTTCCGTGCGCGGAAGTCCGCGCGCGAGGCGGGGGAGGATTTCCGGCTCCGGTCGCTCGTGCGTCACCCGGTGTTCGCATCTCGGAACAACACTCACATCGGCCGTTGCCCGGTGTCACGTTGCTCGGATGCAGGCATGGCGAGTCCTCAGCGGCCACTCACCTCTTCCAAGGAGCCGTAGCCCCATGTCCAACGCCCGCTCGCGGAGCAGCCGTCCTCGACGGCGCCGACTGGTCACCGCGATCTCCGCAGGCCTCGTCCTGGCTTCGGCGCCGCCCGCCGTGGCGGATGGCTCGGCGACCGGCCCCGTCCCGGTGCAGCTGCTGTCCATCACCGACTTCCACGGCTACTTCGGCGACTACACCACGACGGTGCCGGGCGCCCACGCCGGTGATGCGCCCCAGACCGTCGGCGGCGGCGCCTACCTGGCAGCCCACCTGGACCGGCTCCGCGACCAGGCCGCTCTGCCCGAGGCGAACTCGATCCTGTTCTCGGCCGGCGACGACTTCTCCGGCTGGCCCGGCGAGACCGCGCACTTCTGGAACGAGCCGACGATCGAGTACCTCAACCACATCGGCCTGCGGTTCTCGACGATCGGCAACCACGAGCTGGACCGCGACCTCGACTACCTGCGCCACATGGTCGACGGCACGTGCGAGGGCCGCCCCGACGGCGACCTCTGCTTCACCGACTCCACCGGCGAGAAGTTCACCGGAGCCGACTTCGACTACTACTCCGCGAACGTCGTCGACGGCGCCACCGGCGAGCTGATCGCGAAGCCGTACCACGTCGAGCAGGTCGACGACGGGCGCGGCGGAACGCTGCCCGTGGGCTTCATCCACGCGACCACGAGCGGCACTCCCGACGAGGGGCTCTCGTACTGGCCGTCCGACCAGCTGCGCTTCGAGCCGGAAGTCGCGGCGATCAACCGGTACGCCGCCGAGCTGCAGTCCCAAGGCGTGCAGGCCGTCGTCGCCACCGTCCACGAGGGGTTCTCGCAGGCCGGCGACTTCTACAACGACTGCACGAACCCCTCCGGGCCGATGATCGAGATGAACGAGCAGATCTCGCCCGCCGTGGACGCCATCATCACCGGGCACTGGCACGCCCTCGGCAACTGCATGCTGCCCGACCCGGCGGGCAACCCCCGCCCGGTCGTCGAGGCCGCCAACCACGGCCGCCTCATCAGCGAGATCAACCTGCAGCTGGACCCTGAGACCGGTGACGTCCTGCGCGACCGGACCACCTCCACCAACCACGCCAACACCCGCACCGTGACCCCGGACCCCGAGGTCCTCCGGATGGCCCGGTACTGGCGCGACCGCTTGGAACAGCGCCAGAACGAACCCGTCACCGACATCGCCGGTGACCTCACCCGCACGTCCGCCGACGCGGAGGAGTCGAGCCTCGGCAACGCCACCGCCGACGCGTTCCGGTGGGCAGCGCAGCAGGACGGCGGCGCCGACGTCGGGATCGTGATGCCGAACACGCTGCTGCGCGACGTCAACCACGCCCCGACCGCCGGCAACCCCGCCGACGCTCCCGGCCGGGTGCTGTTCGGAGAGCTGATGTTCGGTGTGATCCACGAGCGCGGCGGCTTCGGGGCAGCGCTGACGAGCGGTGAGCTGTCCGGCCGCGACCTCGCCCAGCTGCTGGAGAGCCAGTGGCAGCGGGCCGACGACGGCTCCACCACCTTCCAGCCGCTGGCGGTCTCGAGCAACGTCGAGTACCGCTACGACCCCGCGGCACCTGTCGGCGAGCGCATCGCCTTCGGGCAGGTCCGCATCAACGGCAAGCCGCTCAAGCCCAACGCCACCTACCGAGTCGCGACGCTGTCCAAGGACTTCGTGCCCCAGCGTGCTGTCCCGGGGTTCACCGCCCTGTTCAACGCCCGCGACCAGCATCGGACGGCTTACTCCGGCCCCGACGCGCTGGCCGGATACCTGCGCGCGCAGGCGCCGCTCGCGCCTCCGGCGCTCGACCGGGTCCAGGCGAAGCCGTAGCTCGCTCGCGCCGCGCGGGCATCCAGCGCCCGCGCGGCGCGGAAGGGAACTACCGGCGCGATTCGGGTGCCAGGTCGGCGACCGGGCCGATGACGATGGTCGCCGGCGGCTTGATGCCTGCTTCGCGGATCGCCTCCGCGACCTCGCCCAGCGTCGTGCGGAGCGTCTTCTGGTTGCGCGTGGTGCCTTCCTGGACCACCGCGACCGCGGTCTTGGGATCGCGGCCGTGCTCGGTCAGGACCGCCGCGAACTCCGCGATCCGCTTGACGCCCATCATCAGCACGATGGTTCCGCGCAACCGCCCCAGCGCGGGCCAGTCCACGAGCGACTGCTCGTCGTGCGGGCCGACGTGACCGGACACCACCACGACCTCGTGCGCGACACCGCGGTGCGTCACCGGCACGTCGGCCGCCGACGGGGCCGCGAAAGCGCTGGTGATCCCGGGAACCGCGGTCACGGCGACGCCCGCTTCGACGCAGGCCAGCAGCTCCTCGAAACCGCGTCCGAACAGGTACGGGTCGCCGCCCTTGAGCCGCACCACGAACTTGCCCGCCTTGGCGTGCTCGATCAGCAGGGAGTTGATGACGTCCTGGTTCGCCGCGCGCCCGTAGGGGATCTTCGAGGCGTCCACCACCTCCACGTGCGGGCCGAGCTCTTCGAGCAGCTCGCGCGGCGCCAGCCGATCGGTGATCACCACGTCCGCGCGGCCCAGGAGCTGGCGGCCGCGAACGGTGATCAAGTCCGGATCGCCCGGGCCGCCGCCGACCAGCGCCACACCGGCCGCGGGCGGCTCGGAGCTCTCGTCGACCACGCCGGTCCGCAGCGCCTCCACGAGCGCGTCGCGCACCGCGGCCGAGCGCCGGTGCTCCCCACCCGCCAGGACGCCGAGCAGCAGTCCGCCGTGCTGCGCGACCGCCGGGGTGACCGCGGTTCCCCGGGAGGCGTCGTCGGCCCGCACGCAGAAGACGCGGCGCTCCTCGGCCTCCGCCGCGACCGCCGCGTTCACCTCGCTGCCGGTCGCGCACGCCACCGCGTACCAAGCGCCCTCCAGGTCACCGGCGGCGTAGGGACGCCGGTGCCAGGTCAGCTCGCCCGCGGCTGCCATCGCCTCGACCGCCGGCGTCGCCTCCGGCGCGATGACCTCCACCCGCGCACCGGAGTTGATCAGCCGTGGCACCCGGCGCTGCGCGACGGTGCCCGCGCCGACGACCACCACCCGCTTCCCGGTGAGGTCCAGACCTGCGAAGTAGTGGTGCTCAAGGTGCTTGGTCATGCAGCCCGCCTCTCCCCTGCCCGCCTCTCCCTGTTCCGCCTCTCCGCGATTTTCAGTGGTGGTTGCGTCCGGGATCGAACTCGCGTGTCGCGGTTTCTTGTGGCTGGGTTGCATCACGGTCCCCTGAGGTGCGGTTGTGCAGGACTCCGGTTGACACAAGGAGTGTCATGTCCGTTGTCCATGTCGTGCTTCGCCCCGGCGCGTCGGCCTGGCACTCGAAGTGTGTGGTCGGCCACCTCGTCGTGGCTCACGATCACCGGCCTGACCGCACGGCGCCACCAGCACGGCCCGTGGCCGCCGGTCACCCGCAGTGCGGCGTCCGCCAGAGCGCGGTTGGCGACAATCCTGCCATGAATGCGGCCGGAATCAGATAGCCGAACACCGCCTGCGGCGCTCAACACGTCACCCGGCACACCGGGCGCACCCACCCCGACCGTCCACCGTGGACGAACCGGGCACCTTTCCGATGCCACCCGGCGAAATCCGGTGACGCCGATCACCTGACGACAGCGGCGCCCGGCCTCCGGAACCGCGGTGCCGACCGGAACCGCGAAGTCCGGACGCGGCGGATCGCGGCTCCATCCGGAACCGTGTCGTCCCCTTCCTCGACGGGTACTCCGGATGGATGAACTTCGGCCTTTCGCAGTGCGGGGAGCACGCGCATGCTGGGGCTACGGCGACCTGAAGGGCCTGCGCCAGCGGGCTGACCGGGACCAGGAGGCGACCATGAACGAGACCCACACCATCACGTTGAACCTGCAGGTAGTGGAGGCCGGCGCGAAGACCACCGCCGACGTCGGCTTCACCACGCCGTCCGGTCAGGCGCTGCACGGCCACGGAACCGCGCGACGCCACCCGGACGACCCGGAGGTACCGCAGATCGGCGACGAGATCGCGATCGCCCGCGCGCTGTTCGAACTGGCGCACAAGCTGCTGGACAACGCGGCGACGGACATCGGCGAACGCTTGCACCGCCGAGTGCACCTCCCCGCCTGACCGCGCGACGGCCCGGCCGCGGACTCCCGGCCGGGCCGCCCGCCGATTTCGCGCGAAACCGCCCGGCTGGTCCCACGCGACCCGCTGGTTTCGCGCGAAACCGCTTCCACGGCTCCGTTTCCGCTGGTGGTGAACCGTGAGCACTTTGGGGCGGTATAGCCCCTCAAAACGCTCACGGGGCAAGCGGAAGCGGAGCGTCAGGTGTGGGCCCTGAGCACCTCTCGGACCGCTTCGGCGGCCTGCCGGGCGACCGGTTCGTCCAGGCCAGGGCGGGCCCGGACGCGCAGCGGGGCCGGTCCGAGGCGCGGCAGGTCCTCGCGCACCACCAGGCCCTCCAGCCGCGGCTTCACCGAGGGCAGCAGCGCCACCCCGAGCCCCGATCGCACCGCCGCGAGCACTCCGGCCAGGTCGGCCGCCTCGCACACCAGGTCCGGATGCCTGCCGAGCCCGGTCACCGCTCCGACCGCGAGCCGCCGCGTCACGCACGGCTCGTCGAAGACGACCATCGGGAGCGGTTCGTCGGGAGCCGGCGGCTCCCAGTCCGGCGCGGCGAACCACTCCAGCTCGAACTGCCCGGCTTCGCGGTTGCGGCCGCCGTCGAAGTAGTCGATCAGCAGCGCGATGTCGATGCTGCCGCGGTCGACCGCGTCCGCCAGCCGGGCCGTGCGGTCGAGCCGGAACCGCACCTCCCACGACGGGAAGGCCGCGCGGAGCCGGGTGGCCAGTTCCGGGAGCAACCGGTCGGCCGCGTGCTCGGTGGAGCCGAAGACGAGCGTGCGGGGCTCTTCGGCGCCGAGCCTGCGCAGGGCCGAGTCGTGCACTTCGAGGATGCGCCGGGCCTCGGCCAGCAGCAGTTCGCCCGCCGCGGTGAACCGCGCCTGCCGCCCTTCCCGCGTCACCAGCTTCCGGTCCACCACCCGTTCCAGCTTGCGCACGTGCTGGCTGACCGCGGACTGCGTCAGCGACAGCGCGGTGGCGGCGCGGTGGAACCCGCCGCAGTCGGCCACCGCGACCAGGCTCCGCAACGCGACCACGTCCAGCACAGCGCTCATGCCGACACCATAACCGATCAGCAAATGCGATCGATCGCGATCACTTATCATCGTTGGACGCAAGCCCCGGACCAGGGCGAACCTGGGATCATGAAGAGCATCCCGCTGTCGCTGGCAGCGCCGATCGTGTTCATCTGGGCCAGCGGATTCCCCACCGGGAAGCTCGGCGTCGCCGCCGCTCCCCCGTTCCTGCTGACCACCGTGCGCCTGACAGCGGCCGCCGCGCTGCTCGCGGTGATCGCGAAGGTCTCCCGCGCCGCCTGGCCGCGCGGCAGGCGGCTGGGGCACACGGCCGTCTCCGGGTTCCTCACCTACGGTGCGCAGTTCGGCGGCTGCTACGGAGCGATGAGCATCGGCGTCCCGGCTTCGGTGACCGCGCTGGTGATCGCCATGAACCCGGTGCTCACCGCGGCGCTCGCCGCCGTGCTGCTGCGGGAGCGGTTGAGCCGGGCCCGCGTGGCGGGGCTCGTCCTCGGAGTGCTCGCCGTGGTCATCACCCTCGGCGGCCAGGTGCTCGCCGAAGGCACCCCGAACCCGGGAATCCTGCTCGCCCTGATCGGCCTCCTGGGATTCTCCGCGGGCGGGCTCTACCAGCAGCGGTTCTGCGGTCCGATCGACCCGCGAGCGGGTGGGGCGGTGCAGTCGGCGGCAGCGGCTGTCGCCGTCGGCGTGCTCGCGCTCTTCGAGCACGGTCAGGACGTGCACTGGGCGCAGGCGACCGCGGTGCTGGTGTGGCTGGTGCTGGCGGGCTCGGTGCTCGGCACCACCTGCTACCTGCGGGCGGTCGCCGTAGGCGGGGCGAGCCGGGCGAGTTCCCTGTTCAGCGCCGTGCCGCCGGGCGCGGCACTGCTGGCCTGGCCGCTGCTCGGCGAGACCCCGACGCTCCCCGTCCTGCTCGGCATCGCCCTCGGCGCCGCGGCCTGCCTGCTCGGCACCCGCCCGGACCGGAAAGCCCCGGAGCCCGCGGCGCGACCGCGCGCGCTCACGGCTTGAGGTACTCCAGGACGGCCAGGACCCGGCGGTTGGTGTCCTCCGAGGTGGTCAGGTCGAGCTTGCCGAAGATGCTCGCGATGTGCTTGCTCACCGCACCTTCGCTGACCACCAGCTGCTGCGCGATCGCCGCGTTGGACCGGCCTTCGGCCATCAGCGCGAGGACGTCGTTCTCCCGCTCGGTCAGCCGCTGCAGCGGAGTCGTGCGGCGGGCGACCAGCTTCGCGATCACCTCCGGGTCCATCGCGGTGCCGCCGGCGGCGACCCGCCGCACCGCGTCGATGAACTGGTCCGCGTTGAAGACCCGGTCCTTGAGCAGGTAGCCGACGCCACCGGCGCCGTCGGCCAGCAGCTCCCGCGCGTACAGCTGCTCGACGTGCTGGGACAGCACCAGCACCGGCAGGCCGGGGATCTCGCGCCGCGCGGACAACGCGGCCCGCAGGCCCTCGTCGGTCTGGGTCGGCGGCAGCCGGACGTCGACGACCGCCACGTCCGGGCGCTGCTCGACCAGCGCCCGCTCCAGCTCCGGCCCGGTCTCCACCGCGGCCACCACCTCGAAGCCGTGCGCGGTGAGCAGCGTTCTCAGCCCGTCGCGGAGGAGGAAGAGGTCTTCGGCTAGGACAACGCGCACGGGATCTCCATCGTCGCCGCGGTCGGTCCACCGGGCGGGCTGCTCAGCTGCAGGGTTCCGTCGAATGTACCGATGCGGCGCAGGATTCCGGTCAGCCCGCCACCGGATTCCGGCGAGGCACCGCCCCGGCCGTCGTCGGTGACCACCACCCGCAGCACCGGATCGGCGTAGCGCAGCTCGACCCGGATGGACTCCGCCCCGCTGTGCTTGATCGCGTTGGTGATCAATTCGAGCGTCGCGAAGTAAGCGGCGGTCTCGATCGCGGACGGGCACCGGCCCGGCACGTCGGCCTCGACCTCGATCGGCACGACCAGGTCCAGCGCCACCGCGCGGACCGCGTCGACCAGCCCCCGCTCGGTCAGCACCGGCGGCCGGATGCCGCGGACCAGGGCGCGGAGCTCGGCCAGCGCCAGCCCCGAATCCGCCTTGGTCTCGCCCAGCAGCTCCTTGGCGCGCACCGGATCGTGGTCCATCAGCTGCTCGGCGGCCGAGAGCTTCAGCCCGAGCGCGACCAGCCGGGCCTGCGGACCGTCGTGCAGGTCGCGCTCGATGCGCCGCAGCTGGGCGTCCTCGGCCTCGGTCGCGTCGGCGCGGGTCTCGGCGAGCCGACGAACCCGCTGCGCCAGCTCCGCGCTCTCGGTCGGGGCGAGCAGCAGCTTCGTCCAGCGGCCGTGCAGGCGCAGCAGCAGCGGAGCGAGGGCCAGCACACCGGCACCGGACAGCAGGCCCAGCGGCATCCCGAGCAGCGACGTGTCCGCGAGCCACTTCGCCGGTGCCCACACCTGCTCCCACGGCGATCCGAACTCGGCGAAGAGGCGGCCGACCCACACCCAGAACGGGATCCACAACCCCCACAGGAAGACCCAGCCCAGCACGGCGATCGGCGCGAGCAGCAGCGCGGTGACCGGGCCGTCGCCGAGCAGCCACAGCAGGTCCCGCCCGGTGGCCGGATCGGTCATCGCCCGCCGGTAGCGGGCACGGAGCAGCGCCGCGCGCGGCGAGGACTTCAGCTCGCGACCGGCCCGGTAGAGGCCGTCGGCGGTGGGCACCGGTTCGACGAGCGGCTGGTACAGCTCCTCGACCGGGATCCCCGACCACTTCCCGGCGAGCCGCCTGCCGAGCCCGGCCAGCCGCTGCGCGAGCGCGTTGCACCAGGGCCACCACAGGTGCAGCCCGAGCACGTGGGCGAGCATGAACAGGACGACCACCAGCACGCCGCCGAGCAGGTTCAGCACCGCCAGCGGGACGAGCAACGCGAACTGCCAGAGCGCCCGCAGCCCGCCGTTGACCCACAACTGCCATCCGCGCGGCGCGACCTGGCCCAGCCGCGAGCGCGTCCACCGCCCGTAGAGCCGGAGCACCGGCTGCCCGCCGATGACCGCCAGCAGTCCCAGCACCGGGCCGACGACCGTGTTGAGCAGCAGCCAGCTCAGGTCCTGCCCCGTCGCCGGGTCCTCCGACACCCACTCCACCCGCCGCAGGTACCGGGGCACGCGGGGCGTCCGGTAGACCATCCGGTCGTGCCGGTACCAGCCCTCGGCGTCCGGTTGCGGCTCGGACGGCGCCGGGAGGTACGACGACGCGATCGGCGTCTCGCACCAGTCACCGGACAGCCGGCGGGTCAGGTCGATCGCGCCCCGGCACCACGCCACGACCCGTTCGCCCAGGGCCGGAATTCCCAGCATCGACACGAAGGGCGCCAACGTGTAAGCCGTGAACAGCAGCGGCCCGGGCAGCGCCAGCAGCGCGAGCACCAGGCCTCGCCCGGCAGTTCTGATTCGCATGGGTCGATTCTTTTCCGCGGCGACGGTGTTGACCTTGCAGCTGGTTCCCGACCCGGGGTGGAGTTATCTCCACCTCCGGCCGGGAGCCAACCGCATCCCGCCAGTTCCGCAGCGAGCCTAACGTCACCGCCATGCCCTCCCCGAACTCGCGGGAACCGCAGGACCAGGCGGATTTCCGCACCTGCGACCTGCCCCGGCGGGCCGGGGCGCAACTGGCCTGCCTGGCCCGCAGCCCGCTGATAGCGCTCTGCGGTCTGGCCGTGCTCGGTGACTTCGCCGCAGGCACCGCGCTGATCATCGCGGCCATCGCGCTCGCGGCCCGGCCGGGCCCCGACCCGATCGCCCGGTTCACCGCGCACCTGCTGGCAGCGCTCGCGGTGGTGCTCGTCTCCGCAGCGCGCGCGACCACTCCGGCGGAGGCGTCCGCGCTGCTCGTGGCGGGTGCGCTGTCCGCGCTGGCGGTGCTGACGGTCGGTCTGCTGTGCGCGCGCCGCCCGCTGCTCGCCTCGATCCTGTTGCTGCCCGGGCTGATCCCGGGCTTCCACTTCACCGCATCCGGCGCGGCGTTCCAGGCGCTGCACGCCGCTGGCGCGGGTGAGCGGCCTTCGCACCTGCTCGTGCTGATCGGCTACGCCCTGGTGGCGGGCAGATCAGCCGACCGCCTCCTGAATGCGCTTCCACGCGGCGAGCACGTGCCTGCGCTCGGTCTGCGGCGAGCCGACGGCGAACCGCAGCACCGTCCGACCGTCCACTTTGGTGTGCGTCAGGTACAGCTCCCCGGATTCGTTCAGCGATTCCATGAGCCGGTAGGTGCGTTCGCCGGCCTCCTCGGTGGAGAGATCCGGGAACCGCGGCCAGAAGCACACCAGCCCGAGCGGGTGCGGTTCCAGCAGCTCGAACCGCGGGTCCTCGCGCACCCAGCCGGCGAACTCCTGCGCGAGCCCCACCCCGGCGCGGATGTGCTCGCGCAGCCCGGCGGCCCCGTACCAGCGCAGCACTGACCACAGCTTCAGCGCCCGGAAGCGGCGGCCCAGCGGCACCTGCCAGTCGCGGTAGTCGATCACCTCGCCGGAAGCGGTGGCGGGATTGCGCAGGTACTCCGGCAGGATCGACAGCGCTTCGATCATCGGCCCGCGATCGGCCAGCCACAGCAGGCTGCAGTCGAAGTTGGTCAGCAACCACTTGTGCGCGTTGGTGCAGTAGGAATCGGCGAACTCGGCGACGCCGTCGTTGATCCACCGCAGCTCGGGGCACACCGCCGCAACGCCCGCGTAAGCCGCGTCGACGTGCAGCCAGATCCCGCGCGCCCGGCACACCTCGCCGATGGCGCGAACGGGATCGATCGCGGTGGTCGACGTGGTGCCGATGGTCGCGCACACCATGGTGGGCACGGCACCGGCGGCGAGGTCTTCGGCGATCAGGGCGTCCAGGTGCGCAGGATCCATGCCGAGGGTCTCCGGATCGACGGCGACGACCCGGACGTTGTCCGCCCCGATACCGGTCATCCGCGCGGCCCGCTCCAGGGACGAGTGGGTGTGCTCGGAGACGTAGAGGGTGTGCCGCCGCGTGATGCCCCGCCTCGCGACGTCGCCGCCGGACCGCTGGAGGGCGGCCAGGCAGGCCACCAGCACGGCGCTGGACGCGGAGTCCTGGATGACGCCGCCACCGGCCGCATCGGTCCGGAAGTGCTCGGGCAGCCCGAGCAGCTCGGCCATCCAGTCGACCACGACGGTCTCCAGCTCGGTGCAGGCCGGGCTGGTCGCCCACACCATGCCCTGCACGCCCAGACCGCTGGAGAGCAGATCCCCGAGGATCGACGGACCGCTGGCGTTGGCCGGGAAGTAGGCGAAGAAGTTGGGGTGCTGCCAGTGCGTCACCCCGGGCACCAGCAGATCATCGAGGTCCCGCAGCACCGCCTCGAACGATTCGCCCTGCTCAGGAGGATGCGCGGGCAGCTGCGCCCGGACCTCCCCGGGCCGCACCTGCGACCGGACCGGATGCGACTCGACACCGGAGTAGTAATCGGCGACCCAGTCGACGACCTGCTTGCCGAAAGCCCGGAACTCCTCCGGAGACATGTGCCCGCTCACCCCGCCAGCCTGCCACCAAGACCCCCAGCGAGCCAGACCATCGAACGGCGGACCCGACGACCCGGCGCGAGGTGGTGAACCTCCGCGATTTCACTTGAAATCGGCTTACCGCGACACTGGAGGTTTCGTCGAGGACAGTGCCGATTTCAATTGAAATTGCCACACCCCTCAGGCGACCACCCACCGCTTTGAACCTGACCCGACCCCGTCCCCCGCAGCACGGCACCTCGTGACGTTCGAGCGGTATCACCGCTGAATGATTCGGCTGTGATACCGAGGAGACCTGGCCATCAGTGGCGCGGTGGGAACCGGGCTGGGTTCGGGTTCAAAGCGGCGGTGGTCACCCTGAGGGTGTAGCAATTTCAATTGAAATTGGACTTGTCACGTTTTCGACGGATCCAACGGTGGCGAAAATCCAATTTCAATTGAAATCGCGGAGGTTCCCCACCACCCGATCAGTGGTGACGTCTCCCTCGCTTGGCCGCCGCGGGTCAGGGGGTGTCGGTGGCCATCCAGCGGTAGCCGCGTGGGGTGACCATGCGGTGTCCGACCACAGTGGACTGGGAGGAGCCGACGACGACCGTGGTGGACATGTCCACCTCCGCCGGGTCGAACTCGCTGATCGGGGCGCACCACACCCGCTGGCCGGTGCGGGTCGCGCGCTGGACCGCGCCGACCGGGGTCGTCGCCGGGCGGTGCTCGGCCAGGATTTCCAGCGCTCGGGCCAGCTGCTCGGAGCGCGGGTTGTAGAGGCAGACCACCAGGTCGCCCTCGGCCGCCGCACGCACGCGGCGCTCGATGACCGCCCACGGCGTGCGCAGGTCGGACAGGCTGATCAGGGCGTGGTCGTGGCCCAGCGGCGCGCCGAGCAGGGCCGACGCCGCCAGCACCGCGGTCACGCCCGGCACGCCGACGACCTCGATGTCGACGTCCGCCTTCTCCAGGGCCGGGCTCGCCATCGCGTGCACTCCGGCGTCACCGGAACCGATCAGCGCCACCGCGCGGCCCTCGCGGGCCAGCTCGACCGCTTCGACGGCCCGGGCCTCCTCCTCGCCCAGCCCGGTGGCCCGCACTTCGGTGCCCGGGCGCAGCAGGTGCCGCACCTGGTCGACGTACTGGTCCAGGCCCACCACGACCGAGGCGCGGCGCAGTTCGACGTCGGCGCGCGGCACTCGCAGGTCGGCCGCTCCGGGGCCGATGCCGATCAGCGCCAGCCGGCCCCTGGGGCGGATCCGGGCCGCGGCCACCGTCACGCCCTCGCCCTTGATCTTGGCGGCGACCAGCTCGACCGGCGCTCCGAAGCCGAGCTCGGCGGCGGCGTGCAGCGCCGAAGCCTCCGCCACGCTGGGCGTACCGGCCTCCGCCTGCACCGCGGGACTCGGGTTGGGCACCTCGACGGCGGCCAGCACCTCGGCCGGGTAGGTCAGCAGCGACAGCTCGTCGCCGCCGTCCGCGGAGTGCCAGAACCCGAGGTCCTGCACCGCTTCCAGGATGCCGCCCTCCTCGGCCTTGCGGTCGACGCTGGCGATCGCCCGGATCGCGCGCGGGTCCAAGCCGTGCTCGCTGTCCAGGCGCGCGATCGTCTCGGTCACCGCGGTGCGCGAGATGCCGCGCGCGGAGCCGACGCCCACCACCAGGGTGCGCGGGATCAGCCGCAGCGTGTGCTCCTCCACCGCGGTCGGCCGGCGGTCGTCGATCACCACCGTGCACAGCGGCCTCTCGACGTCCGGGGACACGTTCGGCGGCAACGCGGGCAGCGGGAAGCCGTGCGGGTTGACCAGGCGCACCGGCAGCCCGTCGAGCACCGCCGCACCGCAGGTGACCAGGTCACCGTCCACAGTGGCGTCGAGCTGTTCGACCAGCTCGTCCAGCGGCGTGGTGCCCGCACCGCCGGTGGCCGAGGTGACCACCGGCTGGCAGTCGAGGACGTCGGCGACCTGCTCGGCGAGCACGTCGGCGCCGCCGGCCAGCGCGATCGCGAAGCGCCGCTCGTCGTCGACGCAGACCACGCCGGGATCGGTGCGCTCGTCGCGCAGCAGCGGCGCCACCAGCCGCACCGCCGACCCGCTGGCCAGGAAGAACACCGCCGCGTCGAGGTGGTCCCAGAGCCGCCGCACGGCGGACCCGATCGGCCCGTCGGCGACGACCGCGTCCGGCCCCAGCCGTGCGGCGACCTCGGCGGCGGACCGCCGTCCCGCCGCGGTCACCGCGAACAGACCGATCACTGCTGCTCCCCTGCCTGGCCGACACCGCTCACCCGCATGTTCCCATCCGGCGTGAGCGGCGGTGGCGGTAAGGGCGGCTACTGCTTCTTGCGGCCGGAGATCAGGACCACCGGGTTCGCCGCTTCCAGGCGGGAGGCCCCGTCCGGGAGCTCCGCGAGGCGGGCCGCGGAGAGCTGGACGCCCTCCACCTCGTAGCCCGCCGAGCGCAGCGCGTCGCGAGTCGCGCCGACCCGGTCCAGCGCGGTCAGCGCCACCACGACGCGGGCCGCCCCGGCGTGCGCGCAGGCGGTGACGACATCGCTGCCGCCGGAGCCGACGAAGATCGAGTCCGGCCGGGGCAGGTTCCGCAGCACCTGCGGCGATTCGCCCTCCTCCACCCGGACGTCCACGCCGTGCCCGGCCGCGTTGGTGATCAGCCGCACCGCCTGCGTCTCGTCGGACTCCACCGCGATCACCGCCGCGCCCAGCCGGGCGCACTCCACGGCCACCGAGCCGGAACCCGCACCGACGTCCCACACCAGCGCTCCCGGGCGCGGCGCGAGCTTGGCCAGGGCCACCGCGCGCACCTCGGCGCTGGTGATCATCCCGTCGCGGTGCGAGAACTCGTCCTCGGCCAGCGCCCAGCCGGTGGCCGGCGGCACCGGCTCACCACCCGCGATCCAGCCGCGGTGCGGCACGTCGTCCAGATCGGCCAGCGACAGCACGATGTTCGGTTCGCGCCAGGTGCGCTTGGCCGCCTCCGCCGGGTCCAGCGTGACGATCGACTCGTTCGGCCCGCCCAGGTCCTCGGCGACCACCATGGTGCGCCGCCACCCGGTCAGCCCGGAGCCGATCTGCGCCGGTCCGGCCTTCGGCGCGGCCGTCAGCACCACCACGGCCGGGCGCGCGCGGCAGACGTTGATCGCGCGACCGAGGTCCTGGCCGCCGGCGTTGACCACCACCACGTCGTCCCAGGAGCGGCCGATGCGGGCCATCAGCTGCTGCACGCTGGAGGTCGACGGCAGCACCGTGCACCGGATGCCGCGCTCGCGCAGCGCGCGCACCGCGCCGAAGAAGCCGGGATCACCCGAGGCGAGCACCACGCCGTGCTCGTCACCGGAGAGCGCGGACAGCGCGTTCAACGCCGGTTCCAGCGGGCCCAGCTCCAGCCTGCGCGCGTGCTCGGGCGCGTGCGCGTCCAGGTGCCGCTTGCCCCCGACCACCAGCCGAGCCGACTCCAGCTCCTGCTCAGCGCCCTTGGGCAGGGCGCCGCCGTCGATCCCGATCACCGTGACTGCCACGTCACCCACCTCACCTCGGCAGCCGCGACCGCGCGTTCCACCCCGAACGCGCGACCGGCGGCCGCACACCTCGCTGAACTGCTCCCATACTGCTGCCTCCGGCCACCGGAACCGGTGCGCACACGCCGCGTCCACTTCGGACGAAGCGGTTCGGATCACTCGCCCTGCTCGTCCGGCTTCGCCGCGGGCTTGCGCTTCGCGGCGGGCTTCGCCTTCGCCGCCGCGGACTTCGTCCGCTTGGTCGCGGTGGTCTTCGCCGTCTTGGCCGCGGTCCGCTTGGCCGGGGTGGCCTTCGCGGTGGCCCGGGTCGTCGTGGTGCTCGCCGCGGAGGTCCGCCGCGGCTTCGGCGCGGCCTCGACGGCAACGGGCTGCTCGCTCACCGCGGGTTCGACGGCTTCCGCGGGCTCGGCAACGGCCTCCTCGGCGAACAGCTGCGACTGCGCCGCGTCCACGCGCGGCACCGAGCGGGTCGCCGCGACCCGCGCCGCTCCGCGAGCGCTCTCCTGCCAGTCGCGCACCGCCCACCAGGCCACGTCGGAATCCTTGACCCCGTTGGTGCCGCGCGGCTTCGCCGGGCCGGGCTCGACGCTGCGGCGGCGCGGAACGGTCGGGCGCGGCGCGCGCCGGGCGACCGGCTCCGCGCGCCGGAAGTGGTAGGAGTTCGCGCGGGAACCGGCGAGGCTCTTGCCGACGATGAACAGCGCGTTGCGCCAGAGCTTGCGCTGCTTGACGGTCTTCTCCAGCTCGCCGATGGTGGTGCGCACCAGCAGCTCGTCGGGCCAGCTGACCTTGTAGGCGACCAGCACCGGCGTGTCGTCCGGGTAGCCGCCGGCGCGCAGCTCCTCGACCAGCTGCGCGGTGCGCGAAGCGGAGAGGTAGAGCGCCATGGTGGTGCCGTGCTTGGCGAACTCGCGCACCTCCTCGCCCGCGGGCGTCGGCGTCCGGCCGCCCTCCAGGCGGGTCACCACCAGCGACTGGGCGACCTCGGGCGCGGTCAGCTCGCGGCCGACGGCGGCGGCCGCCGCGGAGAACGCCGCGACACCGGGCACGATCTCGACCTCGACGTTCATCCGGGCGCACGCGTCGTGCTGGTCCTGGACGGCGCTCCACATCGACGGATCGCCGGAGTGCACGCGGACGACCTTGAGCTTGTCCCGCTCGGCGCGGCGGTAGATCTCCAGCGCCTCCTCGCGGGTCAGGCGGGAGGAGTCGATCAGCTCCGCGTCGGCGCGGGCGTGCTCCTGGATGCACTCCGGCGCGACCGCGCTCGCCGACCACACCACCACGTCGGCCTCGGCGATCCGCCGCGCGCCGCGGACCGTGATCAGGTCGGCCGCGCCCGGACCGGCACCGATGAACGAGATCCGGCCAGTCACCATTGCTCTCCTCTTCCGCCTCGGGGTGGAAGTACCAACACAGCGGACGAATGCGGCGCGTCGTCCACTTCGGACAGCGGGCGCGGGCACCCGGCGCTCGGCACGCGGCTCACCGGGCCGCCGCCCGCTTTCGCAGGCCCTGACCGTACCGCGTGGCCACGGCCCCTCCCCCAGCGCGGTCACGTCCCGCGCAGCGCTTGTCACGGCACGTGATACGACCGCACCGAAAGACCTCGAACCGGTGATCAGCAGCCTTGCAGCGACGCGCGGCACGACCTCGTTCGGTAACCGCTCTAGGCCGACCGTGCGTGCTGCCGGCGGCGAGCTCCGGGCGTGGCGAAGCCCACGCTGCCATCCTGATCACGCGCACCGCGCCACGAACCGCTCGACGGAGCCGGGTTGCCCGGCGGGGTGGGTGTGCAAGTAGGAAGCGTGCACGCCGCGGTCGACGAAGCCCTCGCGCTGCGGTCCCTCGCCGCTCCGCCAGAACCACGCGGGTGCTCCGGCGGCGGGCTCCAGGACGGTGCGGTGGAACTCGTGCCCGCTCACCCGCGAACCTTCCGCGAACAGCGCGGAATCGGCAGCGGCCACGGCATCCCGGTAACCGAGCGTCAGACGCGACGACATCCGCGCCCGCGCGTCGAGCACGCCGCACAGCGGATGCCCGTCCAGCTCCCGGGACAGGTACAGCAGTCCCCCGCACTCGGCGTGCACCGGTGCCCCGCCGGCGGCGAACGCGGCGACTTCCCGGCGCAGCGCGGTGTTCGCGGACAGCTCCGCCGCGTGCTGCTCCGGGAACCCGCCCGGCAGCACCAAACCCGCAGCGCCCTCGGGCAGCCGTTCGTCGTTGAGCGGGTCCACGACGGCGATCCGGGCACCGGCGGCTTCGAGCAGCTCGACGTGCTCGGCGTAGGCGAAGGTGAACGCCCGGCCACCGGCCACCGCGACCACCGGCGAACCTTGCGGCGCCACTTCCTCCCGCGGGTTCCAGGTGGGCCCGGGCAGCTCCGGAGCCGACCGCGCAATCTGGGCGATGGCGTCGAGATCCACCGATCTGGCAACGATTTCCGTCATCGCCTCGACCGCCCGCACCGCGTCGGTGCCGTGCTCGACGGCGGTGACGAGTCCGAGGTGCCGGGACGGGACGGCGAGGTCGTCGGCGCGCGGGATGGCTCCGAGCACCGGCAGCCCGGCGGCGTCCGCGGCGTCGCGCAGCACTTCCTCGTGGCGCGGCGAACCGACGCGGTTCAGGATCACGCCCGCCACCCGGACTTCGGGCCGGTAGCCGCGGAAACCGTGCAGCAGCGCGGCGAGGCTGTGGCTCTGCCCCCGCGCGTCGACCACCAGCACGACCGGCGCGTCCAGCAGCTGCGCCACGTGCGCGGTGGATCCGGCCGCCAGCCCGTCGCCGGAACCGATGCGGCCGTCGAACAGCCCCATCACGCCTTCCACCACGGACAGCTCCGCCGCCCCGTGCCGGAACAGCGGCGCGATCCGCTCCTCGCCGACCAGCACCGGATCGAGGTTGCGCCCCGGCCGCCCGGCGGCGATCCGGTGGTATCCGGGATCGATGTAGTCCGGGCCGACCTTGAACGGCGCGACGTCGGTCCCGCGCCGCCGCAGCGCTCCGAGCAGCCCGGTGGCCACGGTCGTCTTCCCCTGCCCGGAGGCCGGTGCCGCGATCACCACCCGGGCGTGGGACGCCTTCGAGCGACTCGCCGCGCCCTCCGCCGGGGACGGTTCGGTCACCACTCGATGCCCTTCTGGCCCTTCTGGCCGTCGTCCATCGGGTGCTTGACCTTGGTCGTCTCCATGACGAGGTCGGCGGCGTCCAGGAGCGCCTGCGGCGCGTAGCGGCCGGTGATCACGACGTGCTGGTGGCCGGGGCGGTCGCGCAGGGTGGCGACCACCTCGTCGACGTCGATCCAGCCCCAGTGCAGCGGATAGGTGAACTCGTCCAGCACGTACATGCCGTGCTGCTGCTCGCCGATCCGGCGCGCGATCTCGCGCCAGCCCTCCAGCGCGGCGGCGGCGTGGTCCTCCTCGCTGCCCTTCTTGCGCGCCCAGGACCAGCCCTCGCCCATCTTGTGCCACTCGACCGGGCCGCCCTCGCCGGTCTGCTCGTGCAGCCGCCCGAGCGCGCGGAACGCGGTTTCCTCGCCGACGCGCCACTTCGCGGACTTGACGAACTGGAACACCCCGATCGACCAGCCCTGGTTCCAGCCGCGCAGCGCGAGCCCGAACGCGGCGGTGGACTTGCCCTTCATCTCACCGGTGTGCACCACGACGAGCGGCCGGTTGCGGCGCTGGCGGGTGGTGAGTCCGTCGTTCGGCACGCTGGAAGGCTGTCCCTGAGGCATACCCAGACCCTAACCAATTCGGTCATGAGCGCCGGTGCACCAGCCCCGGCGACCCGCGGGTGCGTTCCCCCGGAACGCTCGCGAGCCCTCACCGCCGCCGGAACGCGGCCAGCTGTTCGTCCAGGTAGCGGGCCAGCCGCGGTTTGTCGGCCGGGCTGAAGGTGTTCCAGCGCTGGCCGTCGTGGTTCTGGCGGGTGGTGACGCTGTAGCGGCCCTCCTCGGTGTCCCGCCAGCCGACCGCAGGCAGCCGCACCTGCTGACCGCCCGCGTCGACCCCGCTCACCACGAAGTAGCCCACGCTGCGCACCGGCAGCGCCATGATCCGCTCCACCTTGCGCACGTCCCCGCCACCGCGACCGGAAGCGCCGGGCTGCGCGGCGCTGAGCCAGGAATCCGGCTCGGCGTGGGGTTCGGGCTGCGGCTCGCCTGCGACGGAAATGGTGCCGGTCTCGAGCTTGCCCGCGGGCGCCTCCGGCAGCAGCCCGACGCAGATCCGCGCCAGCCCCCGGACGTCGGCGAACTCGACCCGCACGCCCCGCTCGTCCTGGATCGCGACCACTCCGGTCCGGCCGCCCGCGACCACCCGAGCCCGGAAGACGGTGTCCGACCGGCCGTCGTAGGAGGTCACCGCCACCGAGATCTCCGAGCGGTGCAGCAGGTTCAACGCCTGCTCGAGCTCCGGCTCGGCCCGGCCGCGATCGGCGAGGCGGCGCTGCTCCAGGTCGGCCCAGACGCTCTTGCGGAGCCTGCTGCGCTCGTCGAGCGTGGCGCTGAAGTGCGGGATCTCGAACGGCGGCTGCCGCAGGTTCAGCCGCAGGTCCTCGCTGAGGATGTCCACCGCTTCGGCGGACAGAGCGAACGAATTGATCACCATTCCCCCTGGGGGCGCGCGCCGATTCCCGGAAAAACATCGGTTTTCCCGGGAAATCGAGCGGAACAGTTGAAGTTATTCGCCGAAAACCGGCGGTGCGACCTTCGGCAGCCCGAGGTCTTCCCAAGCCTCGTCGGAGTCGAGCACGTACTTGCTCTCGTGCTCGTTGTCCTCCTCGGAATTGCCGCCCTGGCCACGGCCCGCGGCTCCGGCGCCCATCCCGGCGCCGCCACGGGCACCGGCCGCACCGGCACCACCAGCACCGCCGCCGACCCCGGCGCTACCCGCGGCACCGAGCCCGCCGACACCGGCCCGGCCACCGGAACCGAGCTGGTTTCCTGCACCACCGACGCCGCCAGCGCCCAAACCACCGAGCCGTCCGGCGCCACCAGCACCGCCGCCACCACCGGGACGGCTCATGCCACCGGAACCGCCGGGAGCAGTGCCCGGACGCCCCAGTCCGCCGCCGGGCCCGGGCCGCTGCTGACCGGGCGGGAGCGGGGCCCAGTTGCCGTTGTAGGGATTGCGCCGTTCCCACTGCCCGGTCCGCGGATTCCACCGGGTGTCGGACCCGCCGCTGGAACCGGTCGGCGTCTGCTGCCACACGGCGCTCGTCTGGCTGGGCGACGGGGCCGACGGCGGAACCGAGGTGCTGCCGGGCCCGTTGTTCTGCCCCGTCGGACTCGCCCAAGCCGACTGGGTGACCGCGGGCGTGTTCGAAACGTTGGTGGACGGGTCGACCGACCCGATCGGCCGTCGCGTCTCCGGCGGTGGCCCGACCTCGTCCGGCCCCCGCGGCGCGGGCACGAAAGCGGGAGTCTGCGCCGCGGCCTGCCCGAAGTCGCCCTCCATGGTCGACATGACCTGAGCGGCCTCGGCATGCGCCGCCTGGCTCTTCTCCTGCTTCTCGATGATGTCGTTGGCCCGGCTGATCGCGGTGAACGGGTTGGGATCGGAGAAGTAGTTCTTGAGCTCCTGCTTCATGTCGAACTCGACGACCTCGGGCATCGAGTTCCTGGCCCGCTCCCCGGCCTCGGCCTGCATCCCGATCTGGTTGGCGGTCAGCTGAGCGGCATTCCCGGAGTGCGCCATGTGCTCGGCCAGCTGCCCGACGTGCTTCCGCATCGCATCACCGGCCTCCCCCTGCCAGGTCTCCTCCGTCTTGGCCGCCGCCCTGCTGATCTGGTCGGCGAAGTCGAGGAACTTCTCGCCGTGCCCGTGGTAGATGCGGCCGACGTCGTGCACCGCGGTCGGATCGAAGTTCTCCTTGACGAACCGGTCCATCTCCTTGTGCTCGAAGGAGAGGTAGTGGGTGTTGCCGAGCTCCCCGGGCTTCTCCCGCAGCTCCTGGTCCGTGGCCAGCGCCTGCGCCTGCTCCTGCCCGTACTTCGTGGCTTCCTGCTTGGCGTAGGCCTGGGACAGCGCCTGGTTCAGCGCATCACCGACGACCCAGATATCGGAGACGTCCGAGTACTTCTGCTGCCCCTGCTGGTACGCCTGCTGCTCGACATCTGCGATGTACTGGTTTCCACCACCCGGCGGCGACGTCATGACTTCCCCCAATTCCTTTTTAAGTTCTCAACTGCTTCTTCAGTTCTTCGGGAGCTTGGCTACGACCAGCTCGCCCGCCTGCTGCGCGAGCTGGCAAGAAGCATCAGTGTTCATGTCGTTGGAAGTCGCGTCCAACGAAACCGAGGACGAATCTCCCACTGCGAACAGCAGCGAGCAGTCTCCAGCCCCGAGTGCTTCGCGCTGGATCTTCGCCTCGCGACCAGCAAAGGTCGTGGACTCGACCTGACCATCCGACAGGTTCTGCTTCTCCAGAGAAGTGCTGTCGTAGAGCACGACCCTGATACCGCCGCCTGCGGTATCCCAGTCACAGCCACGCCCACCAGCGAAGTTCTTCACCTCGCCGGCACCTTCGAGCCCGAGCTGAGAAGTCGCCTGGGCGTCGAACACCTGACAAGCATCCAACTGTGCGAGTCCTGAGCCGCCGTTGGCGGAATTCGTCGGCGCAGGCGCCTCCGAAGGAACCGATGTACCCGGTTGCCCAGTACTGCAGGCAGCAACGCTGGCCATGAGCGTCATGAACGCTGCCAGCGCAGCGGAACGCGAAACTGTCTTACGCACCTGAACAAACCCCGATCTCATTGCTGCACGCCAAAACCGGCGTTTCCTTCGTCCACGTCCTGGTAAGTTTGAATGCCCTTCTTGATCGCTTCGATCACCTGGGGCATGCGTTCACGCATCTGCCTCAGCAACTCTTCGTACGAACGACCGTCACCGCCCGCCGCGACCTGCTTGTTGAAGTCACTGATGGCTTGCCCAGCAGGACTGTCCCCGAGCGGCGTTTCACGCGCGAGCTGCCTGAGGTCACGCTGCATATCGCCGAGCTCACTTGCGAAATCCTTGAAGATTCTGATCAGCTCGTCGCCAGCCTCAGGCGTGACCGAGAACGAGCCGCTACCGGCAGCGCTGATGATGCCCTGCATCGCGTCGTTCGACGCAGCGAGGCCTCCAATCGCACCACCCATCGATCCAACTGCCTCCGCCATCGGAACCCCACCCCCAGGTAAGTCCGTTCCGCCCTCAAACGGATAGGAACCTAGCACCAGCATCCTCGCGCGTAGGTCACGAATAGGCGATTTCGCAACCCACGGCGCAAATCCCACACCAATGGAGCAAGCCCGATTCCGCCGAGGAGCCATCCACTTCACTCCCGGCTCCGAAGTGGTCTAGATCACTGATCTCGCGGCGCGCGCGTCCGCGAACATGGACGGGTCCTACACCGGAGGAGTCGTTCGATGTCGTCCACCAGGCCACCTCTGGTGCTTTCCGCCGCCACCCTCATCTCCAACTTCGACCGCTTCTCGGTCACTCCGATGCTGGTGCTGATCGCGTTCGGGATGCAGGTTCCGCTGGCGTCGGCCGTCGGCGCGGCCAGCGGTTACTTCCTCGCCTACGGGCTCATGCAGCCGGTGTGGGGGATGCTGTCGGACCGCTTCGGGCGCATCGTCGTCATGCGCGGCACGCTGCTGGGCGCGGCGGCCGCCGGTATCGCGTCCGCGCTGGCGCCGAACCTGGTCGCGCTGGTCATCGCGCGCGCGATCGCGGGCGGGTGCATGGGCGCCATCGTCCCGTCCTCGCTGACCTACGTCGGGGACACGGTTTCCCCGAAACTGCGGCAAGGCGCGCTTTCCGATCTCATGGCCGCGTCGGCGCTGGGCACGGCGCTGGCCACCGCGGTCGGCGGTGTGCTCGCGAGTTTCCTCGACTGGCGGCTGGTTTTCGCGATTCCCGCGCTCTGCGCCGTGCTGTGCGCCGCGCTGATCGGCAGGCTCCCCGAGCCGGAGCGCGCTCAGGTCGGCGGCGTGCGCAAGCACCTGACCACCGTGCTGACGAATCGCTGGGCGCTGCTGGTGTTCGGACTGGTCTTCGTGGAAGGCGCGGTGCTGCTGGGCATCCTGACGTTCCTGCCGTCGGCGCTGGTGCACCGCGGTGTCGACGTCGCCGTGGCGGGCTTGGCCGCGGCCACCTACGGCGTCGGCGTGTGGGTGTTCTCCCGCGTGGTCAAGGCGTTGGGGCGGCGGCTGGCGGTGTGGCAGCTGATCGCGATCGGCGGTTCCTCGATGGCGGTCGGCTACCTGGTCGTGATGCTGCGGACCGACATCGCGGCGGTGGTGGTCACGGCGTTGCTGCTCGGTGGCGGCTGGTCGTTCATGCACTCGTCCCTGCAGACCTGGGCCACCTCGGTGGTTCCCGAAGCCCGCGGGCTGGCGATGGCGCTGTTCGCCTCGGCCCTGTTCCTCGGCAGCGCGACGGCCGCGGCAGCAGCCGGCCCGTTCGCCGAAAGCGGCTCCTACGCACTGCTCTTCGGCGCCGCCGCGACGGTCGCGGTCCCGCTGCTGATCACTGCGGCCGCGTGCCACCGCCGCTACCAGTCCCGCACCTCGCCCGCATGAGCGGCTGAGCGGAGCACCACCGCCCACGGCTCCGGTGCAAAAAGAGCCCCCGCACTCAACCGGCCTGGGGGTCGCCGGGAGCGCGGGGGCGCTTCGCAAGTCCACCCCTGGGGGTCAGGTGGACGGCAGTCACCGTACCAATCCGACCAGCGGGTCGGTACTCGCAATCTGCAATCTCGTAACCAAAACGAGATCAAGCGGCCTGCGGGCGTTCATCCCGCACAGCGCGGACCACACCCGCGACGTTCTCCGCGGAGAGCTCTTCGAGCCGCAGGCACGGACCACCGAGAGCAGCGGCCAGCTTGGCGGGCAGACCCAGCCGGACCATCCCGTTCTCGCAGTCCACGACGATCGACGCCGCGCCCGTCCCGGCCACCAGGCCGGCGGCCCGCAGCGCATCGGCCACCGCGCGCTGCGCCCGATCACGACCGCTCAGCCCGGAATCCACCGCCACGGTGGCCTTCCCGTCGGTGAGCAGCACGACCAGCGCACGGCGCTGCGGATCACGCGTCTGCTCCCGCTGCACCACCCGCTGGACCTGCAACAACCCGTCGGCGAGCGGGGTGCGGCCGCCCGTGCGCAGCCCGCGCATGCGCGCCGCCGCGATGTCCACAGAGGACGTCGGAGGCAGGGCGAGCTCCGCCGAATCACCGCGGAAGGTCACCACCCCGACCTTGTCCCGCCGCTGGTAGGCGTCCCGCAGCAGCGAAAGCACCGCGCCGCTGACGGCGGACATCCGCTCCCTGGCGGCCATCGACCCGGAGGCGTCCACCGCGAACAGCACCAGGTTGCCCTCGCGCCCTTCCCGGATGCCGCGCCGCAGGTCGTCGGACCGCAGCACCAGCCCCGGACCGCTGCGGCCCCGGGCGACCTGGTGCGGCGCAGCGGCCGCCAAGGTCGCCGCCACGTGGATGCCGTGTCCCTCCACAGTGGACGGACGCGTCGTCCGGCCGCTCCGCGACCGCGACCGCGAGCGCCGTCCCGGCGCCCCGTCGCCGAGCCCCGGCACCTCCAGCAGCCGCGCCCGGAACGCCGGCGTCGGCGCCGCCGGCGCCTTGTCCGCCGGCGCGCGCCCGTCGTCGCTACGCTCCTCCGCGTCGCCTCCGCCGGACGGCTCCGCCGGCTCCTCCGGAGCCTGCCCACCGCCGTCAGGGCCGTCCGGCGGCTCCGGCCCGTCCTCGGCGTGCTCCGCCGCCTCGGCGAGCGCTTGTTCCAGCTGGTCCTCGGCCATGCCGGGCTCGTCGAAGGGATCCCGGCGGCGCCGGTGCGGCAACGCGAGCCGGGCGGCCGCCTCGACGTCCTCCGCGGCGACCACGTCGGCTCCGCGCCAGGCCGCGTGCGCGATCGCGGTGCGGGCCAGCACGAGGTCGGCGCGCATCCCGTCGACGTCGAAGGACGCGCACAGCGCGGAGATCCGGCGGAGTTCGGCGTCCGGCAGCTCCACCCGCGAGACCCGGTCGCGCGCGATGCGGATGCTCTCGGCCAGTTCCGCGTCGGCCTCGGCCCACTTCGCGGCGAATCCGGCCGGGTCGGCTTCGAAGGACAGCCTGCGGCGGACCACCTCGGTGCGGGTGGCGACCTCCCGCGACGCCGCGACGTGCACGGTGAGGCCGAACCGGTCGAGCAGCTGCGGCCGCAGCTCGCCCTCCTCCGGGTTCATCGTTCCCACCAGCAGAAACGACGCCGCGTGCGAGACCGAAACGCCCTCCCGCTCGACGTGCGCGCGGCCCATCGCGGCGGCGTCCAGCAGCAGGTCGACCAGGTGGTCGTGCAGCAGGTTGACCTCGTCGACGTACAGCACGCCGCGGTGGGCGGCGGCGAGCAGACCGGGCTGGAAGGCGCGGACGCCCTCGGTCAACGCCCGCTCCAGGTCGAGCGAACCGATCAGGCGGTCCTCGGTGGCACCCACCGGCAGTTCGACGAGCTGCGCCGGGCGCTGCGCCGCGGTCGAGTCGTGCGGCCCGTCCGGGCACTGCGGGTCGGGGCTGGTCGGGGCGCAGCCGAAGCGGCAGTCGGCGATCACGTCCAGCGGCGGCAGCAGCGAGGCGAGCGCGCGCACCACGGTGGATTTCGCCGTGCCCTTCTCACCTCGCACCAGCACTCCGCCGATGCGCGGGTGCACGGCGTTGAGCAGCAGCGCCAGCCGAAGATCGTCGTGGCCGACGACGGCCGAGAAGGGGAAGCGGGGAGCAGCGGTCATGCCGGGTTCCTTCCTCGGGGTGCGGACGCCCCGGTGGCGGGAACAAGGGGGTGCAGTGTCCTGACTCCCGGATCTCCGCGCCCCTCCGGCCTTCCCAGGTCTCCCCGGTGGCTCTCGGGGGAGGGCCGCTCCCCGGTCACAGTGGCGCCGACCGTGCCGGATTCGCACCGGCTTCCTGCCGCACCCCTTGCATTCGGATCATGGAGCATCGTCGCAGAACCGGCGCGGCGGACCAACCGCGCGAGACGCGCACCACTGCGATCACGCCCGCCGGCGCGGCTCCCGGCGCATGTCGACGTGCGGAATGCCGTCCTCGAGGTACTCCTCGCCGTCCTCCACGAACCCGAAGGAGCGGTAGAACTCCTTGGCGTAGGTCTGCGCGGCGAGCACCGCGGGCGCGTGCTGCACCTCGGCGACGGCGGCGCGCATCAGCTTGCGCCCCAGCCCCAGCCCGCGCGCGGACTTGGCGGTGCACACCCGCCCGATCCGGAACGTGCCGTCGGGATCTTCCAGCAGCCGCAGGTAGCCCAGCACGTATCCGTCGGCCGAGTCGATCCAGAAGTGCCGGGTGGTCTCCTCCAAATCGCGCCCGTCCAGCTCCGGGTACGGACACTCCTGCTCGACGACGAACACGTCGACGCGCAGGCGCAGCATCCGGTAGAAGTCCTCGGCGTCCAGGTCCGCGGTGTAGGCGCGGTGGACGGCGGTCGCGAGCGGCTGGAGGGTCATCCCTACTTGGATATCACAGCGGGGTCTCGAAACCCGCATTCACCTGCACCGGAGTAGTCAACGCCACTCCCCGCCCGGCCCGGCGGCGGCCGCTCCGGCGAGGGCTCTCGATCATCCGGTGGCCCCGAGGCGGCGGGCGATGTGGTCCGGCAGCGGGTACGGCTCCTCCTGCGGCAGACTCGCCCGGGCCGCTTCGAAGTCGCCCGCCGCCACCAGCTCCGCCGTCTCGCGCATCGCCGGGGTCACGTCGGCGATGCCGATGATCCAGTCGTCAACGTAGTGGTGCACCGCTTCGCCGCCGAGTCCTATTTGGATGGAGCGGTGCCCCAGCGGCCGGAGGTGGAGGTCCCGTTCCGGGTCCCACTGGACTCGTACCGGGCTCGTCCGCTGCTGCTCCGCCCACTGCTCGCGGGTGCCGTGGGTGTCCGGCTCGAAGTGGCTCAGGCTGGCGTGCTCGAGCGCCCACTCGAAGCCCTCGCGGGTGATCTCGACCGCGAGCACGCGCTCCTGGCCCGGTTTGGTGGCCCAGCCGCAGCGGTAGGCCATCCACCGGAACGACGGCTTAATCCACGTCATGCGCTCGCGCTTGAACGGCGGCGCGAACGTCCCGGCCGCCAGGGCCGCGTCGGCGATCTCCGCCGAGTACGCCTGGTAGACCGTGATCGACGTCGCCGTGTGCCGCGCCCGGACAGCGCGGTACCCGGTGCTTTCCTGATCTTTCACACCGCTCAGCCTGTGCCAGGCCGAGCGGTGCCTTCAACCGGTTTTCCTCAGGGCCTTGATGGTGGTTGCTTTGCGCGGGTGGCCGCTTGGCGGAACCCGAGTGCTTCCCTGGACGGCGGGTGCCCCTCCGGATGCATGCCCGGACAGTGTTCTCAGAGCTGTTCCGCCAGCTCGTCGATGTAGTTGGAAAGGCGGGTGTAGACGCCCGGTGTGTTCGGACGGCCGCAACCCGTGCCGTAGGAGACCACCCCGATCAGGCGGTTGTCCGCCACGATCGGGCCGCCCGAATCCCCGGCGCACGCATCGCGGCCGCCTTCGGGCACTCCGGCGCAGAACATGCTCCGCGGGTCGTAGTTCGGGTAGGCGGCGCGGCAGGCCTCGTCGGTCGTGACCGGGACGTCCACCGCGCGCAGGGTCGTCGACGGCGGGCCCGATTCGCTGGTCTTGCCCCAGCCGTAGACGCGGCCGACCGTGCCGGGCCGGTAGGGCTCGGTCTCGCCCTGCTCGACCACCTCCAGCTGCGGCTGGCGCAGCGGCCGGCGCAGCGTCAGGACCGCCACGTCGTCGCCGCTGGTGTAGCCGCGGAAGCCGGGGTGCACCCAGACCCGCTCGACCTCGGCGACCGTGCCGTCGGTAGTGCTCAGATCGGTGCGGCCGGCGATCGCGCGCAGCCGCTGCGGGTCGCGCTGGCCGCCGGTGAGCGGCTCCTGCATGCAGTGCGCCGCCGTGACCACCTTGATCGGGGTCAGCAGGGTTCCGCCGCAGAACTGGCGGCCCTGGGCGTCGGTCAGGGCGACCAGCCACGGGGCCTCGTCGATGGTGGCCGCGGTACCGCCGAGCACGCGCGCCTGCGGTTCTTCCGCCGCGCCCGCCGTCGCCGGGTACACCCCGGTCAGCGCCGCCACCGCACCGGTGATCACGAGCCGTCGCACTGCGGTCCCGGTCCTGCCACGCGTCACCTCGGGCCTCCCACTGTCGCCGATCTTGCCGACGGCACACCGTAGTCACTCGGGTACCGGAACATTACGAGGCACAACTCACACAGTGCCAGGAAAATATTTCGTTAAGATGGATGACACCGGGAAAATTTACTGAGTGCGTCACTGTCGACCGCTGCTCGTCCTTCCCGCGTCGTCACGGACCCGGAGCGCCTCCCTGCACCGGGTCCGCGAACTGTGCCTGAACAGGTGACAGATCCAACCCGATCAAGTGATCAGCACCTTTGTGCTGCCCTGGAGGAGGAACCGTGCTCGTGGACCTGACCCCGTTGCCCGCCTTCCTGGTGGCCAGCGTGGTGGTCGTGCTGACCCCCGGCGTCGACGTCTTCCTGCTGCTGCGGACCTCGCTCAACCGCGGTCGCCGGGCGGGAATGCTCGCGCTGGCCGGGATCCACACCGCGAGCATCCTGCAGGTGGCGCTGGTGATCTCCGGGCTCGGCGCCCTGGTCACCAAGCACCCCGCCGTGCTGTCCGCGCTGAAGTGGATCGGTGCCGCCTACCTGGTCTACCTGGCCGTGTCGATCCTGCGCGGGCTGTGGCTGACCAGGAAGAAGAGCGTCGAGGGCACGCTCAGCGGGCCGCCGGTGGACAACTCCAACCCCTACCTGCGCGGCCTGTTCAGCAACCTCACCAACCCGAAGATGCTGCTGTTCAGCCTGGCGTTCCTGCCGCAGTTCGTGGGCTCCGCCGCGCAACCCGCGCTGCAGCTGGTGATGCTCGGCGTGGTGTTCCTGGTGCTGGCCCTGATCTGGGAGGCCTCGATGGTGCTCGGCGCCGCGAAGATCGCCGACCGGCTACAGAACCCCCGAGTCGCGAAGTCGCTGGATGTGGTCAGCGCGGCGGCGTTCCTGACCATCTCGGTCGGGCTCGTCGCCGGCTGACACCGCGACGGTGGTGATCAGCGCGAGGCCGACCAGCACGAGCAGCAGCAGCGGCGCCGAGGCCACCGGAGCCAGCAGGCTGATCGCGAACGGCGTGCAGAAGCCGAGGTAGGCGATGCACCAGAACACGGCGGTGAGCCGGGCCAGCCCGGCAGGCCCGGCGATCCGGCCCACCACGGTCAGGCAGAAGGTCACGCTGAACCCGTACCCGGTGCCCATCAGCAGGCAGGCCACCAGCGCCCACCAGGGCAGCACCCACACCACCGAAACCGCCGCCAGCGCGAGCCCGGCCGCGAGCACCACGAGCCCGACGACGGCCGGAACGCGCTCGCCGCGCTGGGCGACCCGGCGCGCGATCGGCTGCACGACCGCCCCGAGCCCCGGCGTGATCAGCGCGGTGACACCGGCGTAGACGGTCTCGAAACCGGGCAGGTCGCTGGTCACCAGGCCGGGCAGCGTCCCGAACGCGACCGTCGGCCCGACGAACACCCACGGCGCGACGGGCAGCACGAGACGCCGGAACCGCGGATCCCGGACCCCGCCGCCGCGTGCTCCGGAATCACTCCCGGCCGAACGCGTCTCCGGGCAGGACAGCGCCAGGACCACACCGGCCACGGACAGCAGTAGGTGCGGCAGATAGGCGATGACCAGCGGATACGGCCCCCACTGCGCGATCAGTGCGGAAACCAGGCCGCTGATGCTGAAGCCCATCGAGAGCATCACCCCGGCCCGGCGAGCACCGGCCCCGTCCTCGACCGCCGTCCCGAACGGCGGATGCGACAGCTCCCGGACCCACGCACTGCCCGCGGCCAGCACCGCGCCCGTGCTCAGGCCGGTCAGCAACCGCCCCACCGCCAGCCAGACCGGCACGTCCACGCCGAGCATGAGCGCAACCGTCGCCACGGCGTTGACCGCGACCGCGACGAGGACGACCGGGCGCCGGCCCCGGCGGTCGGCCAGTGGGCCGCCGAGCAGCAGACCCGGCAGCAGCCCGACCACGTAGAGCGCGAGCAGGCCCGTCGTCGCGTTGGCGGACAGTCCCAGGTCGCGCTGGTAGGCGCCCAGCAACGGCGAGAACTGATTCGCACCCCAGCCCGCCGCGGTCATCAGGAACGCTGCGGGCAACCACTTGTTCTGCACAGCAGTCGTTCTAAGCCGCCGGGGCGCACCGCCGCACCAGGCGTTCAGGATTCGTGAACGCGGCCGTGATCCTCGCCTCGCGCGAAGGTTCCTCGGCGATTCCGGTGCCCGCGCTTCGTACGCTGCGGGTATGGACCTGCGTCGGTTGACGTCCTTCCTGGCGGTCGCGGAGGAAGGCCACTTCGGCAAGGCCGCCGAGCGGCTGTTCCGCTCGCCCGCGTCCGTCACGGCGCACATCAAGCAGCTGGAGCACGACCTCGGCGTCCACCTCCTGGAACGCTCGCCGGTGCGGCTCACCCCGGCCGGTGAGCGGTTCGTCGGGCACGCGCGGGGCCTGCTGGCCGCGCTGGACGCGGCGATGGCCGACGTGGCGGAGGCCGGGGCGGCGCGGGCGCTGCGGATCGGCGTCATGAGCAACGGCTCGGCCGAGCTCACCCCCGCCGCCGTGCAGGCGTTCCAGCGGGCCTGCCCGGAGGTACCGGTCGAGTTCGTAGCCCTGGACTTCACCGAGCACGTCTCGGCGCTGGTGCAGAACCGGGTCGACGTGGCCTTCGTGCGGCCCGCCCCGGTGGACGAGCGGATCGCCGTGGACGTGGTGACCACCGAGCGGCGCATCGTGGTGGTGCCCGCGTCCTGGGAGCTGGCCGACGCGGCGGCCGTGAGCCTGGACGACGTGCTCGAACTGCCCTACGTCAGCCTCCCCGAGCACACCCCGCGCCAGTTCCGCGACTACCTCTACTTCGCCGACGCGCGCGGCGGGCTGTCCCCGCACCGCAGCCGGTCGCACGCGGTGACCCCGCACGAGGTGCTGACCACGGCCGCCGCCGGGCGGGGCGCCGGTTCCGCGCTGGAGTCCTTCCAGCGGTACTACCCGTGGCCGGGCACGGTGTGCGTGCCGGTGCTGGACGCGCCGCCCGAGCACAGCGTGCTGGCCACCCGCTCGGACGACCGGAACCCGGCGGTGCGGACGTTCCGGTCGCTGACCACCAGCCTCGCCCGCGAGCTCGGCCCGCGACTGCGGTTGGCCTAGCCGCTTGATCTCTTCCGGGCCGCGGCGGCGCAGCGCAGGGACATCCAGGTACCCGCACCGCCGCTCAGAACGAGCCCGGGAACGACCAGCCCGCCGACGCGATGCGGCCGGGGCGCTCCCGCCGCGCCCCGGCCGCATCCTCTACCGGATCAGGAATCCAGCTGCTTCTGCACGTCGTCGTGGTAGGCGGCCACGCGGGTGTAGATGCCCGGTGCGTTCGGCCGGGCGCAGCCGTTGCCGGTCGAGACGATGCCGACCAGCTTGTTCTCCACCACCAGCGGTCCGCCCGAGTCGCCCTGGCAGCTGTCCACGCCGCCCTGCGGGAACCCGGCGCACACCATGGCCTCCGCCTTGTACTGCGGGTACGCCTTCTGGCAGTCGGCGTCGCTGGTCAGCGGGACCTCCGCCTTCTGCAGGGTCTCCGACGCCTCGCCGCCCTCTGCGGTGGCCCCCCAGCCGAGCACGCCGGCCGTCTTGCCCGCCTCGTAGAGCGCCGAGTCGTCCTTGGACGCCACCGCCAGCGGCTGCTGCGGCAGGTCCTGGCCGAGGGTGAGCACCGCGACGTCCGAACCGCTGTTGGCGTCCTGGTACTGCGGGTGCACCCAGATGCCGGTCACCTTCGCGACCGTGCCATCGGTGTTCTGCTTGCTCTCCCGGCCCGCGACGACCTGGACCGCCTCGGGCTTGTCCCCATTGACGCAGTGCGCCGCGGTGATGATCTTGTTGGCCTTCGCGACGGTGCCGCCGCAGAACTGGTTGCCCTGGGTGTCGGTCAGGTACACCACCCAGGGGTGGTCGGCGATCTTGGCCGGCTCACCCCCGACGATGGGGGGCACCGCGGTCTCCGCGGTTCCGGATTCCGCCGCACCGGCGGCCGAGGCCAGCAGTCCCGACGACAACGTCGCCGCCGCCAGCAATCCGGCCACCGACCACACCCGGCTCCGAGTGTCCGCCATGTCGTTGCCTCCTCCCCCGGAGCCTCCCGGCAGGTCGCGGTTTCGACCCGCCGTCTCCGGCTCGCCCAAAGTGTCCATTAGAAAGAGGATCACGACCCGCTGTTGGATACAGTCGCACCAATCTGTACAACCCGATCGAGTGGAAATTCCGGAAAATATCCACTCTAATGGCGGACCAGAACTGTCCAAATAGGACTTCAATGCGCAAGGTCTTTCCACCGCTGGGAATTGCGTATTCCCACTCATGACAACCGGAGGCTTGTCAATCCTCCGATAGGCCTTTTGCGATTCCGGACACCCGGGCATCCGGCCGCCGATTCCACCGATCCAAAATGGACGAGCCGAATATCATCGGGGCGCGCGGCGGGCCCCGATGACCTGCCGGAACGCGATCAGTACCCCGCGGTGCGGTCCACGACGCCCAGCAGCGGTTCACCCGCCAGCCGGCGGCGGACGTTCTCCTCGACGCGGCGGGCCAGCGCCGGGATCATCAGCGACTTCGGGTTGGCGGTGTGCGGCGAGATGATCGCCCGCGGGTGCTGGAACAGCGGGTGCCCGTCGGGCAGTGGCTCCGGGTCGGTGACGTCCAGCGCCGCGCCACCGATGCGCCCCGCGTCCAGCGCCGCGACCAGCGCCTCGGTGTCGACCAGCGGGCCGCGCGCGACGTTGACCAGCCACGCACCGGGCTTCATCCGGTCCAGCGCGGCGGCGTCGATCAGCCGTGCGGTCGCCGCCGTGGCGGGCGCGGCGATGACCACGAAATCCGATTCGGCGAGCAGCTGGCGGACGCCTTCGACGTCGTCGGAGCGCCAGGTCGCGGCCGCACCGTCGACGGGCTTGCCGGACCGGTTCACCGCCAGCACCCGCACGCCGAACGGCCGCAGCAGCTCGATCAGCGAACCACCGATGCCACCGGCTCCGATGATGCCGACGGTGGCTCCGGCGACGCCGCGCATCCCCTCCGGCCGCGACCATTTCGAGGCACGCGCCATCAGGTGCATCTGGCGCGCACCGGCGAGCATCAGGCCCAACGCGTGCTCGGCGACGGTCTGCGCGAAGGCGCCCGCCGCCGAGGTGAAGGTCACGCCCTCCCGCAGCGCACCGGCCGCCACCCAGTGCTCGATGCCCGCGGACGGCAGCTGCACCCACTCCAGGGCGGGGTGGTCGAGCTCGGCGAACCGCTCCGGCTCGCCGCCGAACCAGATCAGCGCGGTGGCGTCGGCGACCGGGCCGAGCTCGGCACCGGCCGCGATGACAGCAGCTTCCAGCTCGGGCTGAGCGACCGGACCAACGTGGACCTTCACGACAACTCCATTCGGGAATGCTCGGCAGCTGCTCGGCATCTTCCAACGTCGGCCGGGCGACCGCTGCGACCGCCCCTGACGCGTCAGGCCCGGGAGCCGAAACTCAACGCGCGCCAACGTGTTTCGTCGCAGCTCAGCCACCGCTCCAGGTCCTCGCGATCCGGCGACGCGGTGTGGTCCTCGGTGCTGAGCAGGCTGTGCGCGGCCAGCAGGTGCCCGAGCCGCAGGCAGTGCGCGACGTCGGCGCCCCGCAGCACGCCCGAGAGGAAACCGGCGGCGAAGGCGTCCCCGGCTCCCACCGGCTCGACGACCTCGACCTTCGGCGCGGGCACGGTCACCGTCTCGGAGCCGAGCGCGTGCGCGGCGTTGGCGCCGTCCTTGACCACGACGACGCTCGGCCGGTTCAGCACTTTCCGCACGTCTTCGGGGGTTTCCACGCCCCAGAGCGTGTTCGCCTCGTCCAGCCCCACGAACACGGTGTCGGCGAACTGGGCGAGTTCGCGCAGCACCGGTCCGGCCTGCTCGACCGGCCACAGCGCCGGGCGGTAGTTCACGTCGAAGGTGATCCGCGCCCGGCGCTCGCGGGTGAGCAGGTGGCGGATCAGCCGGTCGCAGCCAGCCGAAAGCGCGGGCGTGATGCCCGAGAGGTGCAGCAGCCGCGGCGCGTCGAGCAGCTCGTCCGGCAGGAAGTCCGCGTCCATCGTGGACGCCGCCGATCCGGCGCGGTAGTAGTGCACGCGCGTGCCCTGCGGGCCGGGGTCCTTGAAGTAGACGCCGGTGGGCGCGTCCGCCCGCACCTCGACCAGGCCGGTGTCGACGCCGGCCGCGGCGATGGCGGCGACCATGCGGCGTCCCAGCGGGTCGTCGCCGACCCGGCTCGCCCAGCCGACCCGGTGCCCCAGCGCGGCCAGGTGGATGGCGACGTTGGACTCCGCGCCGCCCGCCGAGAGCGTGAAGACCGGCGCCTGCTCCAGGGGAACCGGGTCGGCCGGGGAGACCAGCGACATCGTCTCCCCCAAGCACAGCACCTCGGGGCCCGGCTCCACCACGTCCGCCTCCTCGATCCACCACGTCATCGCCGCCCAGCCTATCGAGGATTGTGCGAAATACACACTCCCGTTGCATGCCATGCAATAGCACTGATGGGGCTGGTCTCCGCGCCACCCGAGCCCGCTGCCGCGGCAATCCCTAAGCTGGCCGGTGATCGTCCTCAGTCCCAGGAATGGAGGTTGCTCGCAATGAGTCTGGAGCGCCCGATCGACCCCGATCCGTACTCGCTGCTGCCCGCGGTCCCGAGCTTCGACGTCACCTCCGACGACGTGTCCGACGGACAGCCGATGACGCAGGCCCAGGTCTTCGACGGGATGGGCGCCGGCGGGCAGAACCACTCGCCGCACCTGCGCTGGTCGGGCTTCCCGGAGGCCACCAAGAGCTTCGTGGTGACCTGCTTCGACCCGGACGCGCCGATCCCGGGCGGCTTCTGGCACTGGGTGCTGGCCGACATCCCGGCCGACGTCACCGAGCTGGCCACCGACGCGGGCAACCGCAATGGCCACGGCGTCCCGTCCGGGGCCTTCCACGTGGCCAACGACTTCGGCGAGCGGGCCTTCGGCGGTGCCGCCCCGCCGCCCGGTGACCGCCCGCACCGCTACTACTTCGTGGTGCACGCGGTGGACGCCGAGAAGCTCGGCCCGGACGCCACGGCGAGCCCGGCGGTGATCAGCTTCAACCTGGCCTTCCACACCCTGGCCCGCGCCGTGATCACCCCCACCTACCAGCACTGACACCGCGAACCCGAGCCGTGTCCGCCCGGTTTTCCGTGGCGGGCACGGCTTTTTCACGCCCGGAGATCACTCGATCGAGATGTATCTGAAACGGGCCTTCGCGCCTCTTTATAAGCGGGGAGGTTCTCGGACGAGGAGATCGGGATGAGCGTGCTACCGGGTTCGTTCGCCGTGCTGGTCGCCACCGGCCTGGCGGCGGTGCTGTTCGCGCCGTTCGTCGCCGCGGAGCACCGGCGGCACGGCGAGCTCCGCGTGGGCGTCGCGCTGCTGCGCTTCGCCGCGCTGCTCTACGCGACCGCGCTCGCCTGCTACGTGCTGCTGCCGCTGCCCGGCGCCGGGATCGGCTTCGAGCCGCAGTGGCGGCCCTTCGCCGGTCTCCGCAACCCAGCGGTGCTGGAGCAGTTCGCCTGCAACATCGCGCTCTTCGTCCCGCTCGGCGCCCTGCTGCGGCGCGGCCCGGTCGCGGCAGCGCTGGTCGGCGGCACCGTGTCGGTGATCGTCGAGCTGACCCAGCTCACCGGGACGTGGTTCCTGTTCCCAGTCCCGTACCGGGTGTTCGACGTCAACGACATCATCGCCAACACCACCGGAGCGGTGCTCGGCACGCTGGGTGCACCGCTGCTGCGCCGCGTGCCCACCGAAGCCCGCGACCGGCCGGCGGTACCGCGCCCGGTCCGCGCGCCCCGCCGACTGCTGGGCATGAGCTGCGACCTGCTCCTGCTCTGGTGGCTGGGCGTCGCCTGCGCACGTGCCGTCGAGCTGGCGCTCTGGCTGACGGGCACCGCGCCGAACGCCTGGTGGGAAGCCACGGCGCTGTGGTTCGCGCCCGCCGCGGTGCTGCTGGCCGTGATGCTCGTCAGCGGCGGCAGCTCGCTCGGCCAGCACGCGGTCTGCCTGCGCGCCCGCGCGCCCACCCACCCGGTGGTCGCCGCGGTGCTGCGCTGGACGTCCGGCATCGGCGGCTTCGCCGCGGTTCAGGGCGTGTGCACCGGTGTGCTCGGCGGAGCCGATGCGGCGCTGGGAGTCCTGTGGTGCGCGGTGCACGCCTGGGGCGTGACGAACACCGGAGATCACCGCGGAATCACCGGGCGGGTCGCCGGGTTGGAAGTGATCGACGCCAGACAAAGCCAGCGCGCGCCGACCGCGGCCCGCTCGACGTGAGGCAGGATGGACCAGTGCGCCACTTCGATCTAGTGATCATCGGTTCCGGCTCCGGCAACTCGATCCTCGACGACCGGTTCGCCGACTGGGACGTCGCCATCGTCGAGAAGGGCATCGGCCCCAACGACGCCTACGGCGGCACCTGCCTGAACGTCGGCTGCATCCCGACGAAGATGTTCGTGCACACCGCGGACGTGGCGAGCGCACCGGGCAGCGGTGCCAAGCTCGGCGTCGACCTGGAACTGCGCGACGTGCGCTGGGCCGACGTCCGGGACCGGATCTTCGGCCGGATCGACCCGATCGCCGCGGGCGGCCGGCGCTACCGCGCCGAGGAGAACCCGAACGTCACGCTCTACCAGGGCACGGCCCGGTTCACCGGCGTCAAGCAGCTGACCGTGCAGACCGCGGACGGCCCCGAGACGATCACCGCGGACCGGTTCGTGGTGGCCGCGGGCGGTCGGCCGGCGATCCCGGACATTCCCGGCCTGGACCAGGTCCACCACTACACCAGCGACACCGTGATGCGGCTCGAGCGGCTGCCCCGCCGGATGATCATCATGGGCACCGGGTTCGTCGGCGCCGAGTTCGCGCACGTGTTCTCCGCGCTCGGCGTCGAGGTGACCATGATCGGCCGCTCCGGCCGGGTGCTGCGCAGCGAGGACACCGACGTCTCGGCGCGCTTCACCGAGCTCGCCGCCCAGCGCTGGGACCTGCGGCTCAACCGCAAGGAGATCTCCGTCGAGCACGAGGGCGACCTCGTGCGCCTGCACCTGGAGGGCCCGGAGGGCGCCGAGGTGGTGGAGGCCGAGGCGCTGCTGATCGCGGTCGGCCGGGTGCCCAACACCGACCTCATCGACGCCGCGCTGGGCGGGCTGGAGCTCACCGCCAGCGGCAAGATCAAGGTCGACGCCACCCAGCGCACCTCGGTCGACGGCGTGTGGGCGATGGGCGACATCAGCTCCGAGTACGAGCTCAAGCACGTCGCCAACCACGAGATGCGCGTGGTGCAGCACAACCTGCTGCACCCGGAGGCCCCGATCGAATCCGACCACCGGTTCGTCCCGCACGCGGTGTTCTCCGCACCGCAGATCGCCTCGGTCGGCCTGACCGAGCAGACGGCCCAGCAGCGCGGCGTCGAGTACGTCACGTCGGTCCAGGACTACGCGGGCATCGCCTACGGCTGGGCGATGGAGGACACCACCGGTTTCGCCAAGCTGCTCGCCGACCCGGACACCGGCCTGCTGCTGGGCGCGCACATCATCGGACCGCAGGCCCCGACCCTGCTCCAGCCGCTGATCCAGGCGATGCAGTTCGGCCTGGACGCGAGCAGCATGGCGCGCGGGCAGTACTGGATCCACCCGGGCATGCCCGAACTGATCGAGAACGCCCTGCTCAACCTGCCGCTGAACCGGAAGCACGCATCCGAGGAGCGGGAACCGAACAACTGACCATCACGGCACGTCGCGCGGGCGTCACAGCCCGCGCGGTGTGGTCGGCATCATCTTGATCCGTTCCAGACTCGGCGGTTCGCTGGACCGATAGTTGTGCTCTGGCCCTGGGGGTGCAACACGTCGGAGTCCCGCTGAACGAAGGAGCCCCACCAGTGCTGCACGAACGTCTTGAGCCGGTCTACGACAACGTGGTCCAGCGCAACCGCGGCGAAACCGAGTTCCACCAGGCCGTTCGCGAAGTCCTGGAGAGCATCGGCCCGGTCATCGACAAGCACCCCGAGTACGCCGACCAGAAGATCATCGAGCGCATCTGCGAGCCGGAGCGCCAGATCACCTTCCGCGTGCCGTGGGAGGACGACCGCGGCGAGGTGCACATCAACCGCGGCTTCCGGGTGGAGTTCAACAGCGCGCTCGGCCCGTACAAGGGCGGCCTGCGCTTCCACCCGTCGGTCTACCAGGGCATCGTGAAGTTCCTCGGCTTCGAGCAGATCTTCAAGAACGCGCTCACCGGCCTGCCCATCGGCGGCGGCAAGGGCGGCGCGGACTTCGACCCCAAGGGCCGCTCGGACCGCGAGATCATGCGGTTCTGCCAGAGCTTCATGACCGAGCTGCACCGGCACATCGGCGAGTACATCGACGTGCCCGCCGGTGACATCGGCGTCGGCGGCCGCGAGATCGGCTACCTGTTCGGCCAGTACAAGCGGATCACCAACCGCTACGAGTCGGGCGTGCTGACCGGCAAGCACCTCTCCTTCGGCGGCGCCCGCGTCCGCACCGAGGCGACCGGCTACGGCTGCGCCTTCTTCGTGCACGAGATGCTGGCGGCGCGCGGCGAATCCTTCGAGGGCAAGCAGGTCGTGGTGTCCGGCTCGGGCAACGTCGCGATCTACACGATGGAGAAGGTGCACCAGCTGGGCGGCACCGTGGTCGCCTGTTCGGACTCCTCCGGCTACGTGCACGACGAGAACGGCATCGACGTCGAGCTGGTCAAGCAGCTCAAGGAGGTCGAGCGGACCCGGATCGCCGCCTACGCCGAGCGTCGGCCGGGCGCGAAGTTCGTCTCGGGCCGCAGCGTCTGGGAGGTGCCGTGCCAGGTCGCGATGCCCTCGGCCACCCAGAACGAGCTCTCCGCCGACGACGCGACGGCGCTGATCGCCAACGGCTGCATCGCGGTCGGCGAGGGCGCGAACATGCCCACCACTCCGGAAGCGGTGCGCAACTTCCAGGAGGCCGGGGTCGCCTTCGGCCCGGGCAAGGCGGCGAACGCGGGCGGGGTGGCGACCTCGGCGCTGGAGATGCAGCAGAACGCCTCCCGCGACAGCTGGAGCTTCGAGTTCACCGAGCAGCGCCTCGAGCAGATCATGAAGGACGTGCACGCCCGCTGCTACGCCACGGCGGAGGAGTACGGCATGCCGGGCAACTACGTGGCGGGAGCCAACATCAACGGCTTCACCAACGTCGCGGACGCGATGCTCCGCCTCGGCCTGATCTGACGCACGGCTCCGCGGGAACTCGACGGTCACCAGGGCAACCGCCGAATCCCGCGAGCCACCCGCGTCCGAGCACGCGGAAGGGGCCTTCGACCACACCGGTCGAAGGCCCCTTCTTCTTGTTCGCCGTCTACCGGACATCCCGCGACGCAGGGTGAGTCCGGAAAACCTCAGACCGTCCGGGGGCGGCCGGCGATCACGCCGAACACCGACTGGACCGCGACGACGACCAGGAGCACCACCATCGAGGCCGACCAGGCTCCCGTCACGTCGTGCAGGACGCCGAACAGGAACGGGCCGAAGGACGCGATCAGGTACCCGATGCTCTGCGACATCGCCGAGAGCGAGCTGGTGTCGGCCGCGTTGGCCGTGCGCAGCGAGATGAGCACCAGCGCCAGCGGGAACGCGCTCATGCCGATGCCGATCGCCACCGCCCACACGACCGGCATGCTCATCGGCGCCAGCAGCAGGCCGAGCATGCCGATGATGTTGAGCGCCGCGAGCCCGATCGCCCAGGCGGACTGGCTGCGGGTCTTGGTCACCAGCGGCGGCAGGATCATGTTGATCGGCACCCCGACCAGCAGCAGCAGGCCGAGCAGCATGCCCGCTGTGGTGCCGTCCATCCCGGCGCCCTTGAACACCTCGGGCAGCCAGCCCATCACGACGTAGGCGACCAGCGACTGCAGCGCGAAGTACCCGGTGATCACCCACGCCAGCGGGCTGCGCATCAGCGATCGCCGGGGCCCGGCGGAAGCGGTCACCTGGCGCGCCGACGAGCGGCGGGCCGTGGCGGGCACCCACACGCACAGCGCGGCCAGGGCCACCACTGCCCAGGTGGCCAGCGCGAGCCGCCAGCTGCCGGTGGAGGAGTTCAGGTAAGGCGTCAGGGCCGAGCCGAGCGAACCACCCGCGGCCATCGCCGTCGTGTAGAGCGCGGTCGCCATCCCGACCTTGGTCGGGAACGACTCCTTGACCACCACCGGGATCAGCACGTTGCACATCGCGATCGCCGCGCACACCAGGACCGTGCCGCTGAGCACCGTCCACGGGCCGCCGACGGTCCGCACCAGCATCGCGGCGGTCAGCACCGCCAGCGAGAGCGCGATGACCTTGTTGATGCCCATCCGCCGCGCCAGCAGCGGCGCACCGATGCCCGCCACGCCGAAGCACAGCGTGGGAACCGACGTCACGACGCTCGCCCAGGTGCTGGACGCGCCGAGCGAGTCCCGCACCTCACCGAGCACCGATGCCAGGCTGGTGACCGCGGGGCGCATGTTCGCCGCCGCGAGCGCCACGCCGGCGAGCAGCAGGCCGCCACCGGCGGTCGCGAGATGCCGGTTCGGGTTGACGGTTTCGACGGCACCGTCGTTCTCGCGCGTGAGCGCGTCCGGGTGCACGTCGGCGGGGAGTCGGGTGGCATCCTGGTCAGCCACATGGTCAGGGGCGTGCTGGGTACGTGACTCGCTGGACATCACGACCTAGTATGTCAAACGTAGGATGTTTGGACGAAAGGACCTGTCAGTGCCTTTGGTCACCGCCAAACGGACCGGGCTGGTCGATCAGGTCATCGCCCAGATCCGCGAGCTCGTGACGTCCGGGGAATGGCCGCTCGGCGAGAAGATCCCGCCCGAGGCCGAACTGGTCGCCGCGCTCGGCGTCGGGCGCAACACCGTCCGGGAGGCGGTGCGCGCGCTCTCGCACGCCGGATTGCTGGAGGTCCGCCAGGGCGACGGCACGTTCGTGCGCGCCACCAACGAGATCTCCGGCGCGGTCCGCAAGCTGTGCGGGCCGGAGCTGCGCCAGATCCTGGAGGTGCGGCGCGCGCTGGAGGTCGAGGGCGCGCGGCTGGCCGCGCGGGCGCGCACCGAGGAAGAGCTGCGGCAGATGTCGGACTGCCTGGCCGAGCGGGACACCGCCGTGCGGAACCGGGACAGCGAAGCGGTCATCACCACCGACACCGAGTTCCACCGGGTCCTGGTCGCGGCCTCGCACAACCCGGTGCTGATCTCGCTCTACGACGGGATCCGCGAAGCGGTGACCTCCAGCGTGGCGACCACCTTCAACCCCGAGATCCCGCCGGAGCAGCACGTTTCGCACACAGCGCTGCTCACCGCGGTGCGCGACGGCGACCCGCGCCGGGCGGCGGAGGAAGCGGGCGGGTTCCTGGACGAGCTGCTCGCCCAGATGGGCACTGAGAGCCTGTCGGCGAAGCCGTCCACGCCGGAGTAAGCGGCGGCAGCCGCTTGGGCCACCTACGCAGGTCGACTACCGGCGGGTTCTGGGTGTTTTCCGGCGAGGACGGCCCCTCCGCCGTGTGTTGGACGGGGCGCCCGCAGTCCAGGGAAGTACTCAGGTTCCGCCGAGCGACCACCCCATCAGCGCTCAGGCCGAGGAGTCCAGCCAGTAGTCGGTCCCGACGTCGAAGGCCTCCGCGCCGGCCGGCGCCACCCAGGACGCCGCGATCACGCCGGTGGCGAAGCCGCCGCCACCTGAGCGCCCCTGCGCTGGCAGCAGCTGGACCGATGGTGCGCCGAACCGGGTGATCACGATCTCCTCCCCCGACTCGGCGCGGTCCAGCAGCTCGACCAACCGCTCGCGTGCTTCGTCAACGGAAAACTCGGCAGCCATGCCGACGACGTTACCCGCGTCACAGCGCGAAATCCCGCATTCGGCCGCAGGACTCAGCCGAAACCGCGGCGCAGCGTCGGCAGACCGGCGGGCGGACCTCCGTCGAGCAGCCGCCGCAGGGCGTCGGTGTCCAGGTGCTTCGCCACCAGGTCGCCGAGCAGGTCGAGCTGCCCGGCGCGGATGTCGGCGAACACCGTGTCACCGGCCGGTTCGAAGCCGTCCCGCCCGGCGCGCCGGGCCGCCCAGCGCAGGAACTCCCGCCGGAAGCCGTCGTTCTCGAACAGCCCGTGCCAGTGCGTCCCGAGCACGGATTCGGCGATGCCGCCCTCCGGCTGCCCGTCGGAGGTGGTGACCAGCGGTTCGAGCTCGCCGCGGCGGCGGGGCAGCCCGTGGTGGATCTCGTAGCCGGAAACCGGCTCGCCGAACGCACGACCGCTGGGCCGCGCCAGGGTCTTCGACGGCGCGAACTCGATCTCCACGTCCAGCAGCCCGAGCCCGTCGACCGCACCGGCTCCCGATTCGACCTCGTCGTGGATGCGCCGGGTCAGCATCTGGAAACCGCCGCAGATCCCGGCCACCGGCAGCCCCGCGCGGGCGTGCGCACCGATCGCATCGGCCAGCCCGCTGCTGCGCAGCCACGCCAGGTCCGCGACGGTCGACTTGGAGCCGGGCAGCACCACCAGATCGGCATCGGACAACCGCGACGGCTCGGTCACGAAGCGCACCGCCACGCCCGGCTCGGCGGCCAGCGCTTCGACGTCCGTGGCGTTGGAGATCCGCGGGAGCCGCGGCACCGCCACCCGCAGCCACTGCCCGCCACGGGGCGGAGCCGGTCGCCCGACGACCCCGTCCGCGGCGTAGGACAGCGAGTCCTCGGCGTCCAGCCACAGCTCCTCGGCCCACGGCAGCACGCCGTGCACCGGGCGTCCGGTCAGCTCGCGCAGCTGCTCCAGCCCGGGCTCCAGCAGCGCCGGGTCGCCGCGGAACTTGTTGATCACGAACCCGGCGATCAGGGCCTGGTCCGCCGCGTCCAGCAGCGCGAGAGTGCCGAAGAGCTGCGCGAACACACCACCGCGATCGATGTCGCCGACCACCACGGTCGGCAGCCCGGCAGCCTGCGCCAGCCCCATGTTCGCGATGTCGTTGGCCCGCAGGTTGATCTCCGCGGGCGACCCGGCGCCCTCGCAGATGACGTGGTCGAACTCGGCCCGCAGCCCTTCCAGCGTGGCCACGACGGTGTCCAGCAGGGCGGCCTTGCGCGCCCGGTAGGACATCGCGGTCACCTCGCCCGCGACCCGCCCGAGCACCACGACCTGCGAACTGCGGTCGCTCCCGGGCTTGAGCAGCACCGGGTTGAACCGCACCGAGGGTTCGAGCCCGCACGCCGCGGCCTGCACCGCCTGAGCCCGCCCGATCTCACCGCCATCAGGGGTGACGACCGAGTTGTTGGACATGTTCTGGGCCTTGAACGGGGCCACCCGGGCACCGCTGCGCGCCAGCCACCGGCAGATCCCGGCCGTGACGACGCTCTTCCCGGCATCCGAGGTGGTCCCGGCCACCAGCAACGCGTTCACCGGCGGATCAGGGCAGCGTCAGGATCTCGTTGCCGTCCTCGGTGATCAGGATGGTGTGCTCGAACTGGGCCGTCCAGCTCTTGTCCTTGGTGGTGACCGTCCAGCCGTCGTCCCACATGTCGTACTCGTGGGTGCCGAGGGTGATCATCGGCTCGATGGTGAAGGTCATGCCCGGCTCCAGGACGGTCTGCACCGACGGCTCGTCGTAGTGCAGGATCACCAGTCCGCTGTGGAAGGAGCGGCCGATGCCGTGGCCGGTGAAGTCGCGGACCACGCCGTAGCCGAAGCGCTTGGCGTAGGACTCGATGACGCGGCCGATCACGTTCAGCTGGCGGCCGGGCTTGGCCGCCTTGATGCCGCGCATCAAGGCCTCGTGGGTGCGCTCGACCAGCAGCCGCACCTCCTCGGAGACCTCACCGGCCAGGAAGGTCGCGTTGGTGTCGCCGTGCACGCCGCCGACGAACCCGGTGACGTCGACGTTGACGATGTCGCCGTCCTCGATGACCGTCGAGTCCGGGATGCCGTGGCAGATCACCTCGTTCAGCGAGGTGCAGGAGGACTTCGGGAAGCCCCGGTAGCCGAGCGTCGACGGGTACACGCCGTGGTCGCAGAAGAACTCGTGCACGACCGCGTCGACCTGGTCGGTGGTCGCGCCCGGCTGCACCGCCTTGCCCGCCTCGACCAGCGCCTGCGCGGCGAGCTTGCCCGCGACCCGCATCGCTTCGATGATCTCGGGCGTCTGCACGTCGGGGTCGGTGCCGCGCTTGGGAGCCGGCTTGTCGACGTACTCGGGACGCTCGATGTGCGCGGGGACAGGGCGGCGCGGCGTCTGCACGCCTGGCTGCAACGGAGCTCGAACCGGCATGGCCCCACTCTAACCGCGCCTCCGCACCGGCCTCAGCGCGGTGACCGCGGTCGAGCACCAGGTCTCCGCGGTCCAGCCGGACGGGTGTCGCGGCCGCGGTGAAGGGGACCCCCGGTCAGTTCGCGCCCGGTGATGCGGTGGCCAGGCCTGCTTCCTCCGCGGCGGCCAGCAGCGCCGGGTCGTAGGACAGGTAGGCCACCAGGCCGTCCTTGATCTTGCAGGCGGAGGCCAGGTGGATGGCGTCCACCGGCCCCACCCGGGCCTGCAGCTCGCTGGCCGCGTCCAGCACGTCCTGCTTCACCGGCAGGTGGTCGATCTTGGAGATGATGATCGAGGCCAGGTCCACGGCGTGCGGCCCGATCTCGCGGAAGGTCCGCAGCACGTCGACCTTCGACAGCGCGCTGGTCACCCTCGGGTGCTCCCAGTGCTCGCGGATCCACTGGCTCAGCGCCGCGCTCTCCGGCTCGGGGGCGATCAGCTTGATCAGCGCGGAGGAATCGAAGTAGATCAAAACCGCTCCTGTTCACGCCTGCGCAGCAGCCGGTCGGACACGCTCGGGGTGGGCGCTGCGGGCAACGGTCCGGGCAGCTCGCCGCCGTCACCGGGCACCAGCTCCCCGGCCGCGACGAGCTCGTCGTACAGGGCTTGGTCACGCGTGGGCGGAGCCAGCACCGCGACGGTGCGACCGCGGTCGGTCACCAGGATCGACTCGCCTGCGGCGACCCGCTTCAGGTACCGGCTCGCGTTCTGCCGCAGCTCGCGCACACCGATCCGCTCCATGCGCTACAAAGTAGCACAATGATCACGCCCCGCGATCACCCGAACACGTGACGCGATCAGCTCACCGACAGGAACCGCCGCGCCGCGTCGACCGCCGGCCCGGACGAGCCCGCGTCGGTGACCAGCACCGCGAACGCCACGTCGCCGCGGTAGCCGACGAACCAGCCGTGCGAGCGGGTGCCGTCGCCGAACTGCGCGGTGCCGGTCTTGCCGCGGACCTCGCCGGAACCGGCCAGCCCGGTCGCGGTGCCGTCGGTGACCACTTCGCGCATCATCTGCCGGAGCTGGTCGAGGGACTGCGGCGACGGCGGCTGCGGGGTGGCGTCGGCCTTGGTCGGCAGGCCGCGGATCAGCGTGGGCACCGGCATCCGCCCCTCGGCGATCGACGCGGTGACCAGCGCCATGCCGAACGGGCTGGCCAGCACCGTGCCCTGGCCGATGCCGTTCTCGGCCCGCTGGACCACGGTGTCGGCCGGCGGCACCTTGCCGGTGATCGTGGTCGCGCCCGGCATGTCGAAGTCCACGCCCAGCCCGAGCCGGTGCGCGGAGTCGGTCAGCGCGGAGGCGGGCAGGTCCACCGCCAGCTGCGCGAACGTGGTGTTGCAGGACCGCGCGAAGGCCGTGTGCAGCGGCACCCGGCCGAGCTCGAACTCCTTGTCGTTGGGCAGCACCCGGCCGTCGAAGGCCTTCTTGGCCGGGCATTCCACCACGGTGTTGGCGTCGACCTTGCCCGCTTCGAGCCCGGCCGTCGCGGTCACCGTCTTGAACGTGGAGCCGGGCGGGTACTGGCCGGACAGCGCGACCGGGCCCTGCGCGTCGGCCGCGGAGTTCTGCGCGACCGCGAGCACCTCGCCGCTGGACGGCTGCACGGCCACCAGCATCGAGGCCTGCGGGATCTGGTCCACCGCCTGCTCGGCGGCGCGCTGGGTGCGGTCGCCGAGGGTCACCGTCAGCGGCTCGGCCGGCCGCTCGGCGACGCTGTGCAGCTCGGCCGCCTCGCTGCCCGCCGCGTCCACCGCGACGACCCGCCAGCCGGCGTTGGCCGAGACCTGCTCGTCGGCCTTGCGCGCCACTCCGGCCAGCACCTGCGAGCCGTAGCCGCGCTCGCCGGCCACCAGCCGCGTCTGCGCCGGGAAGCGCACCCCGGGCAGGTCGTAGATCTGCGACCGGACCCGCTCGTAATCGCCCTGGCGCAGGGTGACCACCGCGTACGGCTGGCCCGGCGGCGTGCGACCGACACCGTCCATGATGGACTGCTGGGTGATCGCGGGTTCGATGGTGCCCAGCGCACCGGCCAGCGCGCCCGCCACCTTCGGCACGTCCCCGGCCTCCTGCGCGCTGAGGCTGACCGTGACCAGCTGCTCCGGCCGCATCATCGCCACGCCGTCGCGGTCGAGCACCGGTGCCGGGTCGGGGAGTTCCTCGCGGAAGGCGAGGTTCTGCCCGGGCTGGAGCTGCGGGTGCAGCACGCTCGGCGCCCAGCGGACCTTCCAGCCCTGCTCGCCCTCCACGAGCTTGAGCTCGCTCGGGTACTCCCAGACCTTGCCCGCCCCGAAGTCCCAGGACAGGTCGAACTTCGCGGTCGGCGTGCCCTGCTGATCATCGGCGACTTGCCGGACCGTCGCGTGCACGGCCTCCGGGGACATGCTGCGCCGCGCCGCCTCCACCGCCTGCCGCGCCTGCTCGGGGTTGTCGCTCTGAGCAGCCGCGCCCGCCGCGTCCCCGGCCGCCACAGCGTTCACGAACGCCGTCGCGACGTCCTCCTCCGACGGCCCGGTGCTGCAGGAGGCCAGCGGCACGAGCAGCAGGGCGGCGATCCCGGCGAAGATCCGCTTGGAAACCATGTCCGCGAGTATGCCGAAACACACCGAATCCTCCACCCCGTTTTCGGCGCCCCGGAAGGCGTTCGGGACGGCGGTGCGGGGCATGCGGCCCCGGGGTCAGAGCAGGACGGTGGAGAAGGAGCCGATGCGGCGGAATCCGACCTTGCGGTAGGCCAGCCGGGCGGCGACGTTGTAGTCGTTGACGTACAAGCTCGCGGTGCGGCCCAGGCCGCGCACCAAGCGGTCGGCGACCGCCGCGGTGCCCGCGGTGCCCAGCCCGGTGCTGCGCCGGTCCGGGTGCACCCAGACGCCCTGGATCTGGCCGACGGTGCGCGACATGGCACCGATCTCGGCCTTGAACACGACTTCGCCGCCTTCGAAGCGGGCGAACGCCCGGCCGCTCGCGATCAGGTCGGCCACCCGCGCCCGGTAGCTCGCCGCGCCGCCGTCGCTGCACGGGTCGACGCCGACCTCTTCGGTGAACATCGCGATCGCCGCGGGCAGGTAGCGATCCAGCTCGTCCGGACGTACCTGGCGCACCAGCGGATCGGGAGCGATGCGCGGCGATTCCGCCAGCACCATGAGCGGCTGCTCGGCACGGATGTCGCGCGCCGGTCCCCACTGCGCGGCGACCTCGTCCCACAGCGCCAGCACCTGCTCGGTCGGTCCGACCAGCGAGGAGCACACCCGGCGACGGCGCAGCGCCCGGTCGGCGAAGGCGCGCATCGCGTCCGGCCCACCGCGCAGCGGGATCAGGTTCGCGCCCGAGAAGCACATGCCGGAGAGCTTGCTGCCGTAACCCCACAGCTCGCCGCCGAGGCGCAGCGGGTGGAGGCCGGCCTCCTCGACCCGGGCGGCGACCATGCAAGCCGCGACCGGCGCGGAATCCAGCACGGAGCGGACCAGCATCGCGTCCCGCTCCTCCAACAGCCGTGCACCGGCTAGCTTGAGCACCTGCCAAGACTGCCAGAAACGCCGCCCGCGCAACTCCCCCGGCCGGGAAGCGTTGCTCCCGGACAGCCCGCGCTCACCCATTCGGGGCAACCCGATGGGCGCGATCACCCGGGCACGAGCGGGCGCGGTGGACGCAGATGATCGGCCGCCCCCGAACCGGGGACGGCCGATCCAGCGGGCTCAACCGACCGTCACGACCGGAGCGTCACCGTCGGCGGGCTCCATGTCCTCGGCGATTCGCATGGCCTCTTCGATCAGCGTCTCGACGATCTTGTGCTCGGGCACGGTCTTGATGACCTCGCCCTTGACGAAGATCTGCCCCTTGCCGTTGCCGGAGGCGACACCCAGGTCCGCCTCGCGGGCCTCGCCCGGGCCGTTGACGACGCAGCCCATGACCGCGACCCGCAGCGGCACCTCCATGCCCTCCAGCCCGGCGGTCACCTCGTCGGCCAGCTTGTAGACGTCGACCTGGGCGCGGCCGCAGGACGGGCAGGACACGATCTCCAGCTTGCGCGGGCGCAGGTTCAGCGACTGCAGGATCTGCGTGCCGACCTTGATCTCCTCGACCGGCGGCGCGGACAGCGAGACGCGGATCGTGTCGCCGATGCCCTGCCGCAGCAGCGCGCCGAAGGCGACCGCGGACTTGATCGTGCCCTGGAACGCCGGTCCGGCCTCGGTGACGCCGAGGTGCAGCGGGTAGTCGCACTGCTCGGCCAGGATCTCGTAGGCGCGCACCATCACGACCGGGTCGTTGTGCTTCACCGAGATCTTCAGGTCGTGGAAGTCGTGCTCGGCGAACAGGCTCGCCTCCCACAGCGCCGACTCGGCCAGCGCCTCCGGGGTGGCCTTGCCGTACTTCTGCATCAGCCGCGGGTCCAGCGACCCGGCGTTGACGCCGATCCGGATCGGCGTGCCGTGGTCCTTGGCGGCCTGCGCGATCTCCTTGACCTTGTCGTCGAACTTCTTGATGTTGCCCGGGTTGACCCGCACCGCGGCGCACCCGGCCTCGATCGCCGCGAAGACGTACTTCGGCTGGAAGTGGATGTCGGCGATGACCGGGATCTGCGACTTCTTCGCGATCGCCGGCAGCGCCTCGGCGTCATCGGCACTCGGGCAGGCCACCCGCACGATGTCGCAGCCCGCGGCGGTCAGCTCGGCGATCTGCTGCAGCGTGGCGTTGATGTCCGCGGTGACGGTCGTGGTCATGCTCTGCACCGAGATCGGCGACTCGCTGCCCACACCGACCGCTCCGACCTGCAACTGCCGGGTCTTGCGCCGTTCCGCGAGCACCGGCGCCACGGCCGCGGGCATGCCCAGATCGACGGTCATCGAAACCTCTCCACCTCTATCTGGTGTTCTTCGGCGGCTGCCACCGCCTGCGCTCCACGATACCGGCGACCCTTCATCCGGCCGGACGTCACGGTCGTAGGACGGATCACGTTGCGTGATCGTTTCGGTCGGTCAAGGTCGTGTTCAGCGCAATTCCACCTGGCCACGGTCACTCGTTCGCACAAGCCTCGGATTTGAGCCGTCGGAGCCGCTGAGCCCGCGTCTGCGCCGCAGCAGTTCTTCACCCATCGGTGTCCAATTTGCCCCCGGCCCCGCGCGCCGGATGCCCGTGAGCGTTTCGGGGCGCTATGGCACCCCGAAACGCTCACGGGATCTGACCACCGGAAACAGCCGCGCTAGAAGAGCTTCACCGGGTTCACCACGTCGGCGACCAGGACCAGCAGCGAGTACGCGATGAAGATCAGGCTGATCGCGTACGCCAGCGGCATCAGCCGCGCCGTGTCGAACGGGCCCGGGTCCGGCCGCCGGAACAGCTTGTTGAAGCCGCGGCGGATCGACTCCCACAGCGCACCGGCGATGTGCCCGCCGTCCAGCGGCAGCAGCGGCAGCATGTTGAACACGAACAGCGAGAGGTTCACCCCGGCCAGCAGGTTGAACATCAGCATGATCCGGGCGTCCACGCCGATCTCATCGGAGGCCAGTACCTCGCCGCCCAGCCGGCTCGCGCCGACGATGCCGACCGGCGAGTCGGCGTGCCGCTCACCCCCGAAGATCGCCGAGACCAGGTCCGGCACCCGCTGCGGCAGCTCGATGACCTTCTCCGCGGTGAGGCTGACGAACCCGCCGATGGTGCTCACCACACCGCCGATGTCCTGCTTGACCAGCACCTGCGTCGGGGTCAGGCCGAGGAAGCCGACCGTCTCGTACTCGCTGGTCGAGCCGATCTTCGGCATCTGGTTCTGCATCAGGTCCGGGTTCAGCGTGACGCGCTGCCCGGCGCGCTCGACCACCACCGGCACCGGGCCGGTCGAACCGCGGATGGCCAGCTGCAGGTCTTCCCAGGTGGTGTAGGGCTTGCCGTTGAACTCCAGGATCCGGTCACCGGGCCGGAAGCCCGCCGCCGCGGCCGGGGAGGGCGGCGCGCCCGCCGGGCAGCGGTCGGTGGCCGGTGCGTCGGCGGGCAGCACGCACTCGCTGACCGCGGAGACCGTGGTGGTCGGCGTCAGGATGCCGTGGCCCATCAGGATCGCGGCGAAGATGCCGACCGCCAGGATGAGGTTCATCACCGGCCCGGCCACCATCACGATGATCCGCTTCCACGGGCTGCGCTGGTAGAACTGCTTGTGCGCGTCCTCGGGCGTGATCTCCTCGGCGGACATCTGCCGGGCGTCCTCGACCATCGCCCGCCACGGGGCGGAGGAGGCGGTGCGCCCGTACTTCTCGTCCTTCTTCGGCGGGAACATGCCGATCATCCGGATGTAGCCGCCGAACGGGATCATCTTGATCCCGTACTCGGTGTCGCCCTTCTTCCGGGACCAGATGGTGCGGCCGAAGCCGACCATGTACTGGGTGACCTTGATCCCGAACAGCTTCGCGGCCGCCAGGTGGCCCAGCTCGTGCCACGCGATGGAGAACAGCAGCCCGAAGAAGAAGATCAAGATGCCAACGACGACCAGCACTACTCCGCCTTCCCCGCGGCCACCAACTCGTTGGCCCTGTTCCGCGCCCAGGCCTCGGCCGCGAAGACCTCGTCCAAGCTCGACGGCGCGGACCGCCACTGGTCGGCCCCGGCGAGCACGTCACCCACAGTTTGCACGATTCCGGTGAAGCCGAGACGGCCGTCCACGAAAGCCGCCAGCGCTTCCTCGTTGGCCGCGTTGTAGACGGCCGGGAGGCAGCCGCCGCCGGAACCGGCCGCGCGGGCCAGCTCGATCGCCGGGAACGCCTCGTCGTCGACCGGCTCGAAGGTCCACTCCTGCGCCTTCGAGAAGTCCAGCGCGGGAGCGGCCCCGGGCACCCGGCGCGGCCACTCCAGGCTCATCGCGATCGGGATGCGCATGTTCGGCGGGCTGGCCTGGGCGATCGTCGAGCCGTCCGCGTAGGTGACCATCGAGTGCACGATGGACTGCGGGTGCACCGCCACCTCGATGCGGTCGTAGCCGATGCCGAACAGCAGGTGCGCCTCGATCAGCTCCAGGCCCTTGTTCACCAGGGTCGCCGAGTTGATGGTGACCACGCTGCCCATCGACCAGGTCGGGTGCGCCAGCGCCTGCTGCACCGTGACGTCGACCAGCTCGTCGCGTTTGCGGCCGCGGAAGGGCCCGCCGGAGGCGGTCAGCACCAGCTTCTCGACCTCCTCGGAGCGCCCGCCGAGCAGGCACTGCGCGAGCGCCGAGTGCTCGGAGTCGACCGGCACGATCTGCCCGGGCGCGGCCGCGTCGAGCACCAGCGAACCGCCCGCGATCAGCGATTCCTTGTTCGCCAGCGCCAGCTGGGAGCCGGTGGCCAGCGCGGCCAGGGTCGGTTTGAGGCCGCGGGAGCCGTCGACGCCGTTGAGGATCACGTCGGCCGGGGTGGACTCGATGAGATCGGTCACCGCGTCCGGGCCGGTCAGCAGGTCGGGCAGCGGGGCTGCGGCCGCACCGCGCGACGCTGCTTCGGCCCGGAGGGCGAGGTGGAGGTCTTCGACGACGCTGCTGTCGGCCACCGCGACGGTCCTGACCTGGAACTCGATCGCCTGCGCGGCCAGCGTCAGCGGATCGCTGCCGCCCGCGGCCAGGCCGGCGACCCGGAAGCGGTCCGGGTTGTTCCTGATCACGTCCAGTGCCTGGGTGCCGATGGAACCGGTGGAGCCGAGCACCAGGACGGTGCGCGGGCCGGGAGCGCTCTGTTTCGGGGTGTCGGCGTGCATCACCGCCATTGTCCCCGAAGGAGGTGAGCGGAAGTCGCTCGCGGTGCACAAATCACCATCGGGGGTCACGATCTGGCCATAGAACGTTGCACGGAGGAGGTCGGCCATGGGAATCATCGGATGGATCGTGCTCGGACTCATCGTGGGCGCGCTGGCCAAGGCGATCATGCCCGGCAAGGACGGCGGCGGGATCCTCGTCACGATGCTGCTCGGGGTCGTCGGTGCCTTCGTCGGCGGCCTGATCGGCAACTGGGTCTTCGGCGTGGGCATCGACCGGTTCTGGTCGCTGAGCACCTGGATCCTGGCCGTCGTGGGTTCGCTGATCGTGCTGGGCGGCTACCGGGCGATCATCGGCCGCAAGTCGGCATCGCACGGCTGACCCGCTCCGGGGGTGTCGCGGAAGGGGCTTCCGCGACACCCTTTTCGCTGCTCGCGCCGAGACGGGCGGACGCCACCGCACCGACGGCGTGTGCGAGGATGGGCGGGTGGATCACCGGTCGGTGTTCCGCACTTCGAGCATCATCACCCGGCCCGCGCGGCCGGGCGTGGCACCAGGAGGGGAACGTGGCGAGCACCGAGCTGGAGAAGAAGCCCAGCCAGGCCATCGACCCGGCCGATGAACCGTCGGTCGAGTGGGGCTGGCACGGCGGTTTCCCGAAGGCGACGCAGATCGCCGGTTGGTTCTCCGTCTTCGCGTGCCTGATCATGCTGGTCGGCAACCACCAGGGCATCATCAGCGGTGGCGGCCAGTTCAAGACCGAGGACATGTGGCTGATCATCATCGCGGCGGGCCTGGCCATCGGTCTGCTGTTCGACCTGCGCCGCCGGAAGACCGCCTGGCGCCGCTGACGCGAGACCACGAGAACGCCGCTTCCGGATCCCGGAAGCGGCGTTCTGCGTTTCAGCGGCGGTGAACCTCGGAGTTCCCGCCTTCCGTGCTTCGAAATGTCGTGAGTGCGACCGCGCCTCGCACTCACGACACAGAGCTTCGGGCCTCGGCGCGGCCGCTCCGCCCGCCCAAGCAGCTTGCACCGCCACCCGCACCGCTACGCAGAACGAGTCTGGAAACAGCTACAAGGTTCAGACCGTGATGCCGGTGAGGACCGTCACGTGCTCCTGGGTGAGGTCGAGCATTGCCGCGTGCACGCCTTCTCGGCCGACGCCGGATTCCTTCACGCCGCCGTAGGGCATCTGGTCGGCGCGGAAGCTGGGCACGTCGCCGATGATCACACCACCGACCTCCAGCTCCGCCGCGGCGCGGAAGGCCAGCTGCAGGTCGCGGGTGAACACCCCGGCCTGCAGGCCGTAGCGGGAGGCGTTGACCTTCTCGAACGCCTCGTCCACCGAATCCACCGGCGCCAGCACCAGCAGCGGGCCGAAGACCTCCTCGCAGGAGACCTTCGCGTCCTCCGGGACGCCGGCCAGCACCGTCGGGGCGAAGGTGGCGCCCTCGCGGGAGCCGCCGGTGAGCACCTCGGCGCCCGCGTCGACGGCCTCGCCGACCCAGGCCTCCAGCCGCGCCGCGGCGTCCTCGTTGATCATCGGGCCGACCTTGGTCGCAGGGTCCTTCGGGTCGCCGGTGACCTGCGACTCCACCGCCTTCACCACGCGGGCGGCCAGCTCGTCGTAGCTGTCGCGGTGGACGTAGACGCGCTGCACGGAGATGCACGACTGCCCGGCCTGGTACATCGCGAAGGTCGCGATCCGGTCCGCGGCGGAGTCCAGGTCCGTCCAGGTCTGGTCGACGACGACCGCGGCGTTGCCGCCGAGCTCCAGCGTCACGTGCTTGCGCGGCGCGGCGTCGCGGATGCCCCAGCCGATCGGACCGGACCCGGTGAAGGAGACCACCGGCAGCCGCGGGTCGGCGACCAGCTCGGCGGCCTTGTCGTTGCTGGTGGTCAGCACCGACCAGGAGCCGGCGGGCAGCTCGGTCTCGGCCAGGATCTCGCCCAGCAGCAGCGCGGACAGCGGCGTCTTCGGCGCGGGCTTGAGCACGATCGGCGCGCCGACGGCCAGCGCCGGGGCGACCTTGTGCGCCACCAGGTTGAGCGGGAAGTTGAACGGCGAGATGCCGAGCACGGGCCCGCGCGGGACGCGGCGGACCAGCGCCATCCGGCCGGTGCCGCCGGGATCGGTGTCCAGCCGCTGCAGGTCGCCGGAGAACCGGCGGGCCTCCTCCGCGCCCCACCGGAAGGTGGAGACGGCGCGGGCCACCTCGCCGCGGGCCCAGCTGATCGGCTTGCCGTTCTCAGCGGTGATCAGCTGCGCGATCTCCTCGGCCCGCTCTTCGAGCCGCCGGGTCACGTGGTCCAGCGCGGCGGCCCGCACGTGCGCGGGCGTGGTGGCGAACTCCTTGCGCACCGCGTCCGCGGCGGCGACGGCGCGCTCCACATCGGCGTCGGTGGCGTAGCACGTGGTGGCGACCGCCGAGCCGTCGTAGGGGTGCCGCACCTCGAACGTCGCGTCGCTGATGACCCGCTCGCCAGCGACCCAGTTCCCGATGACCGATGACATCGGCTGCCTCCTGTCGTTTCCGATCCTGCCCAGACGCTACGACCGGAACCGATCTCCCCGCACTGCCAATCCGTACACAGCCACGACCGCGACTGTCCAAACCGTCCCGGGCTGCTACGGCTCGCGGGCGAAGGTCGCGCAATCCGGGCACTCGTCGAGGTACCGGTGGCGACACTCGACGGTGTGCTGGAGGAAGACGATGGCCGCCTGCCTGCCGGCCACCTCGCTCTCGAGCTCGGCGATCTTCGCCTCGATCACCGCCTGCGCCGCTTCCTTCGTCGGCGCCATGGCAGCGGTGACCTCCGGCAGGGAGAGCCCCACCCGCCGCAGCTTGAGCACGGTGCGGGCCCGCTCCAGCGCGGCGTCGTCGTAGATCCGGTAGCCCTTGCCGTCGCGGCGCACGTCGAGCGCTCCGACCTGCTCCCAGTGGCGCAGCACGTGGGCCTCGATCCCGAGTTCCGCGGCTGCCTCTCCGATCGTCCGCAATTCGGCCTTGCCTTCATGTCGACCTGAACCCATAGCTTGCCCAGCATGACCGAATCCCCGCACCGCACGGGCACTTCCCACGATCCGATCCTCGTCACCGGCGCGGCGGGCAACCTGGGGCGCGCGGTCGTCGACCGCCTCGTCGCCCGCGGTGCCCGAGTGCGGTGCCTCGACCGGCACCCGGTGGACGAGCGTCCCGGCGTGGAGGCGGTGGTCGGCGATCTGACCGACCCGGCAGTCCTCCGGACCGCGCTGAGCGGCGTCGACGCCGTCCTGCTGATCTGGCCGCTGCTCGACGCCGCACCGGCCCGCGCCGTGCTGCCGGAGCTCGCCCGCGCGTCGCCGCGCGTCGTCTACCTCTCGTCCTCCGCCATCGACGACGATCGCGCTCGTCAGACGGACCCGATCGTCCAGGTGCACGCGGATCTGGAAGCGCTGCTCATGGATGCCGGGCTGCGTCCGGTGGTGCTGCGCAGCGACACGATGGCCTCCAACGTCCGCGGGTGGGCCGCGCAGCTGCGCGCGGGCGATGTCGTGGCCGGGCCGGACATCGCCCGAACAGCCGTGGTCGACGAACGCGACGTCGCAGATGCGGCCGTGACCGCCCTGCTCGCGGAACGGTTCGACCGCGGCCCGCACGTGCTCACCGGGCCGGAGGTGCTCAGCCGCGCCGATCAGGTCGCGCAGCTCGGCGCGGCTCTGGGACGCCGGCTGCGCTTCGAGCCGGTCCGCACCGACATCGCGCGATCGCAGATGCTCGCGGACGGCCGACCGGCGGCACTGGTGGAGGCGCTGATCGCCGCGTCCGAGCACCGGTTGGAGGCGACCCGCACCACCGGCTGCGTGGAACGCCTCACCGGCCACCCGGCCCGGACGTTCGCGCAGTGGGCCGTCGACCACGCCGCCGAGTTCCGCTGACAAGGTGGTCGCCCGTGAGTGTTTCGGGGCGCTATGGCACCCCGAAACACTCACGGCGTCCGGTCAGGCGTGGCTGTGCATCACGTGCTTGATGCGCGTGTAGTCCTCGAATCCGTAGCGGGAGAGGTCCTTGCCGTAGCCCGAGTGCTTGAAGCCGCCGTGGGGCATCTCCGCGACCAGGACCATGTGGGCGTTCACCCAGACGCAGCCGAAGTCCAGGTCCGCGGTGCAGCGCTGGGCCCGGCCGTGATCGCGGGTCCAGACGCTGGCCGCCAGTGCGTAGTCCACGTCGTTGGCCAGGCCCAGGGCTTCCGCCTCGTCGGAGAACTGCTGGACGGTGAGCACCGGGCCGAAGATCTCCTCCTGCACCGGCTCGTCTTCCTGGCGGACACCGGCGAGCACCGTGGGCGCGAAGAAGCAGCCCTCGTCGCCGATCCGCTCGCCGCCGGTGAGCACCTGGGCGTGCTCCGGCAAGCGGTCGATGATGCCCTGCACGCGTGCCAGCTGGGCGGCGTTGTTCAGCGGCCCGAGATCGGCGTCCACATCGGACGGCGGGCCGGGGCGCAGGGCGCGGACCTCCTCGACCAGCAGCCGGGTGAACTCCTCGGCCACCGATCGCTCCACCAGCACCCGGGTCGCAGCGGTGCAGTCCTGACCGGCGTTGAACGTGCCCGCGGCCGCGATGCCCACCGCCGCCGCCTTCAGATCCGCGTCGGCGAACACCAGCGCGGGCGCCTTCCCGCCCAGTTCCAGGTGCACGCGCTTGACGTCCTCGGCCGCCGCCGCGGCCACCTGCCTGCCTGCCCGGGTGGAGCCGGTGATCGACACCATCGCCGCGGCCGAGTCGGCGACCACCGCTTGGCCGGTCTCCCGGTCGCCGCACACGACGTTGAGCACGCCGGGCGGGAGGATCTCCGCCGCCACCTCGGCGAGCAGCACCGCGGACACCGGCGTGGTGTCGGCGGGCTTGAGCACCACGGTGTTGCCCGCCGCGATCGCCGGGGCGATCTTCCACACCGCCATCAGCAGCGGGTAGTTCCAGGGCGCCACCTGGCCGACCACGCCGACCGGCTCCCGCCGCACGTAGGAGGTGTGCTCGGGCGTGTACTCCGCGGCGGCGGTGCCCTCGAGCACCCGCGCCGCGCCGGCGAAGAACCGGATCTGGTCGATGGCGGCCTCGACCTCCTCGCTGCGGGTGGCGGCCACCGGTTTGCCGGTGTTCTCCACCTCCGCCGCGACGAACTCCTCGGCGCGCCGCTCGACCTCGTCGGCCAGCCGCAGCAGCAGCCGCTGCCGGTCGGCGGGCGTGGTGCGCCGCCACTGCGCGAACGCCGTCCGGGCCGCCGCGTACGCCGCCCCGACGTCCTCGGCGGACGAAAGCGGCGCGGTGCCGAAGACCGCTCCGGTGCAGGGGTCGATCAGATCGGTGGTGAGGCCGCTGCGGGCGTCCACCGCCCGGCCGTCGATGATGTTGCGGATCCGGCGCATCAGCGTCCTCCTGGCAGGATGCAGAGCAGGTCGTACAGCACGTGAGCAGCGGCGATGCCGGTGATCTCGGCGTGGTCGTAGGCCGGGGCGACCTCCACCAGGTCCGCGCCGACCACGTTGAGGTCGGCCAGCCCGCGCACCACTTCCAGCAGCTCGCGGCTGGACAGCCCGCCCGCCTCGGGAGTTCCGGTGCCGGGCGCGAACGCCGGGTCGAGCACGTCGATGTCGATGGACAGGTACACCGGCCGCGATCCGAGGCGGGCGCGGATGCGCTCGATGATGGTGTCCAGCGGGGTCCGGGCGAACTCGCGGCTGTGCACCGCCGCGAAGCCCAGCCGCTCGCTCTCGTCGAGGTCGAGCTTCGAGTACAGCGGGCCGCGCAGCCCGACGTGCATGGAGTGCTCGAAGTCGATCAGGCCTTCCTCGGCGGCGCGGCGGAACGGGGTGCCGTGCGTGTGGGGCGCGCCGAAGTAGGTGTCCCAGGTGTCCAGGTGCGCGTCGAAGTGCAGCACCGCGATCGGCCCGTGCCGCTCGTGCTGCACCCGCAGCAGCGGCAGCGCGATGGTGTGGTCACCGCCGATGGTCAGCAGCGTGCGGCGGGTGCCGGACAGCTCCCGCGCACTGCGCTCGATGGTGCCGATGGCTTCCTGGATGTCGAACGGGTTCACCCCGACGTCGCCCGCGTCGGCGACCTGCCGCACGGCGAACGGCTCGGCGTCCATCGCCGGGTTGTACGGCCGCAGCAGGCGGGAGCTCTGCCGCACGTGGTTGGGGCCGAACCGGGCACCGGGCCGGTAGCTGACGCCGGTGTCGAAGGGCACGCCCCAGAGCAGCACGTCGGCGTCCGGCACGTCGGCGAGCCGGGGCAGCCGCGCGAACGTGGTGTCCCCGCCGTAGCGCGGCACGCGCGTGGCGTCGACCGGACCGATCGGTTCGTTCATGCTCTCGTTCCTCACTGCTCGGCCGCCAGGATCTCCGCGGCGGTGCGCTTGCCGGACTCGATCGCACCGTCGATGAAGGCCCGCCAGCGGCGCGCGGTGTGCGAACCGCTGAAGTGCACGCGCCCCTCGGTCCGGCCCACGCACAGCTCGTACTCGGCGAACTGCCCGGCGCGGAAGGTCGCCCACGTGCCCTTGGAGTACTCGTCGTGCACCCAAGCGTGCGAGTGCGCGTCGAGAACTTCCGCTTCCGGCGCGAACTCCCGCACCGCGCGCTGCACGTCGGCGAGGTCGGTGGCGTCGACGCGGTCGTGCTCGGGGGCGAAGCAGACCAGCACCACGCCGCGTTCGGTGGTCTTCATCGCGCCGACGTAGTCGAAGCTGGTCCCCCAGCCGAAACCGCTGATGTCCTCGGGCACGTTGCGTGCCAGCGCCCAGACCTTCTGGCCCTGCCCGGCGTGGTTCTCCCGGGAGATCGCCAGCTTGTCCGCGGGCAGCGCCGGGGAGAACTCGATGTCCTGCCACACGCCGACGGGCGTGGTCATGACCACGCGGTCCGCCCGCACCGCACCGCCGTCGTAGGTGACCGTGACGCCCTCCTCGTCGGACTCGACCTTGCGCACCGGGCTGGACAGCCGCAGCTGCGCGCCGCCGTCGGCCAGGATCGCCCGCGCCAGCGACGCGGTGCCGTCGGTGAAGGTGAAGCCCAGCACGCTGGCCTGCACCATGCCCCACAGCGAACTGTCCATTGAGGAGCACCAGCGGAGGATGTCCAGCGCCGACCCGGTGTCCTCGTTCGCGTTGGCGCAGCCGCAGAACCAGGACATCATCAGTTCCTTGGCGTTGCCCTTCAGACCGGCGTTCTCGGCCCACTGCCGGATCGGCACGTCGAGGTCGGCGACGTCCTGCTCGGACAGCGGCCGCAGCGGGTCGAACCGGGACGCGTCGGCGATCAGCGCCCGCACGGCGTGCTCCAGCTGCTCGTACTCCTGCGGCGGCACCGGCAGCAGGGTGTCCAGCACCGTGCCGTGGTCGGACCAGGTCATCCGGCCGGGCAGCTCGCTGTCCTCCACCGGGATGCCGTAGCGCTGCACCTCGGCCCACACGTGGGTCTGCTGCGGGACGATCCAGGTACCGCCCATCTCCAGCCCGACGCCGTCGAACACGTCCGGCTGGTACCAGGTCGAGCCGCCGATGCGGTCCCGGGCCTCCAGGACCAGCACGTCCTTGCCCGCTTCGCGCAGGTCGCGCGCGGCGGTGAGCCCGGCGAAGCCGGCACCGATGACGACCACGTCGTGACGATCCATGCTTGCACTTCCTCGTTCGCTCTACAGATCAGACGTTCGCGATTGCCCGAACGTCGGGTTCGGCGGGCACCGGTTGCGGACTTCCGATGCCCAGCAGCAGGTAGCTCGCGGCGGTGACCGCCGCCGCCAGCACGAAGCTCAGGTCGATACCGCCGGTCAGCGCCAGCAGCGGCCCCTTGTACAGCGCGGTGTCCACCGCCAGCAGCCCGACCAGCGAGCCGATCCCCCAGGCCGCGACGGCCCGCGGGTTCCAGCCCGCGGCGTACCAGTAGATGCCGCCTCGCGAGCGGCGGTTGTAGACCTGCAGCGCGTCCGGGTCGTACACGCCCCGGCACTGCGCGAAGCCGATCAGGGTGATCACCGCCCACGGGGTGCCCACCGCGGTGAGCAGCAGCACGAACGCGGTCACCGCGTCCTGCGCGTCCCAGGCGAAGTAGCCGAGGAACACCAGCACCGTGGAGATCGCGGAGGTCAGGACGGTGGCCTTGACCCGCGACAGCGGCGGCACGATCGCGTCCAGGTCCAGGCCCATGCTGTAGATCAGCACGCCGGCGTTGCCGATGGTGCCGAACACCCCGTTGAGCAGCAGCGGCAGCAGGAACCACAGCGGTGCGGCGGCGACCAGCGGGCCGACGTAGTCGTCGGCGGCGCGGGAGGCGAAGGCGGTGAACGTGCCGAACAGCTGCGGGATCAGCAGCCCGAGCAGCATGCCGGCGCAGGTCGCGGCGAACACCTCGCGGGAGGAGTGGCGGCGCGGCGAGACGTAGCGGCTGTAGTCGCCGAGCAGCGTGATGAACGCCATCGGCCCGCTGAGCCCGGCGGCGACCACGGACAGCGCCCAGGTGCTCCAGAAGTCGCCGAGCAGGTAGCCGGAGTCGGTGACCGGGCCGGTCTGGAACTGGTCGGCGTAGGCGAAGATCCCGACCGCCATCAGCACCAGCGTGCCCAGCGCGACCCACTTGCTCAGCCTGGTCAGCAGCTGGTAGCCGAAGATCGCGACCAGCACCGACAGCACGGCCAGCGCCGCGTAGGTGATGCTGTGGCTGACCCCGTCGTCGGGCAGCCCGAACATCCGGTGCAGCGGGCCGACGACGGCCGCCCCGCCGGTCCAGACCGTCAGCGCCGCGTAACCCAGCGACAGCAGCAGCCCGATGACCGAGCCGATCAGCCGCCCGCGCACCCCGAAGTGCCCGCCGCTGCTGGTGGACAGGTTGGTGCCGGTGCGCAGCGACACCAGCGCCAGCGGTGCGACCAGCAGGGTGCCCAGCAGCGTCCCGGCGATCATCGAGGTCGCGGCGGGCCAGAACTCCAGGCCGAACGAGGCGGGCAGCCAGCCGAAGATGACCACTCCGAGGCACAGGTTCGAGCCGAGCAGGATCCCGGCGATGTCGCGGGGCCGCCCGGTGCGGTCGGCATCGGGAATGGTGTCGACGCCGTGCGTCTCGATGGCGACAGGCGCGGCCGGTCTCGGTTCTGGGGTCATTCGCAGCGGTCCCGCCTCTCCGGGATTTTCAGTGGTGGTCGCGTTTGGCGTTGTTCTCGCGTTTCGCGGTTTCTTGTGGCTGGGCCGCATCACGGTCCCCTGAGGTCCGGTTGAGCAGGACTCCGGTTGACACAGGGCGTCATTCGTCGACCTCCTGGGGAAACGGGATCCGGTGGCCGCGCGGCACCGGAACACAGCGTGGCCCCGGTCACCGACCGGAGGTAGTCACCGATCCTCCGAAGTCCCCCTCGACCGTTGGACGATCGCACAACCCCCGAAGACGATCGTCCGACGCCGCTCGGGATCCGACGCCGCTCGGGATCCGACGCCGCTCGGGATCCGACGCGATTTCAATGGAAATCAGACGTCTGATTTCCATTGAAATTGCGGACCGCGTCGGCGAGTCGGGGCCCGACACGCCGACGCGGCGGTCAGGACCGGCGGAGGGCGCGGAGCGCGAGGAAGAGGTCCACCCGGTCCGCCGTGCTGGAGAGGCTCCGGCCGGTCAGCTCCTCGACCCGGCTCATGCGGTGGCGCAGGGTGTTGATGTGCACGTGGAGGCGCTGCGCCGCTTCCTGCCAGCGGCCGCCCGCGTCGAGGTACACCTCCAGCGACGGCACGAGGTCGCTGCCGCGCCGCTCGTCGTGGTCGAGCACCGGGCCGAGCAGCGTCCGGGAGGTCGCCGCCAGCAGCTCCGGGTCCTGCACCGAGAGCAGCAGCGCCGGGCTGCTCAGCTGCTCGTGCGTCATCCAGCCACGCCCGGTCCGCGACGACACCGCCTCGGCGGCGTGGGTCGCCTGCAGCAGGCTCACCCGCAGTTCCGAGGCACTGCCCGGCTTGCCGACACCGACGTGCACGTCGCTGCCCAGCGAGTCGTGGATCCGCCGCGCCAGGTCCGCCGCGCTGTCGGCGACCCGGGCGAACGCGACGACGTCGCTGCCGCGCTGGGCGGCCACGCCATCGGTGCCCAGCAGGTCGCCGAGGCGCAGCGCCACGGCATCCGGGCTCGCCGTGCGCACCACGACGGCAGCGATCGGCCCGTCCGGCGGCAGGCCGAGCGAGTGCAGCCGCGTGCGGACGGTCTCGATCCCCACCGCTCCGCTGTGGACCCACTCGAAGAGCTCCCACGCGTAGCGCAGCTCCGTCGCGCGGACCGCTCGCGTGCGCTCGATCTCCAGCGCGATGAACGGCATCGCCTGCACCACGGCGGCCTGCTGCTCGACGTCGAGTTCGCCCAGCGGCCTGGGCAGCAGCAGCTCCGCCTCCGCCAGGCCCTCTCCCACCAGCGGCAACGGGTGGTTGGGCGTCGGTGTCTCGCCAGCCGCCAGAGCACCTGCGACGCGTACCGCGACCGGTTCGCCGAGCTGCTTGGCCAGCGCGCCGACCACGGTGCCGACGCCGCGGTCGACCCGCAGCGCGGCCACGATCGCGTCGTGCTGAGCGAGGTGGCGGCGCAGCGGCCGCTCCCACTCGGCCCGCTTGGTGCTGACGAAGGCCTCCACGATCTGCAGGAACGCGACCTCGACGGGAACCACGAAGCAGGTCAGCCCGTGCTCGCGCGCGGCGGCCACGAACTCCTCGGGCACCTGCGTCTCCGGCGGTACCAGGCCGAACCCGACGGCTGCGACGTCGGCCGCGACGAGATCGGCCACGAAGGCCTCCGCGGTGATCCCGGCCGTGCGCCACACGCCCGCGGTGAGCACCACCTCGCCGCCGCGCAGGAAACGTCCCGGCGACTCGATCTCGATCGTGTGCACCCAGCGGATCGGCCGGTCCACCCGGCCGCGCACCCGCACCCGCAGGTCGAGTTCCGGCAGGTTCAGCAGATCGTCGACGAGCACCGCAGCACCTCCGTCACGCGCCGAGCACTTGCAGGGCCAGCCACAGCTCCGCCCGCACGCCGGGCTGGTCGAGGCTGCGTCCCAGCAGCTCCTCCACCTTGTGCACGCGGTTGCGCAAGGTGTGCCGGTGCACGCCGAGCCGGCTGGCCGCCGGATCCCACTGGCCGTGGTGCGCCAGCCAGGCCTGCAACGACCGCAGCAGCACCTCCTGATCCCGCAACGGCGCGAGCACTGCCTCGGCGAAGGCCTGCGCGTCACCTGCGGGCACCAGGTCGAGCAATCCGCGCCCGGCCAGCTCGGAGAACCGCACCGCGGCGTCACCGCGCTTGGCCACCTGCGCGGCCTGCTCGGCCTGCCGCAGTCCTTCGGCGAGCCCGGCCGCGGTGCTCGGTTCGGACACGCCGACGGCGAGTCCGGACTGGCCGGTGAGCCAGTCCAGCGCGTCGTCGGCGACCAGTCCCACCACCGCGTCACCGCGTTCGGCCAGGTAGACGGGTGCGCTCGGCTGGTCGGCCGCCAGCCTGGCCACCAGCTCGTCGCGATCGGGCGCGCCCAGCAGCACCACCACCCGGAACGGCTCCGGCGGGAGTTCGGCGTGCAGATCCCCGAGCACGTCCCGCACCGGTTCGCCGCGCAGCATCAGCTCCAGGAAACCCGACCGCAGCCGCCGACGCGCCGAACCCAGCGCCTCGACCTGCTCCAGCGCGAGCGTCAGCAGCGAAGCGGCCGAGTTGATCACGTGGTGGTCGGTGGTGGCGAAGGGCCCGTCGCGGCCCACGACCAGGAAACCGCGCGCCCGGCCGCCCAGCGCCTGCATGCTCACTTCCTGGTCACCGAGCGGGAAACCGGCCGCGGCCAGGCCCCGCTTCGCGCGCATCTTGTCCACTTCGGGCGTCAACTGCCCCAGCCGCGAACCGGCGGCGACCGGCGCGCTGTGCAGCAGCCGCCCGCTGGGGTCGAGCAGCAGCACCCAGGCGTCGAGCAGCCGCGCGAGCTTGCGCACCAGCGCGTTGATCCCGTTGGTCGTGCCCGCCGCCTGCGCGAGCTCGTGCTGCGCGCGGCTCGTGCGCCGCAGGCTCGCGTACTCGTCGGCGGCGACGGCGTGCGAAACAGCTTTGCTGATCGCGATGAACGGTGTCGGGCGGGGCACTTCCAGCAGCGGCAGTCCGGCCCGCTCGGCAGCGGCCACCAACTCGGCGGGGATCGCCCGGTGACTCAGCCCGACGCCGAAGCCCAGCCCAGCGGCACCCACCGAAGTCAGCCGCTCCACGAGCACCGCGCAGTCCTCGCCCAGCGCGAGCCCGGTGGTGAGCAGCAGCTCGCCGCCCTCCAGGAACGGTGCCGGATCGGCCAGCTCACTGGTGTGCACCCAGGCGATCGGCCGGTCCAGCGCCTGCTCCCCGGCACGCGCGGTGAGGCCCAGCGCGGTGTCCGCGACCAGGTCGCGCAACGTCAACGGCACCGGCCACCTCCTGACATTGTGTCCAATTCCCGCGCCCGAGTTAACCAGATCGTCAACTGTCCAGATCACCACCTCCCACCGAGTCTGGTCCCAGTACGACATCACCAGGAGGCTCCGTGACCACCGCCCAGGCGCGCGTCCTGCGCACCGAGATCCCCGGACCGAACTCCCGCGAACTGCAGCGGCGCCGCGCCGCGACGGTGGCCGGCGGAGTGGCCAGCGTGCTGCCCGTCTACATCACCGAGGCCGCGGGCGGGGTGCTGCACGACGTCGACGGCAACTCGCTGATCGACCTCGGCTCGGGCATCGCGGTGACCAACGTGGGCAACGCCGCGCCGGAGGTCGTCGAGCCGGTGCGCCGCCAGGTCGCCGAGTTCACCCACACCTGCTTCATGGTGACGCCCTACGAGAACTACCTGCAGGTCTGCGAGGAGCTCGCCGCGCTGACCCCCGGCGACCACGAGAAGCGCAGCGCGCTGTTCAACTCCGGCGCCGAGGCCGTGGAGAACGCGGTCAAGATCGCCCGCCGGGCCACCGGCCGCCCGGCGATCGTGGCCTTCGACCACGCCTACCACGGCCGCACCAACCTGACCATGGCGCTGACCGCGAAGTCCGTTCCCTACAAGCACGGTTTCGGCCCGTTCGCCCCGGAGGTCTACCGGGTGCCGATGTCCTACCCGGCGCGCGACGGCCGCCCCGGCGAGCAGGTCGCGCGCGAGGCGATCGAGCGGATCGACAAGCAGCTCGGCGCCGACCAGGTCGCCGCGGTGCTGATCGAGCCGATCCAGGGCGAGGGCGGGTTCATCGAGCCCGCACCGGGATTCCTGCCCGCGATCGCGAAGTGGTGCGCCGACAACGGCGTGCTGTTCATCGCCGACGAGATCCAGACCGGCTTCTGCCGCACCGGCACCTGGTTCGCCTGCGACCACGAGAACGTGGTGCCGGACCTGATCACCACTGCCAAGGGCATCGCGGGCGGCCTGCCGCTGGCGGCGGTCACGGGTCGCGCCGAGCTGATGGACGCCATGCCGCCGAGCAGCCTCGGCGGCACCTACGGCGGCAACCCGATCGCCTGCGCAGGCGCGCTCGGCGCGATCCGCGCGATGCGCGAGCGAGACCTGGCCGCCGCCGCGCGCGCCATCGGCGACCTGGTGCTACCCCGCCTGCGGGCCCTGACCACCGAAGCGATCCTCGACGTGCGCGGCCGCGGCGCGATGATCGGCATCGAGTTCGTCAAGCCGGGCACGACCGAACCGGACCCGGAGCTGACCGCCAAGATCGCCAAGACCTGCCACGCGCGAGGAGTCGTGCTCCTCACCTGCGGCACCTACGGCAACGTGATCCGCCTGCTCCCACCCCTGGTCATCGACCACGCCCTCCTGACCGAAGGCCTCGAAGTCCTGGAGGAGGCGATCCGCGAGCACACGAGCTGAACGGCGCAGCGCGTCTGTGCACGGCTGGCGACTGGTCCCAGGAGTAACTCCACAGGGGTGTGACGGAGCTTGATCCACGGTCGTGGCTGGGACCAGCATTTCGCTCGTGAGACACGCGGAGTGCACAGAGATCACCGCAGACGGGGAAATGCGCATCACCCTCCCGCGGGCGATCATGCGGGCCGCCGGGATCGAACCCGGGATGCCGCTGGTCGCCTACGAGGACGACGGGCAGATCGTGGTCGAGATGCGCCCGGCGGTCCTGCCCGGCGCACCAGTCGCCGAGGCGTTGCTGGGCAAACCCGCGGTCGTCGAGTGACGACCACGGCCGCACAACCGGCGCGCGCCGCTCGGGGGGCGGTTCGCGACGCGCACCGGCCGGGCTCGGACCTCCGTCCACTCAGGACGTAGGTCCAGGACTGGAGCGGTGCCGCGGTACCGCGCGAAGAAGTCCTCGATGACCGGGTCGCGTCCAGCAGCGCCGATCATGGAGCACCGGACGCCCAGAAGTCACCCTTTTGTTCATTGCGTTCACAACTGCCCCACCGGCCTCGCGCGACTCACTCCTCGGCTGCGAGTTGGCCGCAGGCTGCGGCGATCTCCTGGCCTCGGGTGTCGCGGACCGTGCAGGAGACTCCCGCGTCGCGGACGCGGCGGACGAACTCGCGCTCCACCGGCTTCGGGCTGGCGTCCCACTTGCTGCCCGGCGTCGGGTTCAGCGGGATCAAGTTGACGTGCGCGAACTGGCCGAGGTGCTTGTGCAGGAGCTTGCCCAGCAGGTCCGCGCGCCACGGCTGGTCGTTGATGTCGCGGATCAGCGCGTACTCGATCGACACCCGGCGGCCGGTGTGGTCGGCGTAGCCGCGCGCGGCTTCCAGGACCTCGGCGACGTTCCAGCGGTTGTTCACCGGCACCAGCGTGTCGCGCAGCTCGTCGTCCGGCGTGTGCAGCGACACCGCCAGCGTCACGTTCAGGTTCTCCGCCGTCATCTTCTTGATCGCCGGGACCAGGCCCACCGTCGAGACGGTCACCGAGCGCTGCGAGAGGCCCAGGCCTTCCGGCGACGGGTCGCAGATGCGGTGCACGGCGTTGATCACGCGGCGGTAGTTCGCCAGCGGCTCACCCATGCCCATGAACACCACGTTGGACAGCCGTCCGGGGCCGCCGGGGACCTCGCCGTCGCGCATCGCGGCGGCGGCCGCGCGCACCTGGTCGACGATCTCGGCGGTCGACAGGTTGCGCTGCAGACCGCCCTGGCCGGTGGCGCAGAACGGGCAGGCCATGCCGCAGCCCGCCTGGCTGGAGATGCAGACGGTGGCGCGGTCCGGGTAGCGCATCAGCACGCTCTCCACGAGCGTGCCGTCGTGCGCGCGCCACAGCGACTTGCGGGTCGTGCCGTCGTCGGTCATCAGGTGGCGGATCTCGGTGAGCAGCGGCGGCAGCAGGCTCTCACCGAGCTTGGCGCGGCTGCCCGCCGGGATGTCGGTCATCGACTCGACATCGGCGTTGAGCCTGCCGAAGTAGTGGTGCGCCAGCTGCTTGGCGCGGAACGGCTTCTCCCCCAGCTCGACGACGGCGGCCTTCCGTTCGTCGGCGGAGAGGTCGGCGAGGTGCCGCGGGGGCATACCGCGGCGCGGGGCGTCGAAGACGAGTGGCAGGGAGGTCGCAGACATAGCGCCGCCCATCTTCCCACGCCCGGAGACGACCTTGGTGGCGGCCACCGCCCGGGGTACAGTTTTCGGCGTGGCGAAATCCCGTTCCGCAGGCCTCCGAAATACTTCTCTCGTCGCGGCGGCATTCGTGCTGCTCAGCGCATGCGGGACCGGGTTCAGCCAGCCCGACGACGGGCGCAGGCAGGTGGTCACCACGTTCACCGTCATCGCTGACATGGCCCGCAACGTCGCCGGGGACGCGATCGCGGTGGAGTCGATCACCAAGCCGGGCACCGAGATCCACGAGTACGAGCCCACCCCCAGCGACATGCTCCGGGCCGCCAAGGCCGATCTCGTCCTGGACAACGGGCTCGGCCTGGAGCGCTGGTTCGACAAGTTCGTGCAGCGCAGCGAGGCCGAGCACGTGACGCTGACCAGCGGAATCGAGGCGATCCCGATCCAGGGCGGCGAGTACCGGGGCAAGGCCAACCCGCACGCCTGGATGTCGCCGCGCACCGCGGCGGTCTACGTCACCAACATCCGCGACGCGTTCATCCGCCTCGACCCGGCGCACGCCGAGACCTTCCGCGCCAACGCCGATGCCTACCTGGGCCGGCTGGACGAGATCGACCGGTACCTGCGCGAGGAGCTGGCGGCCCTGCCCGACGAGCACCGCGCGCTGGTGACCTGCGAGGGCGCGTTCTCCTACCTGGCGCGCGACGCCGGCCTGCGCGAGGCCTACCTGTGGCCGGTCAACAGCGATTCCGAGGGCACGCCGCAGCAGATCAAGGCGACCACCGAATTCGTCCGGGAGAACGGAGTGCCCACCGTGTTCTGCGAGTCCACCGTCAACGACAAGGCCCAGCAGCAGGTCGCGCGGGAGACCGGCGCACGGCTGGGCGACGTGCTCTACGTCGACTCGCTGTCCGGCCCGGACGGCCCGGTGCCGACGTACCTGGACCTGCTGCGCCACGACGCCGAGACGATCGTCGCGGGTCTGCGGGGTGCCCGGTGAACCTCGCCATCAGCGCGCACGGCGTGACGGTCCACTACGGCGAGACGCTGGCGCTCGACGACGTGTCGGTGGACATCGCCCCGGGGCGGATCTGCGGTCTGCTGGGTATGAACGGTTCCGGGAAGTCGACGCTGTTCAAGGCGCTGATGGGGCTGGTCCGCCCGGATACCGGGGACATCCGGCTGCTCGACCGCGACCAGCGGCAGGCCCGGCGCGACGGGCTGATCGCCTACGTGCCGCAGTCCGAGGCCGTCGACTGGACCTTCCCGGTGACCGTGGCGGACGTGGTCATGATGGGCCGCTACGGGCACCTGGGCCTCACCCGCCGGCCCAAGCAGCGGGACAAGGCGGCGGTTCGCGCCGCGCTGGAGCGGGTCGGGCTCACCGAGCTGGCGGGCAACCCGATCGGCGCGCTCTCCGGCGGCCAGCGCAAACGCGCGTTCGTCGCGCGCGGCATCGCGCAGGAGGCGCAGCTGCTGTTCCTCGACGAGCCGTTCGCCGGCGTGGACAAGAAGTCCGAGGCGATGATCAGCGACCTGCTGCGCGCTCTGCGCGCCGAGGGCCGCACGGTGGTGATCTCCACCCACGACCTGGCCAGCGTCCCGGCGCTGTGCGACGAAGCGGTGCTGCTCCAGCAGCGGGTGATCGCGCACGGGCCGCTCGACGAAGTCCTGTCGCCGGACACCCTCGCCCGCACCTTCGGCGTCGACACCGCCGTCGCCCAGAGCAGCACCCAGGAGACCAGGTGAACGAGATCGTCCAGTGGCTCGCCGAGCCGCTGCAGTTCGGCTTCATGCAGCGGGCGCTGCTGGTCAGCCTGGCCGCCGGGCTGGTGTGCGCCGTGCTGTCCTGCTGGATCACGCTGATCGGCTGGTCGCTGCTCGGCGACGCGGTCTCGCACGCCGTGCTGCCCGGCGTGGTCCTCGCCTACGTGCTGGCGCTGCCCTTCTCGCTCGGCGCGTTCCTGTTCGGCAGTCTCGCCGTCGGGTTGATCGCCGGCGTCCGCAGCACCACCAAGCTGAAGGGGGACGCCGCGATCGGCGTGGTGTTCACCGGTCTGTTCGCGCTGGGACTGGTGCTGGTCTCGCGCATCCCGAGCCAGGTGGACCTCAACCACATCCTGTTCGGCAACGTCCTGGGCGTCACCGATTCCGACATCCTGCAGGTGCTGGTGATCGCGGCGATCGTGCTCGCGGTGGCGCTGGCCAAGCGCCGCGACCTCACGCTCTACGCCTTCGACCCCACCCACGCGCACGCGATCGGGCTGAACCCGCGGCGGATCGGCGCGCTGCTGCTGACGATGCTGGCGCTGACCGTCGTCGTGGCGCTGCAGGCCGTCGGCGTCATCCTGGTCACCGCGATGCTCATCACGCCGGGTGCCACGGCTTTCCTGCTGACCAAGCGGTTTCCGCGGATGCTGGCGGTGGCCGCCGCGCTGTCGGTGTTCAGCAGCGTCCTGGGCACCTACCTGAGCTTCCACCTGGACACCTCGACCGGCGGCATGATCGTGGTGTGCCAGACGGCGGTCTTCGCGCTGGTCTACCTCGGCGCGCCGGAGCAGGGCCTGATCGCCCGGACGGTGCGCCGACGCGGGAGGACCGGTTCCCCGGTGCGAGCCTGAACTGCCCGCGAGGCCGAAACACCACTTTCACGAGGGCTTCCCCGACGCCCGTATCGTGAAAGTATGACGAGTATGGCCGAGCGTCCGTCGCCGTCCGTCGAGGACTACCTCCGGGCGATCTACGGGCTCAGCGAACGAGGCGTGCCCGTCACGAACGCGACACTGACGCAGCGCCTCGGGCTGAGTCCCTCATCGGTGTCCGGCATGATCAACAAGCTCGCGCAGCTCGGCCTCGTCACCCACGTCCGGTACCGCAGCGTCGAGCTGACCCCGGAAGGCAGGCGCCTGGCCCACGACGTGCTCCGCCGCCACCGGCTGATCGAGCTGTTCCTGGTCGAGGAGCTGGACTACAGCTGGGACGCGGTGCACCGGGAGGCCGACGCCCTGGAGCACGCGGTGTCCGACGAGCTCGTCGCGCACATCGCGGCCAAGCTCGGCAACCCCACCCACGACCCGCACGGCGATCCGATCCCGACCGCCGACGGCCGGATGGAGAAGCCCGCGACGAAGCTGCTGGACCAGGTCGACCCGGGCACCGTCGGCACCATCGCGCGCGTCTGGGACACCGATTCGGACCTGCTGCGCTACCTCACCGAGCACGGCATGACGCTGGGATCGCGCATCGAGCTCGTGGAGCGCAAGCCGTTCGGCGGGCCGCTGGTGGTGCGCGTCGGCGAACCCCCGGACGACGAAACGCACTTCGTGGGCAGCGAGATCGCCGCGGCGCTATCGATCAGCGTGCACCGGTGAACCGTCGGTGAGCCGCGGCCCCACCGAGCGGGCGGTCACCACCCGGGTTCGCTCCGGCTGCTCGGCGCACTCCTCGCCGTAGACCTGCTCGGTCACCAGCCGGCCGTGCAACTCGTCGGTCCGGTGCGCGCCCAGCACGGCCAGCAGCAGGTCGAACCGGCTGTCGGTCAGCGCCACCGCCACGTAGCAGAACCCGGCCAGCCCGATGAACACCAGGCCGGAAACCCACAGCACCGGTGCGTTCTGCACCAGGAACATCACCGCGACGGCCAGCACCAGCCCGGACCCGAAGGCCACGCCGCGGGCGATCGACACCTGCTTCAGCAGCGAGCGGAAGGCCGGGTGCTGCTCGCACAGCTGCTGGATGATCCGGTTGCGCTCCCGGCGGTCCATCTCGGCGAGCCGGCTCAAGCCCGCGGTGACCGGCTTCGCCGCGCGGTTGGCCATGGCTGCTCCTGTAACCCGGGTGCTTGCACGATCGAGCCCTCCACGTGCGTATACGCACGCTGGGTGACCACACCTAGTCGATCACGTGGGCGGTCCAGGATCAAGGCGTCATTCGGGGGCGTTCGATTGCGGTAAAGGCACTGAGACGTAGCGCCACCGGGTGACGTCCGCGATCTTGATCGGCCGCAGGGGTTTTCCCCGCCCCAGCGCCGGTCACCCTCTGGGGGAGCCGCGGAGAAGAAGCCATGACACCCCTTGTGCCAACTGGAGTCCTGCTCACCCGCACCTCAGGGGAGCGTGATGCAACCCAGCCACAAGAAACCGTCAAACGCGAGATCAACCCCGGACGCAACCACCACTGAAAATCGCGGAGAGGCGGACTGCCGATGACCATCGCAGTGGGCGCGCCTGCCTGGGTGGACCTGGCCACCAACGAGGTGTCCGGCACCCGGGACTTCTACACCGGTCTGTTCGGCTGGCACTGGATCCAGCGGCCGGACTACAACATCGCGATGAAGGAGCACAAGCCGGTCGCCGGAGTGCTGCCGCCCCAGACGGGCGTGCCGACGGCGTGGACGCTGTACCTGGAGTGCGGTTCGGTCCGCCACGCGGTGGAGCGCATCCGGGCCCTGGGCGGGAAGGTGCTGGTACCACCCACCGAAACGCCCGCGGACGAGATGTTCCTGGTCGCCGAGGATCCCACCGGGGCGCCGGTCGGCCTGTGGCAGGCACCGCCCAACGGCACCTTCGGCCGCGACCACGCGGGCATGCTCTGCTGGGCCGAGCTGCACACCCGCGACGGCTCCGCGGCGGACCCCTTCTACGCGGACCTGCTGGGCTACCGGCAGGAGCAGATCGGCGAACCGGGCGACAGTTTCGACTACACGGTCTGGTACGTCGACGACCAGCCGACGGCGGGCCGCTTCGAGACCAGCCTCTCGCTGCCCGAGGACGTGCCCGCGCACTGGCAGCTGTACTTCCAGGTCAACCCCGACCAAGACACCGACGCGGCGACCGCGAAGGCGGTGCAGCTCGGCGGCGAGGTCCTGCGCGAACCCACGGACTCCCCGCACGGCCGCGTGGCCCTGCTCCGGGACGTCGTCGGCGCGTCCTTCTTCATCATCGACACCGCTCAGCGCACCGGCGAGTGACCAGCTCCGTCACCCGAGGCCTGGTCGATTTCGCACCAAATCGACGCCTGCTCGGGTGACGGAGCACGGTTCAGGGAGTCAGGAGGGTGGTCGGTTTGCGACGGGTCCGGAGGCGGTAGCCGACCGGGATCGTGCAGCCGGGGAATTCGTGGGCCGCGCGGGCGGCGACCTTCGCGGAGAACTCGATGCCCAGGACGGCTTCGAGGGATTCCCGGTCGTCGAAGCGCCACTCGGTGGCCACCGAGGTGCTGTCGAAGTCGTGGCGCTGGAAGAACGACTCGATCGCGGCCGGATCGATCTGCGGCGCATCGGCCCGCATCCAGTCGCCGTACGGCGAGCAACCCGCGTCCAGGTCGACGATCGCGATCATGCCGCCCGGACGCAGCACCCGCTCCGCCTCGGCGAGGCCCGGTTCGCAGCCGGGGCCGAAGAAGTACGCGGTGCGGGCGTGCACCAGGTCCGCGCTGGCATCGGCCAGCGGCAACTGCTGGGCGGGCGCCTGCCGCACGTCCACGCCGGGCGTGCCCGCCATCCGGTGGCGGGCCCGCTCCACCAGCGGCTGGTGCGGCTCGATGCCGATCACGGTGCGCGCCTCGGCCGCGAACAGCGGCAGGTGGAAGCCGTCGCCGCAGCCGATGTCGACCACGTCCCGGTCAGCCCAGTCGCAGCGCTCGCGCAGCGCGTCCCACAGCGCACCGGTCGCGTCCTGGGCCCGGTTCTCGGTCTCGAACAGCTCCGGCCAGTGCCAGATGTTCGGACTCGGCGTGACCTGCGGCCGAGCCGCCTTCCGCCAGGCACGCATCAACGCCCGTCCTCGTCTTCGAAGCGACCAAGCCGCTCAGCCCACCTGCGGCGCGGGTTCGCAGCGTGCGCCTGGCGAGAACGGCCCGTTCGACGTGCATCGGACGGGATCCCGCAGCCAGGCGGGCCCTGAGGTTCGGCTGCTCGCAACGCCACGCGAAAGAAGTTCGTCAGGCCGTCGTTCACGACGGGACGAGCCAGAAGAGCATCATCCAGGCCGCGGCCGCCGACGGGAGGAGCGAATCCATCCGGTCCATCAGGCCGCCGTGGCCGGGCAGCAGGTTGCCCATGTCCTTGATGCCCAGGTCCCGCTTGATCAGCGATTCCATCAGGTCGCCCAGCGTCGCGGTGCACACCAGGGCGGCACCGAAGAGCATGCCCTCCCACCACTCGCCGCCGAGCATCAGGGTCACCGACAGCGCACCCGCGCCCACGCCGACCAGCATCGACCCGGCGAAGCCCTCCCAGGACTTCTTCGGGCTGATCTTCGGGGCCATCGGGTGCTTGCCGAACAGGACGCCGAAGGCGTAACCACCGGTATCGGAGGCGACGACGCCGATCATGAAGCACAGCGCGCGGAACGCACCGTCCTCCGGCCGCACCAGCATCGCGGCGAACGCGGCGAACAGCGGCACGTAGGCCGCGGTGAACACCGACGCGGTCACATCCCGCACGTAGCCGTCGACACCGTGCCGGAACCGCCACGCCAGGCAGGCCAGCACGGTGATCGCGAACGCCACCAGCGCACCGCGCAGCCCGAACGGCCAGGACAACCACACCATGGCCTGCCCGCCCACCAGCACCGGGACGAGCGACACCCGGGTGCCGGAGCCGCGCTTGAGCGCGTTGGCCAGCTCGACGCTGGAGACCGCCACCGCGGCGGCGACGATGCCGATGAAGACGAAGCGCACCATCAGCAACGAGAGGATGATCGCGGCACCGAGCACTACCCCGACGCCGATGGCGGCCCGGAGATCGCGTCCGGCCCGGGAAGGACGCGAAGGCGGGTCCGGGGCGCCAGCGGGCATTCCGGACTCACCTTCGCATTGGCCGGCCGTCACCACTCAGACCTCGAGCAGTTCCGATTCCTTGTGCTTGACAAGGTCGTCGATCTTGGCGGTGTACTGGTGGGTGAGGTTGTCGAGCTCCTTCTCGGCCCGGGTGCCCTCGTCCTCACCGGCCTCACCGTCCTTGACGATGCGGTCGATCTCTTCCTTCACCTTGCGGCGGATGCCGCGCACGCTGACCTTGCCGTCCTCGCCCTTCTGCTTGGCGAGCTTGACCATCTCCTTGCGGCGCTCCTCGGTCATCTGCGGGATCGCGATCCGGATGAGCTGACCGTCGTTGGACGGGTTCACACCCAGGTCGGAGTCGCGGATGGCCTTCTCCATCGCCGCCAGCTGGCTGGCGTCGTAGGGCTTGACGACCACCAGCCGCGCCTCCGGCACGGAAACACTGGCCAGCTGGTTCAACGGCGTCGGCGAACCGTAGTAGTCGACGACGATGCCGGAGAACATCGCGGGGTTAGCGCGGCCGGTGCGAACGGTGGCCAGCTCGTCCTTGGCCCGCTCCACCGCCTTTTGCATCTTCTCCTCGCCTTCGAGAAGAGCTTCGTCGATCACGGCTGCTCCTTAAGTCTGCCGACCGGTGGACATTGCAAGTGTCGCCCGCGGTGCGCCGCCGCCCCACGGCGGGCCCGCGACCAGATCAGGATCCAGCACCATCAGGCCGACGCTGCGGCGGGGGTGCTGACCAGCGTGCCGATCTTCTCCCCGCCGACCGCGCGGGCGATGTTGCCCTCCTGCAGCAGGTTGAACACCAGGATCGGCATGTGGTTGTCCATGCACAGGCTGAACGCGGTCGCGTCGGCGACCTTCAAGCCGCGCTCCAGGACCTCGCGGTGCGTGATGCTGTCGAACAGCTGCGCGTCCGGGGTGGTCTTCGGGTCCGCGGTGTAGACGCCGTCGACGGCCTTGGCCATCAGCACCACCTCGCAGCCGATCTCCAGCGCCCGCTGCGCCGCGGTGGTGTCGGTGGAGAAGTAGGGCATCCCGGTGCCCGCGCCGAAGATCACCACGCGGCCCTTCTCCATGTGCCGCATGGCGCGACGCGGGATGTAGGGCTCGGCCACCTGGCCCATGGTGATCGCGGTCATCACGCGGGTGTCGATGCCGTGCTCGCGCTCCAGGAAGTCCTGCAGCGCCAGGCAGTTCATCACGGTGCCCAGCATCGCCATGTAGTCGCCGCGAGCGCGCTCCATCCCGCGCTGCTGCAGCTCGGCGCCGCGGAAGAAGTTGCCGCCGCCGATCACGATGGCCACCTCGACCCCGTCGGCGACGATCTCGGCGATCTGCCGGGCGACCGTGCCGACCACGTCCGGGTCGATCCCGACGCCGCCCCCGCCGAACATCTCACCGCCCAGTTTGAGCAGCACTCGGCCGTAACCGCGCTGCGTTGGGCCCTCGTCGGTCACTGATTCCTCCTGCGAGGTTTTCCGTTTGTGGTCAATTCGCGCTGGTGGGCACCTGGCGGAACCTCATGCGCCTTCTCGGCCGGACGCGCCGCCGGGAAGACGCATGAGAACCCGCAGGTGCTCGCTCCTCTTGCGAAAGCGCCCCGCCTTTCCAACGAAGGCGGGGCGCCGAAACCGCGTCTGGCGGCTGCCGAGCCGGCCTGCTCAGCGGGTGAGCGGCCGGGACACTACTGGGTGCGGTCCCGGCAGGCCGCCCTCAGCAGCAGGTCAGGCCTGGCCGACCTCGAACCGGACGAAGCCGGTGACCGTCACGCCGGCCTCGTCCAGCAGCGCCTTGACGGTCTTCTTGTTGTCCTGCACGGACGGCTGGTCCAGCAGGGTGTTCTCCTTGAAGAACCCGTTCAGGCGACCCTCGACGATCATCGGCAGGGCCTTCTCCGGCTTGCCCTCCGCCTTCGCGGTCTCCTCGGCGATGCGCCGCTCGTTGGCGACGATCTCCTCCGGGACCTCGTCGCGGTGGAGGTACTTCGGCTTGAGCGCGGCGACCTGCATGGCGGCGGCGCGAGCGGCCTCCGCGTTGTCACCGGTGTACTCGACCAGCACGCCGACCGCCGGGGGCAGGTCGGTGGAGCGGCGGTGCAGGTAGGTGGCCACGGCGCCGTCGAACTTGGCGACCCGGCGCAGCTCCAGCTTCTCGCCGATCTTGGCGGACAGCTCCTGGATCACCTCGGAGACGGTCTTGCCGTCGAGCGGCGCGGCCAGCGCGCTCTCCAGGTCACCGGCACCGGCTTCCTTGACCGCACCGGCGACCTTCGTGGCCAGGCCGATGAACTCGTCGTTCTTGGCGACGAAGTCGGTCTCGCTGTTCAGCTCGATCAGCACCCCGCCGTCCGCGGCGACCAGGCCCTCGGCGGTCGCGCGCTCGGCGCGCTTGCCGACGTCCTTGGCACCCTTGATGCGGAGGCTCTCGACGGCCTTGTCGAAGTCGCCGTCGTTCTGGTCGAGCGCCTTCTTGCAGTCCATCATGCCGGCGCCGGTCAGCTCGCGAAGACGCTTGACGTCGGCCGCACTGAAGTTCGCCATCGTGCGTTATCCGTCCCTCTTGTTACGCAGCTTCGAAGGTGTTGCGGGCGGGCAGCGACCCCGCGGCGTCCGATCCGCTCGGCGGGGCGGCGTGCCCAGCTCGGGCAGTCACACCCGCAAGTGTGACTGGAAGTCAGCCTGATCGCGCCCCGCGCCCGACCAGCGGACGCGGGGCGCGGTGCATCAGGACTGCGCGGGCTGCTCGCCGCCTTCGGCGGCCTGGCCGGAACCGGCCAGCAGCTCCTTCTCCCACTCGGCCAGCGGCTCGCCGCCGGCCGGCTTCTCCTCGCCCTCCGGGGCACCGTTGGTGCGGCCGCTGCGGGCCATCAGGCCATCGGCGACACCGTCGGCGACCACGCGGGTCAGCAGGGCGGCGGAGCGGATCGCGTCGTCGTTGCCCGGGATCGGGTAGTCGACCTCGTCCGGGTCGCAGTTGGTGTCGAGGATCGCGACGACCGGGATGCCCAGCTTGCGGGCCTCGCCGACGGCGATGTGCTCCTTCTTGGTGTCCACGATCCACACGGCGCTGGGCACCTTGCTCATGTCGCGGATACCGCCGAGGGTCTTCTCGAGCTTGTCCTTCTCGCGGGTCAGCATCAAGATCTCCTTCTTGGTGCGACCCTCGAAGCCCCCGGTCTGCTCCATGGTCTCAAGCTCCTTGAGACGCTGCAGACGCTTGTGGACGGTCTGGAAGTTGGTGAGCATGCCACCCAGCCAGCGCTGGTTGACGAACGGCATGCCGACCCGCAGGGCCTGCTCGGCGATCGCTTCCTGCGCCTGCTTCTTGGTGCCGACGAACATGATCGTTCCGCCGTGCGCGACCGTCTGCTTGACGAAGTCGTACGCCGCATCGATGTACGACAGCGTCTGCTGCAGGTCGATGATGTAGATGCCGTTGCGCTCGGTGAAGATGTAGCGCTTCATCTTCGGGTTCCAGCGACGGGTCTGGTGCCCGAAGTGCACGCCGCTGTCGAGCAGCTGCTTCATGGTGACGACGGCCATGGCCAGATTCGCACCTCGTGAGTCGGGCGCGCCGGGTGGCGCGCGATTCGGTTGCCGCGACGAGCCGGGTGACCCGTCGCCCTGGTGCCCGCCCGGCCACCCCACCCGGCTCACGAGGAGCTCGGGACCACGGGGCACCGGCAGCCCGCCCGGGCAGCAGCGACCGAGGTGTTGAACTCGGTACTGAGCCACCGGGTCGCCGACCTCTCGGTCCGGCCACCTGCGCAGGCGTGCGTGCGAGCACGCGAAGTCGGTCCGTGCGGACACGAAACCGCGCCAACAGTGTACTGGACGAGCCTGCTGACCCGATCGTGGAGTGCGAGTTGTCCACAGCGGCCTGGTTTGTCCACAGATTTCCGCTTCCCCCTGTCGCCCACCGCAACGCGCGAGCACTGTGGGTGAATGCGACTGTTGATCACCTCAGCCTTGTTGTGCGGCGGTTTCGCCGCTGCCGCGGTCGGCCTGACCGCGGCGCCCGGACCGGCCGCGTACTCCGCTCCCCCGTCGACCGCGAAGACGTCCGAAGGCCAGTTCGGCTGGCCGCTGGCTCCGCCACCCGCTGTCGTCCGCCCGTTCGAGGCTCCGGAGCACGCCTACGGCCCCGGCCACCGCGGGGTGGACCTGGTCGGCGAGGTCGGCCAGCAGGTGCTCGCCGCGGGCGACGGCCTGGTGGTGTTCGCCGGGCCGGTGGCCGGCCGCGACCTGGTGTCGATCGAGCACGCGACCGGGCTGCGCACCACCTACGAACCGGTCCGCCCAGCAGTGGCGGTCGGCGACCAGGTCACCAGGGGCCAGCCCATCGGCACCCTGGAACCGGGCCACCCGCAGTGCGCGGTGCAGCCGCCCCGGGCCTGCCTGCACTGGGGCGCCCGCGAACGGCTGGTCTACCTGAACCCGCTGCGCCTCCTGGGCATGGGCCACGTCCGCCTGCTGCCATGGGACTGACCGGCCGGGCGTGGCGAGATCCCGGAGAACGCCACCCCGACCGACCGCTCCACGCGTGCAAGCGCGATTAACCCGCTTCGGTGAGCTTCGTGCGCAGGCGGAGCACCGCTCTGGTGTGCAGCTGGCAGACGCGCGACTCCGTCACCCCGAGGACCTTGCCGATCTCGGCCAGCGTCAGGTTCTCGAAGTAGTAGAGCGTCACCACCACCCGGTCGCGCTCGCTCAGGCGCTTCACCGCTTCGGCCAGCTGGCGGCGGCTGTCCCGGTCCACGAGGGCCGCCACCGGGTCTTCGGCCCGGTCGTCGGGGAGCGTCTCGGCCAGCGATGACTGCATCGGTCCGGCGCCGATCAGGTCGTCGAGGGCGATCACGCTGGTCATCTGCAGCTGGGCGAACAGCTCGCGGAGCTCGTCGAGCGAGAGCTCCAGCTCGGCGGCCAGCTCGGCGTCGGTGGCGGTGCGCTGCAGCTTCGCCTCCAGCCGCTCCAGCGCCCGCTCGACGTCCCTGGCCCGGCTGCGCACCGATCGGGGCACCCAGTCCTGGGCGCGCAGGTCGTCCAGGATCGCCCCGCGGATGCGCTGCATCGCGTAGGTCTCGAACTTCAGGCCGCGTTCGGGCTCGAACTTCTCGATCGCGTCGACCAGGCCGAAGATGCCGGACTGGATCAGGTCGGAGACGTCGACGTGCGAGGGCAGCCCGGTGCCCACCCGGCCCGCTACGTACTTGACCAGCGGCGCGTAGTGCAGCACCAAGCGGTCGCGGAGCTCTTGGTCGCGCCGCTCGCCGAACGCCTGCCAGAGCGCGACTATGCCCGCTTCGACGCCATCGGCGCGGCGCTGGTCCCCGTCCGCGCCCGCCGCTGCCAGGGAGAGTCCCTGGCGGCGCACGCACTCGGGGGCGTGGCCGTTCGTCGAGCCGCCTTGATCACGGGCAGTCACCGGCGCCGAGTTCGGTCTCGCGGCCACCGTGTCGGCGCCGCCCCCGGCATGGTCAGGAACGGGGGTGGGTTCGGTCATGGATCGCCTTCAGCCGTTCAACGGTCACGTGGGTGTAAAGCTGGGTCGTTGCGAGCGTAGCGTGACCAAGCAACTCCTGAACGCTACGGAGGTCCGCACCGCCTTCCAGCAAATGGGTCGCCGCTGAATGCCGCATGCCGTGCGGCCCGACGTTCGGTGCACCGGAAACGGTTCCGACGGCGTCGTGCACGCTCCGCCGCGCCGTACGCGGGTCAAGCCGTCCTCCCCGGACACCCAGGAACAGCGCCGCGCCGGAATCGGCCCGGACCAGCTTCGGCCGTCCAGCGGTGACCCACCGGCCGAGCGCTTCATCCGCAGGTAGGCCGAACGGCACAACGCGTTCTCGGTCACCCTTGCCGATCACGCGGATCACCCGGCGTTCGCGGTCGACGTCGTCGACGTCCAGTCCGCACAGCTCGGCGATGCGCACGCCGGTGGCGTAAAGGAGCTCGAGCACCGCGTGATCACGCAGGGCTACCGGATCGCCCTGCTCAGCTCCCGCCGCAGAGGCCTGCATCGCCGCGCTCGCCTGGTCGGTGCGCAGCACCGCGGGCAGCTTTCGCGGTTTGGACGGCACCGCGAGCCGCGGCCCCGGATCGTTCGGCAGCAGCTCGGCGCGCAGCGCCCACGCCGTGAAGGTCCGGGCGGCCGCGGTCCGCCGGGCCATCGTCGACCGGCTCGCGCCCTGGGCGTGCTGCGCCGACAACCACTCGCGGAGCACGGAGATGTCCAGCTCAGCAAGGGTTTCCCGGCCCGATGCCCCGGACAGGTGATCCAGCAGCGAGACGACGTCGCCGACGTAACCCCGGACGGTGTGCACCGACAGTCCTCGTTCGGCGGCGAGGTGCCGTTCGAACCCGTCGACCGCCGCACCCAGCGGCTCGGGCAGTTTTGCCCGGACCGCGCGGAAATCGGGTCTTCGCGGTTCGGTGGAACGGGCACGGGACATGACTCAGACGCTGGCCCTTGCGACCCCACCGGTCAAGCATCGCCACGCCGAATCATGATCACTCGGTTCGTCCGGCCTCCTCGCGCGCGGCGGTACCCGGGGGCGGAACCGCGGAGATCTCCCCGCCGAGAACCGTCGCAGAGCACTGGACCCGAACCCGTTCCGTTCCAGCATCCCGCACTAGTTCCGCAGGTGAGAGCCGTGATCGCGGTGAGGCGCGATGGCACCCCGAAGCGATCGCGGTCCCCACCGGCAGAACACCGCGCGAATCCCGATGCACCGGTCCGTGCTGTTGCCGAACGGGCGGTCTCAGCGTGCGATCGACCACCCCCGATCCGTGCGAACCGCGAACCCGGACAGCTCAAGTTCCGGGAGCAACGCCCGCACTTCGCCCAGCGGCAGGCCGCAATCGCGCGCGAGGTCCTCCGCGCTGGCGCCCGCCATGCCGCGCAGCGAGTCGTGCAAGCGTTGGGCGCGCGGATGGAGCCCGTCGGTCCGGCGGCGCGTGCCGACGGCTTCGACGGCCCCCGGAACCCCGAGGGGACTGACCACCTCCATGACCTGCTCGACGCTCGTGACCAGGACGGCCTGCCCGGAGCGCACCATCCCGTGGCACCCCACCGAGTTCTTCGCGGTGACCGGGCCGGGCACCGCGAGAACCGGGCGTCCCAAGGCATCCGCGGTGTTCGCGGTGTTGCCCGCACCGCTGCGCGCACCGGCCTCCACCACGACCGTGGCCCGCCCGGCCGCCGCGATCAGCCTGTTCCGCACGAGGAAACGGTGCTTGCGCGGCGCGGTGCCGGGCGGGTACTCGCTGACCACGGCACCCTGTTCGGCCACCGCGCGCAGCAAGCGGCTGTGCCCCGCCGGGTAGTCGATGTCGACCCCGCAGGCCAGGAAGGCCACCGTCCGGCCGCCCGCGGCCAGCGCGCCCCGGTGAGCCGCGCCGTCGATGCCGTACGCCGCACCGGAAACCACCGTGAACCCGGCGTTCGCGAGTCCGTGGCCGAACTCCGCGGCCACGTGCTCGCCGTAGCCGGAGGCAGCTCTCGCCCCGACCACCGAGACCGCCTGGTCCAGCACTGCGGCCAGATCCGCCCGGCCGCGCACCCACAGCGCGATCGGCTCGGCGACCTCCGGGAGCCCGACTTCCCGCGCACCGGTGAGATTCTCGACAGCGCCGCCCGGCCAGCCCGGTTCCTCCGGCACGACGAGCTGGGCTCCGGCCGCCTCGGTCGCTTCGAGCAGCTCCTCGGCGGACACGTGCTGATACCTGGCCTCGATCTCGGCCAGCACATCCGGCGGCGCCTTCCCCCGCTGGATCACCTCCACCGCCCGGCACGCGCCGTGCCGGGCGACGAAACCGGCCAGCGCCGGAGCCGGCGGCTCGGCGATCGCGGCGAGGAAGGCCCTCGCCAACCGCACCGCGTGCCTGCCCTTCTCGCTCATCCTCACCCAGTTCTCCATCAGGCCGCCTTCCTGTCCCGGAACTCCAGCGCCGCCGCCACGTGCTCGGCATCGGGGCGCTCCCTGCCGTCGAGGTCGGCCAGCGTCCACGCCACCCGCAGGCACCGGTCCGCGCCGCGCGCGGTGATGGCACCGACCTCCAAACCGCGATCGAGCAGCCCGGTGACCTCGTGCGACAGCGCGAACTCACGCCGCAGCACCGGCCCCGGGACCTCCGTGTTGGTCTGCCAGCCGTGCTCCGACCACCGCTCCCGCGCGGCGGCCCGCGCCTGCGCCACTCGTTCGCGCACGACTGCGGTGCTCTCCGGCTCCGCACCGCTGTGCACGGTCATCGCCGTGATCGGGCGCATCCGCACCCGCAGGTCCACCCGGTCCAGCAGCGGGCCGGACAGCTTGCCGAGGTAGCGCCGACGGACCTGCGGCGGGCACTGGCAGTCGAGATCCCTGGCCGGCGCGCACGGACAGGGGTTGGTGGCCAGGACGAGCTGGAACCGCGCTGGATAGCGGAGGGTTCCGTCCCGCCGGGCCAGCCGGACCTCGCCCTCCTCCAGCGCCGTGCGCAGCGCTTCGAGCCGCTTCGGCCCGAGCTCGCAGGCCTCGTCCAGCAGCAGGACGCCGCGGTGCGCCCTGCTGACCGCGCCGGGTCTGGCCAATCCTGTGCCACCGCCGACGAGCGCCGGGATGGACAGCGACGAGTGCGGTGCGACGAACGGCGGGACCCGCACCAGAGCCGCCGAATCGGCGAGATCCCCGGCCACGGACCGGATCGCCGTCACCTCCAGCGCTTCCTGCCCGCTCAGCTCCGGCAGCAGGCCGCACAACCGCTTCGCCAGCATGGTCTTGCCGGTGCCAGGAGGACCGACCATCAGCAGGTGGTGCCCACCCGCCGCGGCGACCTCGAGCGCCCAGCGCGCTTCGGGCTGGCCGAGGACGTCGGCCAGGTCCGGCGCCTCCGCCACCGGTGGTTCGTCCATCGGCGGCGGATAGCGGGCGAGCTCGCCGAGCTCGCGCAACCACGCCACCACCTCGCGCAGGTGCGTAGCGCCCAGCACCTCGATGCCCTCCACCAGGTGCGCTTCGGCCAGGCCGTCGAAGGGCACGACCGCCCGGCGCATGCCCGCCTTCCGCGCGGCCAGCAGCGCAGGCAGCAAACCACGCACCGGACGTATCCGGCCGTCCAGCGCTAGTTCCCCGAACAGCACCGTGCCCGCCAACCGGTGCGGCGGCACCAGCTCGGCCCCGGCCAGCACCGCGCAGGCCAGCGCCAGGTCGTACGAGGTCCCGGCCTTGGGCAGCGCGGCCGGGGACAGCGCGAGCGTCACGCAGCTCGCCGGCCAGTCCTCCTGGCAGTTCTGGATGGCCGCCCGCACCCGGTTCTTGGACTCCTGCAGCGCGGTGTCGGGCAGGCCCAGCAGCTGCAACGACGGCAGGCCGCCCTTGCGCACGTCCGCTTCGATCTCGACGAGCGCACCGTCCACACCGAACAGCGCGACCGCCCAGGTCCGTCGCAACGCCACTCAGAACACCCCCTTGAGGTGCCTGAGGTGCGGTGTTCTGCCCGGTGGCCACAGCACCGAGATGAAGTCGAAGCGGACCGGGCAGCCCACCAGCTCCCGTTCGGCCAGCCACGACCGCGCGACGCTGCGGATGCGCATGGCCTTCTCCTTGTTGAGCGCGTAGACCGGTCCGCCGTAGTCGGTCCCGGAGCGCGCCTTGACCTCGCAGCACACCACGGTGTCGCCGTCCGCGGCGACGATGTCGAGTTCTCCTTGCGGGCACCGCCAATTGCGGTCCAGCACCGTCATTCCACGGCCTTCCAGCAATTCGGCGGCCAACCGCTCCCCGGCGAGCCCCAGCGCATTCCTGCCGTCCCCGGTGCAGGCATCGCTGACCGGCCCCAGGATCTTCTTGCGGCGCACGAGTTCCTCCTCGGTCTGGTGTTCCGGAAATTCCCGCGCCCGGGCAGCACCGCGCGGCATCGCGAGCAGGTTTCCCGCGTGTGCCAACGGTTCCGGGCACGAGTGGATAGCTCCACGTTGCCCGCAAAATCCGCCGATCACCAGTACCGATCGGAAATCTGTGGATAACCGAATCCCCTGTGGACAACTCCGATCACTCGGACGAGTGGGAATGCGAAGAAAACAGCAGGACTATCCGCGAAATCCGGACCCCGAACCCACTCGAAGCACAAAAACCGAAACTGATTCCGCTAATTCAGCGACAGCCCGGAACGCCGGCGGGGCACAACTGGATTCGCCCGCGCCGACGAGAACAGGCCAAGCAGGAACCGCGCACGAGGGCCTGAAAGAAGCTCGGGCGGTCGTCGCACGACGACCGCCCGAGCTATCGACGCCGGGGTCAGGAACCGAACGGGCCGCTCTCCGGCAGCCGGAGATCCGGTTTGTCCAATTCTTCCACGTTCACGTCCTTGAACGTGATCACGCGCACGTTCTTGACGAATCGCGCCGGGCGGTACATGTCCCACACCCACGCGTCCGACATCGCCACCTCGAAGTAGACCTCCGAGTCGGAGTTGCGCACCTGCACGTCCACCGCGTTGGCCAGGTAGAAGCGCCGTTCGGTCTCCACGACATAGGTGAACTGCCCGACGATGTCGCGGTACTCCTTGTAGAGCTGCAGCTCCATCTCGGTCTCGTACTTCTCGAGATCCTCGGCGCTCATCGCTGTGCGAGCCCTTCTGCGTTGCCGATCGGACTACAACACCTCATTGTCCACCACTTCCCCCTCAGAAGCATCGAACAGCCCGGGTTTGCTGCTCACCGCGCGCGGCGAGCGCATCCCGTGCCGCAGCGCTGCCTCCGCCACGTTCGCATAGGACCAGCGGTGCTCGTGACAGGGCCCGTGCTGCTTCAGCCGCGTCGAGTGCAGCGGCGTGCTGTAGCCCTTGTGCACGTCGAACCCGTAGGCCGGGAACTCGAGGTGCAGCTGCTCGGACATCAACCGGTCGCGGGTCACCTTCGCCAGCACCGATGCCGCCGCCACGCAGGCGGCCACCAGGTCGCCCTTCACCACGGCCACGCTCGGCGTGGCCAGGCCCTGCACCCGGAACCCGTCGGTGAGCACGTAGCCGGGGTGCTCGGAGAGCCGGGCGACCGAGCGCCGCATGCCCTCCAGGTTGGCCACGTGGATGCCGAGCGCGTCGACGTCCTCGGCGGGGATCACGACGGTCGACCAGCTCAGCGCGCGCGAGGTGATGAGGTCGAACAGCCGATCGCGGTCGGCCTCGGACAGCGCCTTCGAGTCCGTCAGCCCCTCGTAGCGCCGGTCGTCGCCCGGCTTCAGGACGCACGCCGCCACCACCAGGGGCCCGGCGCACGCGCCCCGCCCGGCCTCGTCCACGCCTGCCACCGGTCCGAGGCCTCGGCGGTCCAGCGCGCGCTGGAGGGCCCAGTTGCCGCTGCTACGCCGGATCACCGACCTCGGCGGCCGGAACTCCGCCACCGTCACGTCAACGTCACTCCGAGGCTCGTCGCTTGCTCACCACACCGATGAGCCTACGACCCAGCCACACCGTCGGGAACGCCGCGGCCACCCCGAACCCGACCGGCACCCCGGTCTGCCAGGCCGGCGCGCCCAGCGCGTCCGCCTGCGGGTTGGGGTCGTCGATGCCCTGCCAGCGGGTCGGCGGCAGCACGATGAACTGCGCCTTGCCGATCACGTTCTCCACCGGGACCGCGCCGTTGACGCCACCGTTGCCCTGCACCCGGGAGTCCGCCGAGTCGTTGCGGTTGTCGCCCATCACCCACAGGTGCCCCGGCGGAACCGTCACCGAGCTGAACTCGTCCTGGCCGACGCCGCGACCCGGCTCCCAGTACAGGTAGGGCTCGTTGAGCGGCTTGCCGTCGACCAGCACCCGGTTCTGCGCGTCGCAGCACTCCACCGTCTGGCCGCCCACCGCGATCACCCGCTTGACGAAGTCCTTCTCGTCAGGGGCGCCGAAGCCCAGCAGCGAGGCCACGCCCTGGAAGAAACCGGCGACCGGGTTGGTGGGCTCCTCGGCCTGGAACTCGTTCTGCACCCACGGCTGCGGGCCGCGGAACACCACGACGTCGCCCGGCTCCGGATCGGAGAACCGGTAGGTGATCTTGTCGACGAGCACCCGGTCGTTGTTGCAGCCCGTGCAGCCGTGCAGGGTCTGCTCCATCGACTGCGACGGGATCACGTAGACCCGCGCGATGAACGCCTGGATGAGGACCGTCAGCACCAGCGCGGTGACGATCAGGATCGGCAGCTCGCGCCAGAACGAGCCCTTCTTCTTGTTCTTGGGCTTGCGGCGGCTGGAGCCTTCCCCCGAGTCCTCCGGGGCACCGCTGTGGTGCTCCGCCTCGTGGGGCTCCTCCGCTGATCCGCTGCGCATGACGTCGGCCACCCGGCCAGGCTACTGGAACCGCAGCGGGTGCCGTCGCGCTCCCCCGCTTCGGACAGCCCGAACGAGCGGCGATGACGTGCTCTTTTCCGCTACGTCCGGGTGCGGAGGCGGGCCCGGACCGGCATTGATCACCCGAAGGTGCAACGCCGCGGACAAAAAGGAACAGCCCGGATGCTGGGCATCCGGGCTGTTCTCAGTCCGTCCGATCAGGAAGCGGCGGTCTCCCGCTTCTCCTTGATCTTCGCCGCCTTGCCGCGCAGGTCGCGCAGGTAGTACAGCTTCGCCCGCCGAACAGCACCGCGCGTGACGACCTCGATCTGCGCGATGTTCGGGGTGTGCACCGGGAACGTCCGCTCCACACCGACACCGAAGGAAACCTTGCGCACGGTGAAGGTCTCCCGGATGCCATCGCCCTGCCGGCGGATGACCACGCCCTGGAAGACCTGAGTCCGCTCGCGCGAACCCTCGATGACGCGGACGTGGACCTTCAGCGTGTCACCGGGCCGGAAGGCCGGAATGTCGGAACGCAGCGACTGGGCGTCCAACGCGTCCAGGGTGTTCATCGGTGGTCCGTCCTCATCCGTGTCGAAGGCACCCGTGTTCTCGCATGTCGATGACCCGACCTGCTGGTGGGCACCGCCTGACACGGGGTGAACTTGCTTAACGCACACCGGACATCGTCCGGCTGTGTCAACCGTTCCAGTGTGCCAGATCCGCTTTTCGGTGTCTCAACCGCCCCCGCCGACGGGGTCAGCGAGGCGCTTCTCCGGCATTCCGGGACTCATCGGAATGATCCGACGCCCGCAGTTTATCGAGTTGCGCCCGGTCGGCCTTATCCAGGTCCCCCTCCGGCAGCGCGGCCAGCAGATCCGGGCGCCTGCGGTAGGTCCGGGCCAGCGCCTGGTCCCGCCGCCAGCGGTCGATCGCGGCGTGGTTCCCGGAGCGCAGCACGTCCGGCACGGCGTGCCCGCGCCAGACCTCGGGGCGGGTGTAGCAGGGCCCCTCCAGCAGTCCGTCGGAGAAGGAGTCCTGCTCGGCCGACAGCGGGTTGCCGAGCACGCCGGGCAGCAGGCGGGCCACCGCCTCGATCATCACCAGCGCGGCGACCTCACCGCCGACCAGCACGTAGTCGCCGATGGAGACCTCCTCCACCGGCATCCGGGTGGCCGCGTCGTCGATGACCCGCTGGTCGATGCCCTCGTACCGGCCGCAGGCGAAGACCAGCCACGGTTCGGCGGACCAGCGGATCGCGGTGCGCTGGTCGAACGGCCGGCCTGCGGGCGTGGGCACCACGAGCCGCGGCATCGGGGCCTCGCCGGTACCGCAGACGGCGTCCAGCGCCTCGCCCCAGACCTGGGGCTTCATCACCATGCCGGGGCCGCCGCCGTAGGGGCTGTCGTCCACCGCGCGGTGCACGTCGTGCGTCCAGTCCCGCAGGTCGTGCACGCCGACCGCGATCCGGTCGCGCTCGATGGCCTTGCCCAGCAGCGCTTCCCGCAGCGGGTTCAGGTAGTCGGGGAAAATGGTGATGACGTCGATGCGCATGGGTTTTGCTGTCTCCGGACTCGACTTGCGTAGCGGTGCGAGTAGCGGAACCTCAGCGCCCGCCTGGACTCCGGATGCCCGACCTTGTGTACGACCAATACACGGCGGCCGGGCCGTCCTCGCCAGGCGAATGCTGAGAACCCGCAGCGGTGCAAGCTGCGAGGGTGGGCCAAGCGGCTCCGCCGCTTCAAACGGAAACGCCCCCGCCGGACGGCGAGGGCGGATGGCTCGGCTGGAGTTATTCGTCGAGCAGACCTTCGGGCGGGTCCACGACCAGCTTCCCGGCGGCCAGGTCGATCTCGGGCACGATCTCGACCACGAACGGCACCAGGACTTCGCGGTCGTCGGCCGTCCGCAGCGCCAGCAGCTCGCCCGCGGGCGTGTGGATGACCTCGCGCACCTCGCCGATCTCAGCCCCGGAGGGCTCGACGGCCCGCAGCCCGACCAGCTGGTGGTCGTGGAACTCGTCCGGGTCCTCGGTCGGTTCGAGGACGTCCGTGGTGACGGTCAGCAGCACGCCGCGGAGGTCCTCGGCGGCCTCGCGGCCGTCGACGCCCTCGGCTCGCAGCAGCAGCCGCCCGGCGTGCGGCCGGGCGGCTGCCACGGTGAGGTTCTGCCCGCGGTCCTTGCCGCGGCGCTGCGTCCCGAGCACGGAGCCGGGCACGAACCGCAGCTCAGGGCTGTCGGTGAGCACCTCGACGACGAGTTCTCCCCGCACACCGTGCGGTCGGACGATGCGCCCCACGGCGAGGATCTCGGGTTCAGCCATGGTGCTCAGCGGTCGGTGTCGACCACGTCGACGCGGATACCGCGACCGCCGATGCCGGACATCACCGTCCGCAGCGCGGTCGCGGTGCGACCGCTGCGACCGATGACCTTGCCCAGGTCGTCGGGGTTGACGTGCACCTCGAGGGTGCGACCGCGTCGGGTCGTGAGCAGCTGAACGCGGACATCGTCGGGGTTGTCGACGATGCCGCGCACCAGGTGTTCAAGCGCGTCCGCGAGGACCGTCACGCCTGGCCTTCCTCGGACTTCGGCTCCTCGGCCTTGTCCTCGGCCTTCTTGCCACCCTTCTTCTTCGGGGTGGTGGCCTCGACGGTGGGCTCCTCGCCGGCGGCGGCCAGCGCGGCCTCGAACAGCGCCTGCTTGCTCGGCTTCGGCTCGGCGACCTTCAGCGTGCCCTCGGTGCCCGGCAGGCCCTTGAACTTCTGCCAGTCACCGGTGATCTCCAGGATGTTGCGCACCGGGTCGGTCGGCTGCGCCCCGACACTCAGCCAGTACTGCGCCCGCTCCGAGTCGACGACGATGCCGCTCGGGTTCTCCTTCGGGTGGTACTGCCCGATCGTCTCGATGGCCCGGCCGTTGCGGCGGGTGCGGGCGTCGGCGACGACGATGCGGTAGTGCGGCTCACGGATCTTACCGATCCGGGCGAGCTTGATCTTCACAGCCACGGGTGCTGGTGCTCCTCAGACTCTCGTTCGTGCTCCGGAGAGCACACCGGACCGCGTGGGGCAGCGATTCGGAATGCTCGTAGGTCAAAAACGGCCACAAGCGGTGAGAGGGACCCCTCGCGGCGAACAGCTAACCATTCTGCCAGATCCACCCCCTGCGGCAGCTCCGGGGTGGCGCATCAGGCCGGCAGCAGGCCCAGGGAGATCAGCAGCAGACCGAGCGCGGGCAGGAAGTTGTTCACCTGGTGGGCGACCACGCTGGCGGTCAGCCGACCGGTGACCATCCGGGCCACGCCGATCGGGATCGCGATCACCAGGAGCAACGCCGTGCGCTCCGGTTCCAGGTGGCCGATCGCGAAGACGGCCGTGCTGAGCACGAACACGTTGAGCTGGCCCCACCGCATCCGCTCCATCGCGCCCCACAGCAGGCCGCGGTAGAGCAGCTCCTCGCACAGCGGCGCGATCAGCCAGATGTGCAGGAAGATCACCACCGCCACCACCGGCGGCAGCTCCACCCCGTCGAGCAGGCCGCTCACCGTCGACTGGGCGTTGTCCTCGCCCACCCACCGCACCCACAGCATGGTCGCGATGGTCGTGGTGACCAGGCCGACGCCGCCGATGGCCAGGCCGGTCGTGACGTCCGACCAGCGCCACTCCAGGCCGAAGTCCAGCCGCGGGCCGTTGCCGCGCACCACCGTGATCAGCACCGCCAGCGCCCCGGCGAGCACCGTGGGCAGCATCAGCATGACCACCAGCGTTCCGGCGTCCGGACTGCCGAAGGCGGCCGCCAGCAGCACCGACACCAGCACGAAGACGGCCTGCGTCAGGAAGAACGCGCCCAGCCCCCACCGGTGGGTGCGGGCGGGTGGGGTGGTCAACCGCTCCGGGGTCTCCCCCGGCTGGTGCGCTTCGTTCACGGGCGTCTCCGCAGTGCCGATCGGCATGGCCGGCCCCACACCGGCGAGCCGTCAGGTTACCGCTAGCCGATCGACGCGCGGCAGCGGTTTTCACCTGGCGACGGCGAACAGCAGGAGAGCGGGCAGGAAATTGTTCGTGGCGTGGGCGATCATGCTGGTCGCGACCCGGCCGGTGATCATCCGCGCCGCGCCGATCGCCAGGCCGCCGACGAACAGCACCGGCGTGCGCCACACCTCCTGGTGGATCAGCGCGAAGATCATCGTGGTCAGGATCAGGATCGCGTAGCGCGGGATGCGGTAGTGCTCCAGCGCGCCCCACAGCGCGCCGCGCATCAGCAGCTCCTCGGTCAGCGGCGCGCCCAGGAACGCGAACAGCGCGAACAGGAAGAGCCAGAACGTCCGCTCGCCCTGCATCAGCCGGCTCAGGTCGGTTTCCGGCGGCGGCCCGGAGATCGCGGTGATCACCAGGGACAGCAGCAGGGAACCGATCAGCGCGGCGAGCCCGCAGAGCACCCCGACCTTGAAGTCGCGCCGCTTGGGCACGATGCCGAAGTCCGCGCGCAGGCCGCGGCCGCGCCACCAGGAGAACACCGCGGGCACCAGGCCGAGCAGGATGTTCGGGGCGAAGGCCAGCAGCAGCAGCGGACCGGTGTTGGGCGGCGCGGCCGGGTCGAACCCGCTCCGCCCCGGTTGGACCGCGGTCAGGACCAGCCCGAAAAGGTAGTAGCCGCCGTAGCCGATGAAGAACGCGGCCAGGCCCCACGCCAGCGAGCCGCGCCGCGCGGCCTCCAGCTGGGCCTCCCAGAACCTCGGCTGCGAGCCGACGGCGTTATCCGCCGGCCGGTTCTCGGACGGTTCCCGTTCCGGCTGCTCCCCCACGATGCGCTCCCCTCGACGCCTCAACCCTAAGAGTCTGTCGGCGAAGCCGTCCGCGCTCGGACAGGCGGCGGCAGCCGCATGGACCACCTACGCGGAGCGACCACCGGCGGGGTTCTGAGGCACTTCCCGGCGAGGACGGCCACTCCACCGTGCATTCGCCCGGGGAACCTCCGCCGAGCGACCGCGCACGCAGAACGACGACGAAACAGACCCTAAGTGATCAACAGGTCCGATGCCGATCACCCGATCACGTGCTGACCTGCCACTTCGGAGGTCGTCAGGCTCCGACCACGTTGCCGCGGAGGACGATGCGACGGGGATTGCGCAGCTCAGCGAGGTCCTTGCGGGGATCCTCGGCGTAGCAGACCAGGTCCGCCGGGGCGCCGTGCTCCAGGGAGGGCCAGCCCAGCCACTCGCGGGCCTGCCACGAGGCCGCGCCGATGGCCTGCTCGGTGGACATCCCGACGCGGTGCAGCGCGATGATCTCCTCGGCCAGCACGCCGTGCGCGATGCCGCCGCCCGCGTCGGTGCCCGCGTAGACCGGGATGCCCGCTTCGATGGCCTTCGCCACGGTGCGGTCGGCCCGCCCGTACAGCTCGGTCATGTGCGCGGCGTAGTCCGGGTACTTGGTCGCCGCCGCCGCGAAGGACGGGAAGTTCTCGATGTTGATCAACGTCGGGACCAGCGCGGTGCCGTGCCGGGCCATCAGCTCGATCGTGTCGTCGGTGAGGCCGGTGCCGTGCTCGATGCAGTCGATGCCCGCCGCGATCAGACCCGGCAGCGCGTCCTCGCCGAAGACGTGCGCGGTGACGCGGGCGCCCATCCGGTGCGCGGTCGCGATCGCCTCGGTCAGCACCTCGTCGCTCCACAGCGGCGCCAGGTCGCCCACCGAGCGGTCGATCCAGTCGCCGACCAGCTTGATCCAGCCGTCCCCGTAGGCCGCCTGCTCGGCGACCGCGGCGGGCAGCTGCTCCTCGTGGTCGAGCTGGTCGGCCAGGTACGGGATGTAGCGCTTCGGGCGGGCGAGGTGGCGGCCGGCGCGGATGATCCGCGGCAGGTCCTCGCGCTCCTGCAGCGGCCGGGTGTCGATGGGCGCGCCGCAATCGCGGACCAGCAGGGTGCCCGCGTCCCGGTCGAGCTCGGCCTGCGCGGCCGCCTCGTCCAGCTCCACCGGGCCGTCCGGACCGATGCCGATGTGGCAGTGCGCGTCGACCAGGCCGGGCAGCACGAAACCGCCGTCGAAGACGGTCTCGGCGCCCGGCACCTCGTCGAGGCTGATCCGGCCGCCGTCGCGGACCCACAGGTCGCGGTGCGCGCCGTCGGGCAGCACCACACCGCGCAGGTGCAGCGCGGTCACTTCTTCTTGCCGTTGCCGAAGTTCAGCTTGGACGGGTCGAAGCCGGCGGGCAGGTCGTTCATGCCGCCCTCCAGCTTGGACAGGTCGGGGCCGCCCGGCGGCAGTCCGGGCATCCCGCCCGGGGGCATGGCGGGGAAGCCGCCGGGCAGGCCGCGCATGCCCTTGGGCTGCGTCGGACCGCGCCCCTTCTTGCCCTTCTTCCCCTTCTTGCCCTTGCGGTTCTTGCTGCCGCCACCGCCGCCGCCGAAGCCGAAGCCGCCCGCCATCTGCTGCATCATCTTGCGGGCTTCGAAGAACCGGTTGACCAGGTCGTTGATGTCGCTGACGGTCACCCCGGAACCGCGCGCGATGCGCTGCCTGCGGGAGGCGTTGATGATCTTCGGGTCGGCCCGCTCGGCGGGCGTCATGCCGCGGATGATCGCCTGGATGCGGTCCAGGTGCTTCTCGTCGAAGTTGGCCAGCTGGTCCTTCATCTGACCGGCGCCCGGCAGCATGCCCAGCAGGTTCTGCAGCGGGCCCATCCGGCGCACCGCCTGCATCTGCTCGAGGAAGTCCTCCAGCGTCAGCTGGCCGCTGCCCAGCTTCTCCGCGGCCTTCTCGGCCTGCTCCTGGTCGAAGGCCTGCTCGGCCTGCTCGATGAGGGTGAGCATGTCACCCATGCCCAGGATCCGGTTGGCCATCCGGTCCGGGTGGAAGAGGTCGAAGTCCTCCAGCTTCTCGCCGCTGGAGGCGAACATGATCGGCTGGCCGGTGATCTCGCGGACCGACAGCGCGGCACCACCGCGGGCGTCGCCGTCGAGCTTGGTCAGCACCACGCCGCTGAAGCCGACGCCGTCGCGGAAGGCCTCGGCGGTGTTGACCGCGTCCTGACCGATCATCGCGTCGAGCACGAACAGGACCTCGTCCGGGGTGATCGCATCCCGGATGTCGGCGGCCTGCTTCATCATCTCCTCGTCGACGCCCAGCCGGCCGGCGGTGTCGACGAGGACGACGTCGTGCTGGGCCCGGCGGGCCTCTTCGATGCTGTTGCGGGCCACCTCGACCGGGTCGCCGACCCCGTTGCCCGGCTGCGGCGCGTACACCGGCACCCCGGCGCGCTCGCCGACCACCTGCAGCTGGTTCACCGCGTTCGGGCGCTGCAGGTCGCAGGCCACCAGCAGCGGCGTGTGGCCCTGCCCGGACAGCCACTTGGCGAGCTTGCCCGCCAGCGTCGTCTTACCGGCACCCTGCAGACCCGCGAGCATGATCACCGTCGGCGGGGTCTTGGCGAACTCCAGCCGCCGGGTCTCGCCGCCGAGGACGGTGACGAGTTCCTCGTTGACGATCTTGATGACCTGCTGGGCCGGGTTGAGGGCCTGCGAGACCTCGGCGCCCTTGGCGCGCTCCTTGACACCCTTGATGAAGCTGCGCACCACGGGAAGCGCCACGTCTGCTTCGAGCAGGGCGATGCGGATCTCCCGCGCGGTGGCGTCGATGTCCGCGTCGGACAGCCGCCCCTTGCCGCGCAGGTTCGTCAGGACCGAGGTGAGCCGGTCGGAAAGAGTGTCGAACACGGGTTCACGGGCTCCAGAGTCGATGGATTACCTATGCGAGGGTAACTGGCCGCGCCCGCCGTCCGGTGCGGGCTGGGCAGCGCAATCGCGGAAATGGCGCAACCCCGGGTGGCGGTGCGGCCACCCGGGGTTCGGCCTCCAGCTCGGGTTCACCCACGCAACTTGCACGGCCGCGGGTTCCCAGCGGCCGCCTGGCGAGGCGGGCGCTGAGGCTCCGCTACCGGCAACGCTACGCAAGGTGAGTGCAGCGGAAAAACTCGTCAGCTGCGCTGGTAGTCCTCGCGACGGGGGCCACGCGACTGCGGCGAGCGCTGGCCCTTGCGGTGCGGGCGGCGGTCACCGCCGCGGTCGCGACCGCCATCCCGGGCGGGACGGCGGGGGCGGCGGCTGATGAACTCGCCGTCCGCGCGGCTGATGCGCAGGCCACGCCCGGCCACCTGGGTGTTGCGCAGCTTGCTGAGCAGCTCCTCCGGCAGGTCGGCGGGTAGCTCGATCAGCGTGTGCTCGTTGCGGATGTCGATGTGCCCGATGTACTTGCTGGGCACGCCGCCCTCGTTGGCCAGCGCCCCGACCAGCGCGCGCGGGGTGACCCGGTTGCGGCGGCCGACCTCGACCCGGTAGGTCTCGGTGTCGGAGCTGTTCGGGTGGAAGGTCGGGCCTTCGCGGCGCGGCGGCTCCGGCTCGGCCTCCAGCAGCAGCGGGCGGTCGCCCTGGGCCATGGCGGCCAGCGCGGCGGCGATCTCCGCGGCGGGCACGTCGTGGGTCTGCTCGTACTCGCGCACCAGCTCCTGGAACACCTCCAGGCCGCCCTTGGCCAGGGTGTCGGTGATGCTCTGCGCGAACTTGGCCAGCCTGCGGTCGTTGACCGCGTCGATCGTCGGCAGGTCCATCTGCTGGATCTGCTGGCGGGTGGCCCGCTCGATGGCGCGCAGCAGGTGGCGCTCGCGCGGCGAGACGAACAGGATCGCCTCACCGCTGCGCCCGGCGCGGCCGGTGCGGCCGACGCGGTGCACGTAGGACTCGGTGTCGTGCGGGATGTCGTAGTTGAGCACGTGCGAGATGCGCTCGACGTCCAGGCCGCGGGCGGCGACGTCGGTGGCCACCAGGATGTCGATCTTGCCGTCCCGGAGGTGGCCGATGGTGCGCTCCCGCTGCGCCTGCGCGATGTCGCCGTTGATCGCCGCCGCGTTGAAGCCGCGGGCCTGCAGCTTCTCCGCGAGCTCCTCGGTGAGCTGCTTGGTGCGGACGAAAACGATCATCGCGTCGAAGGACTCGACCTCGAGGATCCGGGTCATCGCGTCCAGCTTGTTCGAGCCGCGCACCGGCACGTAGCGCTGGGCGATGTTGGTGCCCGTGCTGGTCTTGGTCTTGACCGAGATCTCGGCCGGGTCGTTGAGGTAGCTCTGGCTGATCTTGCGGATCGCGCCGGGCATGGTCGCGGAGAACAGCGCCACCTGCCGGCTCTCCGGCACGGCCTGCAGGATCCGCTCCACGTCCTCGATGAAGCCCATCCGCAGCATCTCGTCGGCCTCGTCGAGCACCAGGTTCTTGAGCCCGGTCAGGTCGAGCGAGCCCTTCTCCAGGTGGTCGATCAGCCGGCCGGGGGTGCCGACCACGACGTGCGCGCCGCGGCGCAGGCCGGCCAGCTGCGGGCCGTAGCCGGTGCCGCCGTAGATCGGCAGGACGTGGAAGCCGGGCAGGTGCGCGGCGTAGCGCTGGAAGGCCTCGGAGACCTGGATGGCCAGCTCCCGGGTGGGGGCGAGCACCAGGGCCTGCGGGCCGGTGGCCTTGAGGTCGAGCTGGGACAGGATGGGCAGCGCGAACGCGGCGGTCTTGCCGGTGCCGGTCTGCGCCAGACCCAGCACGTCCCGCCCCTCCAGCAGCAGCGGGATCGTCTGCGCCTGGATCGGGGAGGGGGTTTCGTAGCCGATCTCGGTCAGCGTCTGGCGGACGCGCGGGTCGAGGTCGAGCTCGTCAAAGGTCTGCATGCTGAACGCGGGTCTCCTCGGTGGGGTCGACAGGGGGCTGATGGATCGCGGAAACGGCCCGGTACTGCCCGCCTAGGTGGGGGCGAGGGGTCGGCGCGGTGGTTCTGCCCGACCACGGGGCTGTCGCTTGCGCTTGTCGAACCGCGCGTTCCGCTGGACGCACACCCTGTTGCCAGTCACCCGCAGCTCGATGATTCTCAGCCAGGAGCGGCGACCTCCGGGTCACCGCACCAGCGATTCAGCCTAGCGATCGGGATCCGGGCCCGCCGCGCCGCCCCGGCACAACGGGACGCACATCACGTCCGGACGTCCAGCCGGAGCCCGTGCGCGGCCTCGTCGCGGGTCAGCAGCCGCACCTGCTGCCAGCCACGCGGCACCTCTCCCCCGCGCAACCTCCGGTACATCCGGTCCGCGCGCTGGACGTGCCGCTGGAACGAGGTGCGGCGGATCAGCCGGCCTCGCTGCTGCTGCCCGGCCAGCGCGTCGCGCGGATCGGCGTGCAGCCACACGAGCACCCGCTGCCGTCCGCTCAGCCAGCCGAAGGCCACCAGCATGGCGCGGGTGGTGGCCCGGGTGGCGGGCTCGTGCGCGACGACCGGGCCGGAGGTGGTCAGGCAGTACCAGGCGATGCGGCTCCGGTGCGCCAGGTGCACCACCGGCCGGTAGTAGCGGTAGGGCAGCCGGGCGGGCAGGACCTCGCGCAGGCGCGCGCGGACCTGCTCGGAGTCCAGCGCCGAGATGCCGGCGTCCGACCGGAGCTTGCCCAGCACCGTGCTCTTGCCCGCGCCTGGCAGTCCGGCCAGGACGACGAGGGATCGGCGGCCGACGCGCACGGTCGGCGGGGGGTTTGCGACCACTGGTGGTGAGTCCCGTATGTCCACGACGAGCACTAGATTACGCGTCGATCGATCTTGCCCGGCAGGTCCGGCCCCGGTGCCGCACCCGGCGAAACGCGGTTCCAATTAAGGATTTTTCATCCGGCCTGGTGGCCGCCGTCCCGGAACGGGAAGAGGCGGCCCGCCTCCCCTGCGAGCCGCCTCACAGCACCAGCCCCCTGGTGCACCTCCCAGTCCGCCCGGATGGCCCTTCCCCTGCCATCCGCGCGGGTCCCCCGTTGCGATCGCCAGGCCCGGAATCACCCGCCCGACCCCCAGTGCGGGCGGGTGCCCCCTCCGGTTCCCCCTGACTTCCCTCGTCGCACTGAGAAGTCTGCCGCCCGGAGCGCCCCGGCGAGACCGTGAAGCTCCCTGAGTGCGGCTGCGTATTGCTACTCACCTCGGCCCGCGCCTGGCCGGAAAATCACTCACGAAAGGCGGGAGGGCGCCTCCGGCCGGATGGCCGAAGACGCCCTCCCACCAGGCACGGGTCAGATCGCCTCGGGGCCGGTCTCCCCGGTGCGGACGCGGACCACGGTGTCCACCGCCGTGACCCACACCTTGCCGTCGCCGACGTTGCCGGTGCGGACGGCGTGCACGATGCCGTCCACCACCTCGTCCACGGCCGATTCCTCGACCAGGACCTCGACGCGCAGCTTCTCGATGAAGTCCACCGGGTACTCGGCGCCCCGGTAGACCTCGGTGCGGCCCTTCTGCCTGCCGTAGCCCTGCGCCTGGCTGACCGTCATGCCCAGCACCCCGAGCCGGGCCAGCGCCTCCTTCAGGTCGTCCAGTTTGGACGGTTGCACGATCGCGGTGACCAGTTTCATGCGCGGCTGTCCTCCAGTTCGCGTGCCGCCTCGCCTGCCGGGGTTCGGCGGGCGGAGCCGCGGTCGCCGAAGTGGTACGCGGCCTCGGCGTGCTCGGTCTCGTCGATGCCCACGGCCTCGTCCTCCTCGCCGGCCCGGAAGCCGACGACCGCCTTCACCAGCAGCGCCAGCACCAGGCTGAGCACGAACGAGTACACCAGCACCGCGACCGCTCCGACGGCCTGCCGCCACAGCTGGTCCAGCCCGCCGCCGTAGAACAGGCCGTCCACCCCGGCCGGGGCGGCCGAGGACGCGAACAGGCCGATCAGCAAGGTGCCCAGCAGACCGCCGACCAGGTGCACGCCCACCACGTCCAGCGAATCGTCGTAGCCGAAGCGGAACTTGAGGCTGACCGACAGCGCGCAGGCCGCACCGGTGATGGCGCCGATGGCGATGGCGCCCAGCGGGGTCACCGAGGAGCAGGCCGGGGTGATCGCGACCAGCCCGGCGACGATGCCCGAGGCCGCGCCGAGCGTGGTGGCGTGGCCGTCGCGGATGCGCTCCACCAGCAGCCAGCCGAGCATCGCGGCGCTGGTGGCCACCAGCGTGTTGACCAGGACGATCGCGGCGGTGGTGTTGGCGGCCAGCGCGGAACCGGCGTTGAACCCGAACCAGCCGAACCACAGCAGCGCCGCGCCGAGCACCACGAACGGCAGGTTGTGCGGCTTGCCCGGGTCCTTCGGCCAGCCGGTGCGCTTGCCCAGCACCAGGGCCAGCGCCAGCGCCGCGGCACCGGCGTTGATGTGCACCGCGGTGCCGCCTGCGAAGTCGATCGCGGCGATCCGGTTGGCGATCCAGCCGCCGACCGCGGTCACGTTGCCCGCCTCGTCGGTCGTGTCGAAGGCGAAGACCCAGTGCGCGACCGGGAAGTACACCACCACCGCCCACAGCGCGGCGAACAGCAGCCAGGGCCCGAAGCGGGCGCGATCGGCGATCGCGCCGGAGATCAGGGCCACCGTGATGATCGCGAACATCGCCTGGAAGCCGACGAAGGCCAGGGTGGGGATCGTGCCGGAGAGCTGCTCCTCGCCGAGCAGCGAGCCGAGTCCGAAGAACTCAGCGGGGTTGCCGAGCAGACCGACGCCGCCCACGTCGGAACCGAACGCCGTGGAGTAGCCGACGAGCACCCACAGCACGCCCACCACACCGATGCTGCCGAGGCTCATCATCAGCATGTTGAGCACGCCGCGGGAGCGCACCATGCCACCGTAGAAGAACGCCAGACCAGGGGTCATGAGCAGGACCAGAGCCGCGCTCACGAGCACCCACGCGGTGTCGCCTGAATTCACATCGCCTCCCGTGCGAACCGAGTTGCGCCGCATCATCGGGAGCGTCTGTTTCAGCCGGCCCGTTCCGCTGTTTCAGCGCGGTGAAATCGGCCGCACGGTGTGTTAAGCGCGTGTTGTGAGAGCACTGTCGGCGTAGCCGTCCGCGCTTGTGCAAGCGGCGCCAGCCGCTTCGAGTGCGCACGCAGGTCGACCACCCGCGGGTTCTGAGTGCTTTCCTGGCGAGGACGGCCCCTCCGCCGTGTATTCGTTCATACATCAGGAGGGGCACCCGCAGTCCAGGGAAGCACTCAGGTTCCGCCAAGCGACCACCCACGCGACGCAACCACTATCAGGCTCTGAGAGCGCCGCCTTGTTGCACTGAGGGAACCTGGCGGTGCCGGCAGGCGAGCAGTCCTGAGATCAACCAGGCGGTGCAGCAGGCCAGCAGGAGCACCAGCGGGGCTGTCCAGTTGCCCGCCAGGTCGTGCAGCAGCCCGATCAGCAGCGGGCCGGTCGCGGCGATGAGGTACCCGCCGCCCTGCGCCATCCCGGACAGCGCGGCCGCGGTGTCGCTGTCCGGCGAGCGCAGCCCGATCACCGTCAGCGCCAGGCCGAACGACGCGCCCTGCGCGATCCCGAGCAGGATCACCGACGGCCACACCGCGGCCACCGGACCGACCAGGATCCCGGTGAACCCGAGCGCGATGCACACCGCCAGCGTGGTGGAGATCGGCCGCTGGTCGCGGAAGCGGCGGCACAGCACCGGAACCGCGAGCGACCCGGCGGACTGCACCGCCGCCTGGATGCCGAGCGCCAGCCCGGCCAGCCCGGCGCTCATGCCCCGGCCCTGCAGCATGGTCGGCAGCCAGCCGAACACCACGTAGGCCATCGCCGACTGCAGCCCCATGAACGCGGTCACCTGCCAGGCCAGCGGGGTGCGCCACAGCGCCCCCGGGCGCGAGGGCTGCGGCGGCGCACCGGAACCGCGGCGCAGGACGAAAGCGCTGATCACCAGGGCCACCAGCACCGGAATCGCGAGCACTCCGAGCGGGGCCTGCCAGGCCGAGCCCAGCGCGTTGCCGACCGGCACCACGATGCTGGCCGCGAACGCGCCGCCCAGCGTCAGGCACACCGTGTACACCGCCGTGATCACCGGGATGTTGTCCGGGAAGTCGCGCTTGATCAGGCCGGGCAGCGCCACGTTCGCCACCGCGATCGCGGCTCCGACGACGACCGTGCCCGCCAGCAGCGTCCAGGTCGAGCCGAGCGCTCGCAGCGAGTTGCCGACCACCAGCACCACCAGGCAGCCGACGACCACCTTCTCGTCGCCGAACCGCTGCCGCAGCACCGGCGCGACGAACGCGAACACGCCCAGGCACACCACCGGCAACGTGGTCAGCACCCCGCCGAAGGTGTTCGACACCCCGAGGTCCTGCTGAATCCGCTCCAGCAGCGGCGCCACGGCGGTGAACGGCGGCCGCAGCGCCAGCGCGACCAGCACGATCAGCACCATGGTGGCGACCGCGGCCTTGCCCGCAGCGCGCTCGGGTGCCCGCTGGACTCCGGTACTCACTGCGCAGTTCCCCTCTCGTCGACGACGCCCCGCAGCGACGTCAGGCACGGTTCGATCACGGCTTGAGCAGCCCGGGCGGCGGCCTCGGGATCGCGACCGGAGATCGCGTCGAACAGCGCGCGGTGGGCCTCCGGACCGCCTTCGCTCAGCGCGCTGTCCGCGCGCAGCGCCACCAGGCTCTCGCGAAGACGTTCGCGCAGGTAGCGGTACATCTCGGTGAGCAGCGGATTGCGCGCGGCGTCGACCACGGCGGAGTGGAACTCCACGTCGGCGGCACCGAACTCCTCCGGCGACGCGGCCCGGTCGCGCCGGTCCAGCAGCTCGCGCAACCGCGCCACGTCGGCGTCCTCGCGCCGCTGCGCCGCCAGCCGCGCGGCCTGCACGTCGTAGGCCAGCTGCACCTCGAAGACATCGCGCAGCGCGGCCAGCCGCAGCTGCCGCAGCATCGGCGTCGGATCGGCCGCGGACACCACGAACGTCCCGGCGCCCTGCCGGGCTTCCAAGCACCCCAGCTGCACCAACGCCCGAACAGCCTCCCGAACGACGGCCCGGCTCACGCCGAGCTCGGCCACCAGGTCCTGCTCGGTGGGTATCCGCTCTCCCGGAGCCCAAGCCCCCTGCGCCAACTGCTCGCTGAGCGCGGCGATGACCTCGTCGACGGAAGACCGCCGCCCGACAACTCGCATCCCGAAACCTCCCGCCAGACGGTATGCGACACGTCAGTCGTCAGACAAATTTTCCGCCTGGTGAGAACCACCACCAACCACCGTGATCATCCCGACAAACAGCCGCTCACCATGACAAAACGGATACCGTTCGAGCTGCCAGCGCAGTTGATCTCCAGCCGCCTGCTTCCGCTGGAAGCGCCAGCGCGGTCAGTCAGGTGCACAAGTCGAACGAGGTGAAGGTGGATAGCTTCCGTTCGGAGCCGAGGCGGACGCCGTTCCAGATCGCCCTCTGGGGCGTGGCCGTGCTGTCGCTGGGCGCGTACTTCGCCTCTACGTGGTTTCAGAACTCCGCGCTGAGCCTTCTCTTCAACACCACGCTCTGGCTCTCCTTGTTCGCCACGAAGACTCTCCGATACAGACAGCTGACGGACGACGAACGCGAAAGCGAGCCCAGCCAGGTGGCGTCCTCAGCGGGCCCAGAAGAGCAGCAACTCGTCCGGCGGAGCAACGCGCTGTCTCGCGGCGTGCAAGTCGCGTGTCAGGCCGCGTGGTCGTAGACGGTGACCGGCACTCCGCGCGCTACGAGGCGGTCCTGGATCAGCGGCTCCACCTGGGGCCACTCGCCGCCCGCGAGCCCGCAGCCGATCCGGGGCATGTGCACCGACGCACCCAGTTCGAGCGCTTTGTCCGCGACCGAGCCGAGCGCCGCGTCGATCGCCTCGTACCGCACGGGCACGCCCTTGCTGCCCCTGCGCATGCCGCGCTGGCCCACCATGTTCGCCACCCAGATCCACTGGCCGGCCTGAACGAACTGCACGGCGCCCAACGCGAAGTCGTTGCCCGCGCGCTCGCGGTGCCACCGCCGGTACTCCTGCTCCGGCTCCGGCCAACGACGGGAGATCGCGACGACGAACCCCTTGCCCCATCCACCCAGGTCGTTGCAGACATGAGCGATCACCTTGACGCCCTTGCCCTGCGGAGCAGTCGCGTCTCCCCGCACGTAATCGATCCCGGCCACGACCTCAACCTAAGTCCCGCCACCGACACCGGAGACCGAATTTCCACCGGCAAACCCCGGACAGCAGACGGCCCCCGCACCCTGGTGCGGGGGCCGTCCGGGTCGGTCAGTCGAGGAGGGCGTCCACGAAGGCTTCCGGCTGGAAGGGGGCCAGGTCGTCCGGGCCTTCGCCGAGGCCGACCAGCTTCACCGGGACTCCCAGTTCTCGCTGGACCTGGAAGACGATGCCGCCCTTGGCCGTGCCGTCGAGCTTGGTCAGGACGATGCCCGTCACGTCCACCACCTCGGAGAAGACGCGGGCCTGGATCAGGCCGTTCTGGCCCGTCGTGGCGTCCAGGACCAGGAGGACCTCGTCCACCTGGGCCTTCTTCTCCACCACGCGCTTGACCTTGCCCAGCTCGTCCATCAGGCCCGTCTTGGTGTGCAGGCGGCCGGCCGTGTCGACCAGGACCGCGTCCACTGCGGTGTCCGAGCCGCGGCTGACCGCCTCGAACGCCACGCTCGCCGGGTCCGCGCCCTCCTTGCCGCGGACGACCTCGGCGCCCACCCGGCTGCCCCAGGTGGCCAGCTGCTCGACCGCCGCCGCGCGGAACGTGTCGGCCGCGCCGAGCAGGACCGTGCGGCCGTCGGCGACCAGGACCCGGGCCAGCTTGCCGGTCGTGGTGGTCTTGCCGGTGCCGTTGACGCCGACCACGAGCACCACGGCGGGCTTGCCGCCGTCGGCCGGGTCGCCGTGCGGCAGCGCTCGCACCGCGCGCTCCATGTCCGGGCCGAGGGCGTCCACCAGCACCTCGCGCAGCAGGGCACGCGCCTGCTCCGGGGTGCGGACGCCGCGCGAGGCGATCTCGGTGCGGAGGCGCTCGGTGATCTCGGTGGTGGTGGCCGCACCCAGGTCGGCCAGCAGCAGGGTGTCCTCGATCTCCTCCCAGGAGTCCTCGTCGAGGTCACCCGCGCCGAGCAGGCCCAGCAGACCCTGGCCGAAGGTCGACCGGGAGCGCGACAGGCGACCGCGCAGCCGCTCCAGGCGGCCGGCCGTCGGTTCGATCTCCTCGATCTCCTCGACGGCTTCTGGCTCCGCCGGGATCGGCTCGGGCACCGGCTCGACGCGCTCCTGCGCCGGCACCTCGGGCTCGACAGGCGCTTCGGGCTTCTCAGGGGCTTCGGGGGCCGAGGGCTTCTCCGCGGCCTCCGGAGCCGAGGGCTTCTCGGGAGCCGGCGGCTCCGCCGTCGTCGTCCCGCCGCCGTCCGGGAGCTCGACGTCGACGATGCCGCGGCGCTCGGTGTCGCGCGGGACCGCCGCGTCGTCACCGACGCCGGGCTGGCCCTCCACCTCGGTGCGCTCGCCCGCAGGATGTTCCGGCGGGGCGGCCGTGGTGGTGCCGCCGCTGGACAGGCTGATCCCGCCGTCCGCGCGGTAGCTGCCTCCCTTGACGGGCTCGGTCGGCGCAGTGCTGTCGTCCTGCTCGCTCAGGCTGATCCGGCGCCGGCGGTTCAGCACCACACCGGCGATCACGGCGATCGCCAGCACCAGCACCACGGCGACGATGATCAGAATCACGGTAGAGGTGGTCACGCGCCCATCCTCCCACCTGCTGATTCCGGCGCTGGCACACGCCCCGGACGGGTCGCTGCGCTGAAGCGGTGCAGTGGGCAAATAACCAACAAAACGTGTTCGACGCTTGCATTTGTCATTGACTGTGCAATAGACCACATACGTGAACTGGTGGCGAGTGCTCGGGCTGATCTCCGGCACGTCGATGGACGGCGTCGACGTCGCCGCGGCCGAGCTGCGGCTGGACGGCGACGTGCTGGAGCTCCGGCCGCTGGGCAGCACGACGGTGGCCTATCCCCCTGACCTGCACCGGGACCTGCTGGCGGCGCTGCCGCCCGCGCCGTGCAGCGCTGCGGAGCTGTGCCGGCTGGACACCCTCGTCGGGCAGCACTTCGCCACCGCGGCGGGCGTCGGGCTGGAGTTGGCGGACGGCCGCGCGGACTTCGTCGCCTCGCTGGGCCAGACGCTCTACCACTGGGTTCAGGACGGTCGGGCGCGCGGCACGCTGCAGATCGGGCAGCCCGCGTGGATCGCCGAGGCCACCGGACTGCCCGTGGTGTCGGACCTGCGCGCCCGCGACGTCGCCGCCGGCGGGCACGGCGCTCCGCTGGCCGGTGTCCTGGACGCGCTGTGGCTGGCCGACGAGCCGGGTCCGGGCGTGGCGCTGAACATCGGCGGCATCGCCAACATCACCGTGGTCGGCGGCGCTCGGCCGCTGGCCTACGACACCGGCCCCGGCAACGCGCTGATCGACCTCGCCGCCGCCCGGGTGAACGGAGAACCGCAGGACACCGGCGGTGCGATCGCCGCCAGCGGGACCGTGCGCGCCGATCTGCTGGACGCGCTGCTCGCCGACGAGTACTACCGCCTGCCGCCGCCGAAGTCGACCGGCAAGGAGCGGTTCAACGCCGCATACCTGGACCGGGCGCTGGCTCAGGTCGACATCGCCGACGCCGACCTGCTCGCCACGCTGACCGAGCTGACCGCGCGCACCATCGCCGATGCCTGCCGCGCGGCGGGAGCCGTCCGCGTCGTCGCTTCCGGCGGCGGGGTGCGCAATCCCGTCCTGCTCGCCGCGCTGCGCCGCCTGCTGGACGTCCCCGTGCTGGTCAGCGACGAGCTCGGGCTCCCGGCCGACAGCAAGGAAGCGCTGCTCACCGCGCTGCTCGGGTTCCTCACCTGGCACGGCAGTTCCGGCAACACGCCGGGCACCACGGGGGCCGCCGGGCCCCGGTTGTTGGGCAGCATCACACCTGGAGCCGGACCGCTGCGGTTGCCGGACCCGGCCATCCACCAGCCGAGACGGCTGCACGTGCAGCCCCGCCACACGACGCAGGAGGCGCAGTGCATCCCGTAGACGTCACGATCATCATCGGCTACTTGATCCTCATGCCGGTGCTCGGCGTTGTGCTGGCCGGCAAGCAGCGCTCCGCCAAGGACTTCTTCGTCAGCGACCGGAACATGCCCTCGTGGGCGGTCTGCTTCGCGGTGGTGGCCACCGAGACCTCCACGCTCACCGTGATCAGCACGCCGACCGTGGCCTACCTCGGCTCGTTCACGTTCCTGCAGCTGGCCATCGGGTACCTGATCGGGCGGATCGTGGTCGCGTTCGTGCTGCTGCCCCGCTACTACGGCGGCGAGCTCGTCACCGCCTACGCCTACCTCGGCAAGCGGTTCGGGTCGGGCGTGCAGGTCACCGCGTCGGCGACGTTCCTGATCACCAGGCTGCTGGCCGACGGTGTGCGGCTGTTCGCCACCGCGATCCCGGTGAAGGTAATGCTCTCGGCCGCCGGGTTCGACGTCTCCTTCTGGCAGATCATCCTGGTGATCACGATCGTCACGGTGCTCTACACCTACTTCGGCGGCACCCGCGCGGTGGTGTGGATCGACGCGCTGCAGATGATCCTCTACGTGGTCGGCGGCATCATCGCCGTCGCGCTGCTCGCCGGGAAGCTGCCCGCCGACTGGTTCGGCAACGCCGTCGAAGCCGGGAAGTTCCAGTTCCTCGACTTCGGCTCGTCGATCCTCACCTCGCCCTACGCCTTCATCACCGCCGTCGTCGGCGGGGCGATGCTGTCGATGGCCTCGCACGGCGCCGACCAGCTCATCGTTCAGCGGCTGCTGGCGACGCGGACGTTGAAGGCCAGCCAGACCGCGCTGATCGGCAGCGGCGTGCTGGTCTTCTTCCAGTTCGGGCTGTTCCTGCTGATCGGCACCATGATGTGGTCGTTCTACAACGGGGTGAAGCCCAAGGACATGGGCATGGCCACCAACGACGACCTGTTCCCGACGTTCATCGTCACCCAGATGCCGCCGGGCATCGCCGGCCTGCTGATCGCCAGCATCCTGGCCGCCGCGATGAGCTCGTCGCTGAACTCGCTGGCCACCTCCACCGTCACCGACGTCTACCAGCGGCTCGTCAAGCGCCCGCTGGACGACGGCGCGGTCCTGCGGCAGGCCAAGATCTGGGTGCTGGTGTGGGGCGCGGTGCTGTTCGTGTTCGCCTCGATGTTCACCAACACCGACAACCCGGTCATCGAGCTGGGCCTGAGCATCACCGGGTACACCTACGGCGCGCTGCTGGGCTCGTTCTTCCTGGGGCTCGCGGTGAAACGGGCGAGCCAGACCGACGCGGTGATCGCGTTCCTGGCCACCGTCGCGGTGATGGCGGTGGTGATCCTCGGGATCACCTTCCCGGACGGTGAGGGCGGCCAGGAGTCGCTGGCCTACCCCTGGTACACGCCGCTGGGCGTGCTCGTGACGCTGGTGGTGGGCGGTCTGCTGTCGCTGCGCCACCCCGCGACCGAACCCGAGGTCGAGCACGCCGACAAGCCCTGAGCCACGGGGGTCGGTTCTTCGGCGGGAACCGACCCCGGTGGCCGATCACATCGACGCGGTCGTGATGATCGAGATGAGGAGCATCAGGACGGCGAAGCCGATGCTGCCGAAGAAGATGCCCATGGCGATACCGGTGCCGGGCGCGTCCTGCGGCGTCGGCCCGACCGCGCCGTCGATGAACGGGAACGCCGGCGCCTTGTAGTAGACGTCCTGCTGCTGGCCGACGGTCAGCGGGATCACCGCGCTCGCGTAGCCCAGCTTCCACAGGTAGTTGACGTGCACCTGGATCTGGTACTGGCCGGGCGGCAGGTCGACCGGGGTCTTGCCCCAGGTCAGGATCGGGCCGGGCTGGCCGTTGATGGTGACCTGCGGCTTGAAGAGCATGAAGGCCCAGGTGATCCAGTGGTACGAGCAGTCGATCAGCACTCGTGCCATGCCCGGCGCGGGCGGCGCCATCTGCGGCTGCGGCGGGGCCGGCTGCTGGTAGCCCTGCTGCGGGTAGCCGCCCTGCTGCGGATAGCCCTGCGGCGCCACCGGCATCGGTCCGGACTGCGGATAGCCCTGCGGTGCCATCGGTTGCTGCATCGGCATCGGGCCGGACTGCGGGTAACCCTGCTGCGGGTACCCCTGCTGGGGGTACGGCTGCTGGCCTGGCGGCGGGCCGTAGGGGTTGGTCATGGTCTCCTCCTGAGCTCCGGTGGACGCCGCGCGCGGTTGCCGGTCCGCCGAACATCCTCCCGCACGCGGATCTCCGCGCCGAAACCGACCGGTCGCGCTCTTCAGCACCGCTTCCGCTGGGACGATAACCACACGAACGCACTGGGGACGGGGGTCGATGGTGCACGAGGACGAGCACGCCGAATTCCGGGCCAAGCTCAACGCCTACTCCGCGGGATCGCTGGACGACGTGGAGTGGCTCGTGATGCGCACGCACTTGGCCGACTGCGAGCGCTGCCGCGCCGAGCTGCGGCGACCGGAGCTGTGGAACCGCGCTGCGCCGCAGCGGATTCCGGCGCGCCGGGTGAACCACCGCCCCGGCTGGCCGGTGGTGGCGGGCACCGCCGCGGTCGCGGCCCTGATCGCCTTCGGCGTCGGCTACGCCCTCGGCATCACCGCCTGAACGCGAACCGGCTGGTCGGCCGGGCCGTCGATTCCTGCTGGGCCGACTCCGGGCGGCGGGGCGATCCGGGCCGTGGTGCGCGAAAACCGCGCGGCCACGCAGGTTTTCGCTCCGGCGCGTCACCCCGTTCCATCGTGTGAATCCTTCGCGTGTCGTGTCGTGTCGGCGGTGCGCCGTCGACGGCGCCCCATAATCTCCCGCCAGTCACACGCAGTGACTTCTCGTGCTGGGGCGGCGATTCCGCGTCCCGGCCATGCCCAAGAAGGGACCAACCGAAGTGAGTCATCTCGGTACCGCCTTTGCCCGCTACGCGGTCGTCGGAGCCGCCGCAGTCTCACTCGCCGCGGCGGTCGCGCTCCCCGCCTCCGCCGCCACGTCCGCCGAGCTGAACGCCGCCGCGACGGGCAGCAAGTGCCTCGACGTGGGGAGCACTCGCAACAACGGCGACAAGTCGCACCTCTGGGACTGCGGCGATCGCAACAACAACCAGAAGTTCGCGATCGACGGCAGCCAGATCAGGATCGTCGACACCATCGGCACCAGGCAGGAGATGTGCCTGGACGCCGGGAACACCCGCAACAACGGCGACAAGGTGCACCTCTGGCGCTGCGGAGACACCAACAAGAACCAGAAGTGGATCCTCCGCAACGGCCAGCTAGTCGTCAAGGACACCGCGGGCACCGGCAAGGAGATGTGCCTGGACGCCGGGAACACCCGCAACAACGGCGACAAGGTGCACCTCTGGCGCTGCGGAGACACCAACAAGAACCAGAAGTGGGTCGTCCAGCGCGGCCAGATCAAGATCGAAGACACCCTCTGAGAACCCGTCGGCACCGGTGCGGCTTCCGGCCGCACCGGTGCCGGTGCCTTGTGCCCGCTTTGCCGAACCGGCCGCCTAGTCCAGAACGGCTGCGACGTCGCCTTCGGCGGGCGCGTCCGGTGACGGGTCCTTCTCCGCCTCACCGCGCAGCCGCTGGGAGATGACCTGCGTGATGCCGTCGCCGCGCATGGTCACGCCGTAGAGGGCGTCGGCGATCTCCATAGTCGGCTTCTGGTGCGTGATGATGATCAGCTGCGAGGTGGTACGCAGCTGGTCGAGCAGGGTGATCAGACGGCGCAGGTTGGTGTCGTCCAGCGCCGCCTCGACCTCGTCCATCACGTAGAACGGCGAGGGGCGGGCGCGGAAGATCGACACCAGCATGGCCACCGCGGTCAGCGACTTCTCGCCACCGGACAGCAGCGACAGCCGCTTGACCTTCTTGCCCGGCGGGCGTGCCTCGACCTCGACACCGGTGGTCAGCATGTCCTCGGAGTCGGTGAGCGTCAGGCGCCCGTCGCCGCCGGGGAACAGGACCTTGAAGACCGTCTCGAACTCCCGCGCCACGTCCTCGAACGCCGAGGAGAAGACCTCCAGGATCTTCTCGTCGACCTCCTTGACCACGCTGAGCAGGTCGCGGCGGCTGTCCTTGAGGTCTTCCAGCTGCGTGGACAGGAACTTGTAGCGCTCCTCCAGCGCGGCGAACTCCTCCAGCGCGAGCGGATTCACCTTGCCCAGCAGGGAGAGGTCCTTCTCGGCGCGCTTGGCCCGGCGCTCCTGGGTGGCGCGGTCGAACGGCACCGGCGGCGGTGCGCTGACGTCCTCGCCGCGCTCCTTGGCCGCCTCGTACTCGGCGATCTCGGCCGGGCCCGGCGGGATCGGCACGGTGGGCCCGTACTCGTCCACCAGGTCGTCGAGGCCGATGCCGAAATCTTCGATGATCTTGGTTTCGAGCTGCTCGATGCGCAGCCGCTGCTCGGCGCGCACGACCTCGTCGCGGTGCACCGCGTCGGTCAGCTTCTCCAGCTCACCGCTGAGCTCCCGCACCCGCGCCCGGATCACGCCAAGCGCCTGCTCGTGCTCGCTCTGCTTGGCCTGCGCGACATCCCGTTCCTCGGTAGCCGCGCGCAGCGACTGCGCGATGCGCTCCAACGCCGTCTCGCAGCCCGAGACCACGGCCTGCGTCACGCGCGCTGCGCGTTCCCGCGCCTTGCGCGCCGCCTCCGCTCGAGCCCGCGCTTCGCGCTCGTGCCGCGCTGCGCGGCGCAGCTGATCCGCGCGCCCCTGCACCGCACGTGCGCGCTCTTCGGCCGTGCGCTGGGTGAGGCGGGCGTCCATCTCCTGCTGGCGCACGGTGCTGAGCTCGGCGCTGAACCGGTCGCGATCGGCGGTGTCGGGCTCGGCTGCTTCGTCCTGCTCGGTCTTGACCACGCGCAGGCGTTCTTCGAGCTCGGCGAGCTTGACCAGGGACTGCTCCCGGGCCTGCTCGACCTTCACCCGCTGATCGCGCGCGCGGTCGACGTCGGCCGCCGCCGAGCGAGCCGCGCGCTGGAGGCTGGAGAGCCGTTCGGTGCTCCGGGCGCGCTGGACCTTCGCGTCGTTGATCTGCTCCTGGACGGCGCGGACCTCGGCGCGGCGGGATTCCTCTTCCGCCCGTGCGCCTTCCAGCGCGGCCGAGTGCTGTTCGGCGCGGCGCTGGGCCGCGGCGAGCTCGCGCTCGGCCTCGTCGACCGCGGCCTGCACCTCGATGGCGCTCTGCCGGCTCTCGCCACCGCCGATCGCCCAGTGCGCGCCGAGCACGTCGCCACCGGCCGTCACCGCGCGGACTTCCGGGTGGCGCTGGACGATTTCGCCCGCCTCGGCCAGGGAATCGACGACGGCGACCCGGTCCAGGGCCTTGAGCACCGCCGCGCGCAGGCCCTCCGGCGCGGAGATCAGATCCGCCGCCCAGCGGGCGGTTCCGGGCAGCTGCGGCCAGCTCGACCGGTCGAGGTCCACCTCGGTCCCGATGAGCAGCCCCGCCTGGCCCGCTTCGTCGGCGCGGAGCATCTCCAGCGCGGCCACCGCGTCGGTCACGCCGCGCACCGCGACGGCATCGGCCACCGCGCCGAGAGCCGCCGCCAGCGCGGCTTCCGCACCGGCTTCGACGGTCAGCAGCGCCGCGACCGAGCCGAGCAGTCCGGGAACCCGGTCACCGGCCGCCATGAGCGCGCCCGCGCCGTCCTTGCGCTGCAAGCCCATCGACAGCGCCTCGACGCGGGCCTTCCACGAAGCGATCTCGCGCTCCGCGGCCCGCTCGGCCTTGACCAGCTCTTCCACCCGAGCCCGCGCTGCATCGCGTGCCTCGGCAGCTGTTTCGCGGCGCTCCTGCAAGCCCGCGTCGTCGGAGTCGTAGCCGCCGCTCTCCTCCTCGGCGTCGGCGAGCGCCCGCTCGGCTTCCTCGGCGCGGGCGCTGGCTTCCTCCAGGGCGTCGGACAACCGCTCGATCTCGTCGGAGGTGTCGCTGACCTTGCCGCGCAGCGACTCGACCTGACCGGACAGCCGCGCCGCGCCCTCCCGGCGGTCGGCGATCGCCCGGACCGCGGCCAGGTGGGCCTGTTCGGCCTGCTTGAGCGCCGATTCCAGCTCCGAGCGGCGCTGCACCACCTCGTGCAAGGCCTCGCGGGCTTCTTCGAGCTGTTCGCGCAGCTCGATCTCCTGCTCAGCGGCTTCCTCGGCCTCGGCGTCCAGCTGATCGGGATCGCGGCCCGACCGCTGCTCCTCGGTCTGCGCGGTCAGGTGCCGGTGCCGCTCCACGGCCAGCCGCAGCGTGCCGTTCAGCCGCTCTTCCAGCGCCGACAGGCGGTACCAGGTCTCCTGGGCGCGGTGGAGGCGCGGCGCGTCCGCGGCAACCTGCTCTTCGAGCGTCTTCTCCTCGGACTGCGCGAACTGCAGCGCCCGCTCGACCTCGGCCCGCTTGGCGCGCGCGGTCTCCTGGTCGGCCTCGTCGCGGGCCAGGTCGGCGCGCGCGGTGACCAGGTCGTCGGCGATCAGGCGCAGCCGGGCGTCGCGCAGGTCGGCCTGCACGGTCTGGGCCTTGCGGGCGATCTCGGCCTGCTTGCCGAGCGGTTTGAGCTGGCGGCGCAGCTCACCGGTGAGGTCGGTCAGCCGGGTCAGGTTGGCCTGCATCGCGTCGAGCTTGCGCAGCGCCTTTTCCTTGCGCTTGCGGTGCTTGAGCACGCCCGCGGCCTCTTCGATGAGCCTGCGGTTCTCCTCGGGCTTGGCCTGCAGGATCGACGCCAGCTGCCCCTGCCCGACGATGACGTGCATCTCGCGGCCGATACCGGAGTCGGAGAGCAGCTCCTGCACGTCCATCAGCCGGCAGGAGCTGCCGTTGATCTCGTACTCGCTGGCCCCGTCGCGGAACATCCGCCGGGTGATGGAGACCTCGGTGTAGTCGATCGGCAGCGCGCCGTCGGTGTTGTCGATGGTCAGCGTGACCTCGGCGCGGCCCAGCGGGGCGCGGCCCGCGGTGCCGGCGAAGATGACGTCCTCCATCTTGCCGCCGCGCAGGTCCTTGGCGCCCTGCTCGCCCATCACCCAGCGCAGCGCGTCGAGCACGTTGGACTTGCCGGAGCCGTTCGGCCCGACGACGCAGGTGATGCCAGGCTCGAAGCGCAGCGTGGTGGCCGAGGCGAAGGACTTGAACCCCTTCAGCGTCAGGCTCTTCAGGTGCACGGCTGCGATCGACCTTTCCCGTGGTTGGTACCCCTGGTCACGTCCGGCCGAGCCTACCTCTGCCGCCCCGCCGGACCACGCAGAACCGCTGGCGAACCAGCGAGACGACGGCGGAGATCCGCGCTGATCGATCGGAGCACCGAAGCGTTTCGGCAGGTGATGGGCCGTGAGCGTTTTGCGGGGCTATGGCAGCTGAAAACACTCACGGACCCTGACCAGCGCAAACGTATCGGCCTCAGCGTTCGACGAAGTCCGTCAGGCCGCCCTTGGGCTGCGACCACTGCTCGGCGACGAAGTCGACGCGGCCCGGCGTCTCCCCCGAGCGCAGCGCCGCCAGGAGCTGCTCGCACGCTTCGCGAGGTCCTTCGGCCACCACTTCCACGCGGCTCGCGGGCAGGTTCGTGGCGCTGCCGACCAGGCCCAGCGCGAGCGCCCGCGACCGCGTCCACCAGCGAAAACCCACGCCCTGCACATGCCCGTGCACCCAGGCGGTCAGACGCGCGGCTCCGGAATCCGTCACGTCCGGCATGATGCCGCACCGCCCCGCGGCCCGCCCCAGCGCGTCCACCGGGTCGGGCCGAGCCGGTATGATCCGCCGCGATTCGGCGGAGGCCGGTGTTCTCGGGACATCCGGTGCACGACCGCTCGAAGCGCCGACGAGTGGGACACCGATGGATCCGTTGCAGGTGGAAGACCCGGACGCCCGGCCGAAGCGATTAGTGGTGCTGGCCGCGGCGGGCATCGTGGTGGCCACGGTGTTCGCGACGACGGCCGCTATGGTCGCGGGCACCCAGCAGCAGACCGAGGCGACGCCGGACTTCTCGCTGAAGCCGACCGCGACCTCCCGCCCGGCGACCACGACGTCCGTCCCGTCGCTGCTGCCGCCTCCGCCGCCCACCGGCGGGGAGACCTCCGAGGAGAGCACCAGCACCACCAGCGCGGAGTCCAGCACGTCCCGGACTTCGTCGAGCGACGTGGCGCCGCCACCCGGCCAGCCGCCGGTCCCGACGCCCCCCGGGCCGGACCCGGAGCCCGACCCGACGCCGACGGAGGAACCGCCGCCGAGCAGCACGTCGAGCAGTCCTCCGACGACGGACGATCCGCCCACGGAGCCGCCCACGTCGACGCACTCCACCTTCACGGACCCGGCGGGCGACCCGGAATGACGCTGGCCGTGCACGCCTGCCGGTCCCTGTGCTCCTGGCACCGGACCCGCAAGCAGCTCGACGGTCTGCCGCTGCTGGCCTGCCGCGGTTGCGGATCGCAGTGGATCCGCAGCGAGCAGTGGACGCCGATCGACCACACCGGGCGCATCCCGGACGACGTGCGCGCCGAACTCGCCGAACGCCCCTGACGGTCAGCGGGGATCGCCGACGACGACCAGATCGGCGCGCGCCCGGGTGGGCGCGATCAGAGCGGCGTTGGCCTCATCGCTGCGCCGCACCCATTCCTCGGCGGCTTCCCGCGTCCGGCCGTGCGAGACGTGCCGGGCGATGAGCCGCTGCACGCGGGTTCCGTCGTCGGGGGCGAGGAACCAGCACTCGTCGAGCAGTCCGCGCACCTCGGACCACGGTGGCGTGTCCAGCAGCAGGTAGTTGCCCTCCGTGATGACGAGCGGAACATCCGGCGGAACCGCGATCGCCCCGGCGTAGGCCTCCTCGACCTCGCGGTGGAACTCCGGCGCGAAGACCGTCTCGCGGGCGTCCTTCACCCGCCGCAGCAACGACACGTACCCGGCGGCGTCGAAGGTGTCGGGCGCACCCTTGCGATCCTGCCGCCCCAACCTCCGCAACTGCGCGTTCGCCAGGTGGAACCCGTCCATCGGCACGATCACGGCGCGGCCGTCGAGCTCTCCCAGAACCCGCTCGGCGACGGTTCCCTTCCCAGCCCCAGGAGCCCCGGCGATCCCCAGAACCCGCCGCTGCCCGCCATCGGCCAGCGCCCGAGCTCGCGCCACCAATTCCGCATACCCGACCAAGCCGCCACCTCCAGCCACCAGGCTACGACCACCTGCGGCGGTCGTGGCCCGTCGACGGCCGCGGTCGTCAGTCCTCCCAGATCTCCGCGAGGAGTTCCCTGGTGTACTCGGCGATCCGGGCGTTGTCCGCCGGGGCGATCGTGCTCCAGCGGCGGCCGTCGCCGCTGGAGCGGACCACGTGCAGGTAGCGGCCCTGGTCCGTGTCGTGGAAGGCGACCACGCGGTTCGCGCGGTCCGGGCGGCCCCGGTTCCGGCTGGCCTCCACGCCGAACTGGCCGCGGATGCCCATGCCGTTGGCCATGTGGGCGACGTCGGCCGCGTCGTCCGCCGGGATGCCCAGCATGCGCAGTTCGTCGCTGAACTCCAGCGGGTTGTTCGGGCCCGCGTAGTCGCTGGCCTTGCGGAGGATGTCGTTGGGCAGGCTCACCGCGCGGCCCGGGCCCGGCGGCATGTCGCCGGCCACCGACACCGCCGCTTCGGCCAGCGCTCCGCCGCGGATCGCGGTCAGCTCCACCACGTCGGCGTCGACGATCGTCAGCAGGCCGGCCGAGCCGTTCGCCGAGGCCAGCGCGCGGATCGACCGGTCCGCCCAGATCCGCACGTCCACGCTGCGCTGCGGGCGGTCGAGCAGGCCGACCAGGTCGGCGAAGTCGACGTCCAGCCGGTCGCGGGCGGCCTCGGCGAGGCGCTTGGCGCGCAACGACGCCCACGCCTCGGACACCAGCTCGGCCCGCTCGGTGTAGGTCGTTCCGGGACTCGGCACGTCGAGCACGATGTGCCGGTGCTCGGTGAGCTTCTCCGCCTCGCAGACCACATCGAATTCCAATGTGGACAGCACGATCGGATCTGCTTCTGCTCCAGGGCGCACGTCAGTCCTGCTTCTTCGGCTCGGGCTCGGACTCGGCGGGCGGGTCGTCGTTGCGCTCGTCGCCACCCAGCACCGGCGGAGCGACCAGCCGCTCGTCGTCGAACGGGGTCTCCTCGGCGACGTACTTGTTCTCGTGCTCGGCGTCCTCGCTGCGCTTCTCGCCGCGGGTCGCGGCCGGGCCCATCAGCGAGCCCGCTCCCGGCCTGCTGCCCGGGGTGTTGCCAGCGGCCTTGCCCGCCGTGGTGTCACCCGGGCCGCCGCCGACGCTCCCGCCGCGCGCCACGGACCCGCCGGGCGCCGGGCCGCCTGCGGGCACCGGAGCACCACGGCCGCCGAGCACGCGGCTCGCCGCGTACGCACCGATGCCTGCGACAGCCGCACCACCGGCTGCGATCCCGAGAATGGTTCCGGCGCTGACGCCACCGCTGTCGCCGGTCGCTTCGGGCGTCGGGTCAGCCTCGCCGCCCTTGTCGATCTCGGCCTTCTTCCGGTCCTCGGGGCGCTCCCCGGGGCGCGGAACGCCCCGCTCACCGGGACGGCCATCGCCGCCCCCGACCACGAACCCGCCGCCGGGCACCGGCGAACCCGGAGTGCCCACGCCGGGCGAACCGACGCCGGGCTGCGCCGAACCGCCGATCATGCCGGCCACGGCGACACCCGATCCCAGCCCCGAGCCCGCCATGCCGCTGGGCGAGGCCGACTGCGCGGTCACGGTCGCAGGCGGCATCTCCGGCAGCGGCTGGTAGGTGTTCGCCTGCTCCACCGAGGTGTCGCGGTAGGACGCCAGAGCCGCCTGGGCGGCCTTCTTGTTGGCGTCGATCTGCTTGGCTTCCTTGTCGTAGTCGCTCTCGTAGCCGAAAGCGCCACCGGCCCACTCCACGGCGTTCTCCGACTGCTTGTGCCGGAGCTCATCGCTGTTCGGCAGCGTGTGGCGGGCCGACTCGTACCCGCGACCCTGCTCGTCGACGCTCTGCGCGGAGGCCCGCAGCGGGTCCGGGGCGTCGGACATGAACACCGCCTGCTGCTGCGTCGCGGCGGCGGCGAGGTCGCCCGCATTGCCCTCCCAGGCGATCTGCAGCTTGCCGAGCTCCCGGCGCAGGGTGTCGTCCAGGTCGACGACGACCTGGACGCACTCGTCCAGCGCCCGAACCGCGGACTGCATCGACTCCGTGCCGCGCCCCTGCTTGACCTGCGTGATCCACTCCTGCAGCTGGGGGATGTCCATCCCCTCGAACCGGATGTCGCGGATCGGATCGATGCTCGTCACAACGCCCCCCTAGCCCTTGGCCTGCAAGCTCGTCACGGCCGCCCCAGCGGCCTGCGCGGCCTTCTCGCACATCTGCTCGTTGTCCATTTCGCCCACGGACAGAAGGCTCAGTTCGGCGTAGAGCGTCTGCCCTTGGGCAACGTCCACGAACACAGAACAGCCCAGCCGCTCAGCGCCGGCGATCTGGCTCTGCAACGCGCCGAATCCGTTGATCTCGAAGGTCTTCCGCGACACCTCGGAGCTGTTGAGCTTTGTCGCGAAGACATCAAGGGGCTCCGGGACGACCCGCAGCGACACCCCAGCGTTGGCCCAGGTTCCATCCGACGAGTAGCCGCAGCCGTTGTAGTTGTTGCCGTTCTTGATCACCGGACTCGGCCGGGCGACCTTCAGCTGCGTCATCTGCTGGCCGGTCAGCCACGTGCAGATCTCCGCGTCCTGCGCGCCAGCGACCGGGAGTTCCGCGGGCCGCTCCGGGAATGCCGTTTCCGCGCTGGTCTCACCCACGGGCGTCGATTCACCGGCAGGCACCGGATCCGGCCCGTTCACCGTGCAGCCGGCCACCAGGAGCGCGGCGGCACTCAGCCCGAGCAGTCCGCCGGACCGGCGAACGCGCGACGAAACACTCACATCTGCCCCTGGTGCACGTTGAAGGACGCGACGATCTCCTCGTCGGTGTACCCGTACTGCTTGGCCGCCTCTTCCAGCTGCCGACCGAGGTCGACGACGTTGTCCACGTACTGCAGGAGACGGACGTAGTGGGAGTCCGGGTTGCCCACCAGGTTCGCGGTCCAGACCGCCGCCGAGGTCTTGCTGACCTCGTCGCCCGCAGGCGCTTGGACTATCAAGCTGGGCTGCAGCGCCCTGAGCTTCATCTGCGCCTGTTCGGCTGCGGAGAGGATGACCTTGCGGACTTCGAGGACGTTGTCCCGGTTCACGGTGAGGGTCTGGCCGCCGCCCGGAGCCGGCGGCGGTGGCGGCGGTACTGGCGTCGTCATCGCGGGAAAACCCCCAGGTTAGCGGCTTCTGATCACCGTTTCGTCCGCCGACACTAGCAGCGGCGTTCACCGCCCGTCACCAACTCGCGAGAACTTCACAGGAACCCAACGCGGCAATGCGCAATCGCGAATGGGACGACCAACGAACCGGTCCGGCGAGAGCGAAGCGAAACCCGACAAAACCCCTCCCGCCGCAGCTCCGGTCGCGTTTGCCCGCCGCGCCGACCACGCTCGGATCCCGCATTTCTCCGGCCGCGGCGGGAATCGCTTTCTCAAATTCGAGAATTGATCTACCGGCCGACGAACGCGTGCGGGCGAAAATGAGGAAGACCTCATGAAACCCGGCCCTTTACCGCCGAAGGGAGCAATAAGCTCGGTGATTCAAGCGACATGGTGAACAAGTCCGAGATCGACTCCGCCGATGAGTCCACTCGGTACGGTCCCTCCCGTTGATCTTCATTGTCCACGTTGGGGAGGCGTGGCACCATGACGCTTGCACATGCACGCCCGGGAATCGGGTTTCCGCGCTCTGCTGGGGTTTTACGCCTCAGCGGGGTGCTTTTCACCCCGCGCGATCCAGCCGCCGATCTCATCGACGCGCTGCAGGGGTTCCGCACCGACCGGATCACGGTCGAGCGCCTCGGCGAAGTGCTCCGCGGCACCGCGCTGTTCACACCGGTGTCCGATGAGGACGGTGGCGTGGCGGTGCTCACGGCTCGCGACGGCGAGCTGTCCTGGCTCGGCGCGTTCACCACCGAGGCCCGGATGGCCGAGTTCTACCGGCAGTCCGGCCGCGGTGCGGATGCGGTGCGCTACGCGGAGCTGACCGGGGTGGAACTGCTCGACCAGGTTCTGCCCGCCCTTCCGAGGGGAACCGGCCTGGTCATCGACGCCGGCACCGAGCACAGCACCGCGCTGGGCCCGGTCACCGGCCTCGTACCGGACGAGATCGCACTCACCGAAAGCGGGAAGTGATGGCACACGACGGTTTTCGCGTCGACATGACCGCGCTGCAAGGCGCGGAGGAAGGTGTCCGCGGGGCAATCGCCGAGCTCGGCGAGATGGGAAGCTGGGGCTTCTCCGCCGCAGGCGCGGCACAAGGCATGGGTCTCGCGGACTACCTCCAGGGCTCCGCCGTGCACGTCGGGCACGAGGCGTTGGGCGGCGCGCTCATCGCCTTCGGCCGAGCCTGGGAGCCGGGCACGCGCTACCTGATCGAGGACGGCAATGCCGCGGTGGACGCGCTCGGCGAAGCCCGCGCCGCCTACCACCAGATGGACACCCAGGCAGCTGCGGAGCTGCAGAGGTTCGGTGGTCACTGATGGTGAGCAACCAGAGCAGTTTCAGCGAGGACCTGGATTCGGCGCGGAACGAGCTGCACAAGTTCGGTCAGCTGGCCGGGATCGGCCCGCAGGACGTCATCCCCGGTGATCCCGCCACGGTGGCCGAGATCGGCGATCACCTGGTCAAGCTCGGTTCGGCGCTGGAGCGCGCCGGGCAGGGCATCAAGTCCATCGACTCCGACGGCTGGACCGGCCAGGCCGGTGACGCCTTCCGGGCCAACTACCTGGAGCGGGCACCGGGCGAGTGGCTCAAGGCAGCCGACGCGCTCACCGGCTCGGGCCAGGCAGTCCTGGACTACCACCAGGTGCTGGCCACCGAGAAACCGCGCGCACAGCAGGCGAAGGCGGAACTCGACCTGTCCGTCCAGATATCCGAAGCGGCCGCCCGCAAGCACAACGCGGCCGTCGAGGCCTACAACGCCAGTGGCTCCGGCGCACCACCCGCTGCGTTCGTGGACCCGGGAGCGGAGGCGCGCGCCCGTGCGCAGCAGGAGATCGAGGCGGCCAAGGCCGCGGTGCAGGCGGCCGGTGAGCGCGCGACGGGCATCGTCCTCAAGTCGCTCGCCGGAGCGCCGGAAAAGCCCGGTCTGCTGGCGGATCTCGTCGACAGCCTCCAAGTCCTCGGCGATACGGCCTACGAATTCGGTGCGGGTGCGGTCGAGGGCACCGTCGGCATGGTCACCGGCATCGTCGGACTCGGCGTAGGCCTGGGCAAGGCGTACTACTACAGCATGCCCGGCATGAACTTCATCGACCCGGAGGGATACGCGAAGTTCAACGAAGCCGCGACCACCACCCTGCAGTCGGTCGTCGAGAACCCCTACCAAGCCGTCAAGACGGTGGTGGACGTGGACGGCTGGAAGCAGAACCCGGCCAAGGCCCTCGGCTCGATGGCCCCGGACGCGGTGGCCAGCATCTTCGGCGGCGCCGGCGTCGCGACCAAGGTCGCAAAGGGCGCCGATGCGCTCTCCGGCGTGGCCGACGCAGCCCGCACGACGGACCGGGTCAGCGACGTGGGCCGCCACGCCCCGGACAACACGCCACCCTGGGCCGACCTCGACTCCGTTCCCCCACCGCGCAGCCCGGAACCACCGGCCCCGAACCCGTGGGACGGCCACCAATTCGGCCCCCAGGGCTCAGACTCACTACCCGACCCGGAACCACCGCCGGCCCCGGCCCCGGAGCCTCCCGGTCGAGAACTGCCGGACTGGGCCAACGAAGACATCCCGGAAAGCTGGCTCGACGACGGCAACGGCCCACCACAACCACCGTCGGACCCGGTTCCGGACAGCCCACCCGTGAACCTCGACAACCAGGCGGCCCGGCTGGAGGAGATCGCTCGGGTGAACAAGGAACTGGCGAACTACGACCGGCTGCTGCAGGACCCGAACCTGGATCCCGGCAGAAGGCGACAACTGGAGAACGAGTGGCTCAACACAGCCCGTTACCTGGACCAGCTGAAGAGCAGGGGTTGATCAGCAGTGGAGAACACGCGCACCGTACTGGGGTTCGGCCCCGAGCGACAAGCCCAGTCCTGCGTGGTCAAGTGGAGCCACGTCGGCCAAGAAGTCCACGTCTGGATCAGCTCCGAGGGATCGTCCTGCCCCGAGGTCGGCGCCGCTGGCCCTGACCTGTTCCGCGGCCTGATGGGCGTGCGGCGGCAGCTGTACGGGCACCGGTGGATGCTGCTCGTAGCGGGAGCCCGCCGCGACGCCTGGTACGGCACTCCGGAGCACTCGTGCAGCCCGGACCACCTGCGGATCTACCCGTACTTCGGGAAAGAACCCTCCCGCGAGGGCCACGTCCTGAACCACGAACGCGACATCTGGTCGCTCGCCACGTCGTGGGAGGAGCAGTTCCTCTGGCACCAGGAATGGCAGAACCCGCAAACGCAGGCGTGGACCACCGCCTTCGGGAACAACTGACCCCGACGCAGGCGGTGGCCACGCGGGCGGGGCTCACAGTGGGGTGAAGGGCGCTTTTCGCCGAGCACTTCGGCGTGAAGCGCCCTTCACCTCGGGTCAGAGCTCGAAGCGGTAGCCCATTCCCGGTTCTGTGATCAGGTGCTTGGGGTGGCTGGGGTCGAGTTCCAGCTTGCGGCGGAGTTGGGCCAGGTAGACGCGGAGGTAGTGGGTCTCGTTCGCGTACTGGGGGCCCCAGACCTCCTTGAGGAGCTGCTTCTGGCCCACCAGGCGGCCCTGGTTGCGGGTCAGGACTTCGAGCATGCCCCACTCGGTCGGCGTCAGGTGGATCTCCGCGCCGTCGCGCAGGACCTTCTTCGCCGACAGGTCGACGGTGAACGTCGCAGTCTCCACCACCGGCTGGTCGACCGCTCCGGTGGTGCTGGCGCGGCGCACCGCCGCGCGCAGGCGGGCCAGCAATTCGTCCATGCCGAAGGGCTTGGTCACGTAGTCGTCGGCTCCGGCGTCCAGCGCCAGCACCTTGTCGGTGGAGTCGGTGCGGGCGGAGAGCACGATGATCGGCACCGTCGTCCAGCCGCGCAGGCCCGCGATGACCTCGCTGCCGTCCATGTCCGGCAGGCCGAGGTCGAGCACCACCACATCGGGTTTGCCCTCGCCCGCTGCCCGCAGCGCCGCCGCACCGTCCACCGCGGTGAGCACCTCGTAGCCGCGGGCGCTCAGGTTGATCCGCAGCGCGCGCAGCAGCTGCGGTTCGTCGTCGATCACCAGGACTTTCGTCATCGTCTCCCCTGTCCGTCCGCCGCAGGCAGCGACAGCACGATCGTCAGGCCGCCGCCGGGGGTGTCCTCGGCGCGGATCGTGCCTTCCATGGCCGTCATGAATCCCTGCGCCACGCTCAAGCCCAGCCCCACTCCGGCCGGGCCGGTGTCGCCGAGGTCGCCGAGCCGCTCGAACGGCGCGAACACCGTGTCCGCCGCTCCTTCGGGCAGGCCCGGCCCGTGGTCGACGACCCGCAGCTCCACGCGGGCGGCGTGCTCGCTGGCGCGGACGCCGATCCGGCCGCCGCCCGGGCGGCCGTACTTCAGCGCGTTCTGCACCACGTTGGCCACCACTCTCTCCAGCAGTCCGACGTCGGCCAGCACCGGGGGCAGCGACTCGTCGATCTCCACGTCGACGTGCTGCTGCCCGTCCAGACCGGCCAGCGCCCTGGCCGCGACCTCGTAGTAGCCGACCGGGCGCAGCCGGGGCGCGATCGCTCCGGTGGCCAGCCGGGAGGAGTCGAGCAGGTTCCCGACCAGGTCTGTCAGCCGGTCCGCGGACTCCTCCACGCCGGCCAGCAGCTCGGCGGTGTCGGCCGCGGAGAGCTGGAGGTCGGGCGCGCGCAGGCTGCTCACCGAGGCCTTGATCGAGGCCAGCGGGGTGCGCAGGTCGTGGCCGACCGCGGACAGCAGCGCGGTGCGCAGCTGGGTGGCGTCGGCGCGCCGCTGGGCTTCCTGCGCTTCGGCGGCCATCCGCTGCTGGCGCAACGCCATCAGCGCCTGTCCCGCCGCGCCTTCCAGGACGGTGCGGTCGGCCGCCGGGAGCGGTCGGCGGCCCGGTCGCCTGAGCACCAGGTGCACGTCCTGGTTGACCTCGATGTCCACATCGGAATCCTCCGGCCGGGTGCACCGCTCGGAGCCGGTGGCGGCGGCGACCTGCCAGCCGTCGTCGGTGCGCTCCAGCAGTGCCGCCGAGGTCAGGCCGAAGTTCTCCACCACCTTCTCCAGCAGCCGGGCCAGCGGATCCGGGTGGGTGAGCACGGTCCGGGCGTAGGAGGTCAGCAGCGCCGCTTCGGTGCGCGCGCTGCTGGCCCGGTCGGCGAGCCGCGCCGCGCGGTCGACGGTGAACGCGACCACCATGCCGACGATCATCATCGCGATCACCGTCACCAGGTTCTGCGGTTCGGCGACGGTCAGCGTGTACAGCGGCGGTGTCAGGAAGAAGTTCAGCAGGCCGCCCGAAAGCAGCGCGGCGACGATCGCCGGAGCCATCCCGCCGACCAGCGCGACGATGACGGTGGCCAGGAAGTAGCCGACGACGTCCGTGGACAGCGCGTCGAAACCGGCGGCGTAGGCCACCGCCGTGACCGCCCCGGGCAGCAGCACCGAGAGCACCCACGCCCAGGACTTCCGCGCGGCGGAGAGCGGGTTGCGGGCGATCTTCCTCAGCAGCTGCCGCCCGCCGGCTTCGGGGTGGGTGACCATGTGCACGTCGATGGCGCCCGACTTCTGGACCGTGAGCGCGCCGATGCCCTCGTCGAACAGGCGCGCCCAGCGGGAGCGGCGGGAGGTGCCGACGACCAGCTGCGTGGCGTCGGCGGCGCGGGCGAATTCCAGCAGCGCCTCCGGGACGTCGTCGCCGACGACGGTGTGGAAGCTGGCGCCGACCGCGTCGGCGAGCTTGCGGGCGCGGGCGACGCCGCTCGGCGAAGCGCCCGCGAGGCCGTCGCTGCGCAGCACGTGCACCACCTGGAGCTCCGCGCCGGCGCGAGCGGCGATGCGGCGTGCTCTGCGGATCAGCGTCTCGCTCTCCGGGCCGCCGGTGACGGCGACGACGACGCGCTCGCGGGCCTCCCAGGTGTCGGTGATCTTCTGCTCCGCGCGGTAGCGGCGCAGCGCCACGTCGACCTGGTCGGCCAGCCACAGCAGCGCCAGTTCGCGCAGCGCGGTGAGGTTGCCGGTGCGGAAGTAGTTGCCCAGCGCGGCATCCACCCGGTCTGCGGCGTAGACGTTGCCGTGCGCCATGCGGCGGCGGAGCGCTTGCGGGGTGATGTCGGCGAGTTCGATCTGCTCGGCGCGGCGCACCACCTCGTCCGGCACGGTCTCCTGCTGGCGGATCCCGGTGATCGCCTCCACCACGTCGTTGAGGCTTTCCAGGTGCTGCACGTTCACCGTGGACAGCACGTTGATCCCGGCTTCGAGCAGTTCCTCGACGTCCTGCCAGCGCTTCTCGTGGCGGGAGCCGGGCACGTTGGTGTGCGCGAGCTCGTCGACGACGGCCACCTCCGGCTTGCGGGCCAGCACCGCGGCGAGGTCCATCTCGGTGAGCGCGACGCCGCGGTGCTCGATCTGCGCCCGCGGCACGACCTCCAGGCCGTCGAGCAGCGCGGCGGTCTTGGCCCGGCCGTGGTCCTCCACGAAGCCGACCACCACATCGGTGCCGCGCTCGACCCTGCGGTGCGCCTCGTTGAGCATCGCGTAGGTCTTCCCGACGCCCGGAGCCGCTCCCAGGTAGATCCGCAGCTCGCCGCGCCGCCGTCCGTTCTCCGCCACGCTCCCAGTCTCCTACGACCTGCTGTTAATAGCGGCTGAACCCGCTGCTGACCCACGTGATCCCGCTAGGCCGGCATTTGCCCAGGTAGATGCCCGTGAGCACTTTGAGGTGCCATAGCACCACAAAGCACTCACGGGCCCTGACCAGGCGAATCATCCCGCAGCAGCGGATCCGCTGATCTGGTGGACGGCGACGTTGAGGGTCGTCACGTTGACCACCCGCTCGGCGATCACCCCACCTGTGGTGTTCTCCGCGATCAGGCGCCGGATCTCGTCCAGCGGGAGCCCGGTGACGCGCGCCACGCGCTGGGCCTGCAGTTCCGCGTAGGCCGGGCTGATGTCCGGGTCCACGCCGCTGGCCGATGCCGTCACGGCGTCGGCGGGGACCAGCTCCGGCGCCACGCCCTCGCGGGCGGCGATCGCAGTGCGGCGCTCCTGCACCGCGGCCAGCAGGTCCTCGTTGGCTCCGCCGTGGTTGGTGCCGCCGGTGGTCGACGGATCACCCGGGCCCAGCGGCCCTTCGGCCGACGCCGACGGGCGGGTGTGGAAGTACGGGTCGTTCGCCGGGTCGGCCGGGACCGGGTCGATGCCGATCCGCGAGGAGCCGACCACCCGGCCGTCCACCACGATCTGCGAACCCTCGGCGTTGGCCTGCAGGCCGGGGATCCGGCTGATCCCCCAGATCGCCAGCGGATACGCCACGCCCAGCACGACCGTGGCCACCAGCAGCAGCCGCAATCCCGCCAGGGCCTGCCGCAACAACGTGCTCTTCATCAGGTACCTCTTCGGTTCCGGTACCGCGATTTCAATGGAAATCAGACGTCCGATTTCCATTGAAATCGCGGGTAGTCGTCCACAGCACCCGGCGTGTCGGTCCCCGACACACCGGGGAGATCCGCAACTTCCATTGAAATCGAAGGTCCGATTTCCATTGAAATTGCGTACCGGTCCGCTCAGCCGATGCCGGGGATGAAGCGGATCAGCAGGTCGATCAGCCAGATACCCAGGAACGGCGTGACGATGCCACCTAAGCCGTAGACCAGCAGGTTCCGCCGCAGCAGGGCGCTGGCCGTGGTCGGCCGGTAGCGGACTCCGCGCAGCGCCAGGGGGATCAGGGCCACGATGACCAGCGCGTTGAAGATCACCGCGGACAGGATCGCCGAGGTCGGCGTGGCCAGCCGCATGATGTTCAGCGCGTCCAGCTGCGGGTAGATCGCCACGAACATCGCGGGCAGGATCGCGAAGTACTTGGCCAGGTCGTTGGCGATGCTGAAGGTGGTCAGCGCGCCGCGGGTGATCAGCAGCTGCTTGCCGATCTCGACGATCTCGATCAGCTTGGTCGGGTCGGAGTCCAGGTCGACCATGTTCCCGGCTTCCTTGGCCGCCGCCGTGCCGGTGTTCATCGCCACCCCGACGTCGGCCTGCGCCAGCGCGGGCGCGTCGTTGGTGCCGTCGCCGGTCATCGCGACCAGCCGCCCGCCCTCCTGCTCGGCCTTGATCAGCGCCATCTTGTCCTCGGGCTTGGCCTCGGCGAGGTAGTCGTCGACGCCGGCCTCGGCGGCGATGGCCTTGGCGGTGAGCTCGTTGTCACCGGTCACCATCACGGTGCGGATGCCCATCGCGCGCAGCTCGGCGAACCGCTCCGCCATCCCCGGTTTGACCACATCGGACAGTCGGAGGACACCGACGACGCGGGTGCTCCCACCGCTGCGCTCGGCCACCACCAGCGGTGTGCCGCCCTGCGCGGCGATCCCGTCGGTCAGCTCCACCACTTCGTCGGGCACGCCACCGGCCCAGGCGCGCACCGCGCTGGTGGCGCCCTTGCGGATCTCGCGGCCGTCGATGTCGATGCCGCTCATCCGCGTCTGCGCGGTGAAAGCGACCTCCTCGGCGCGCAGTTCCGCGCCCTGCGCCTGCGCGGGCAGCTCGAACTGCTCGGCGCAGAACGCCACGACGCTGGTGCCCTCGGGCGTCGGGTCGGCGAGGCTGGACAGCCGCGCCACTTCCGCCAGCTCGCGCGGCGTCACGCCGCCGACCGGCAGCAGTTCGGTGCAGCGCCGGTTGCCGAAGGTGATCGTCCCGGTCTTGTCCAGCAGCAAGGTGTCCACGTCGCCGGCCGCCTCCACCGCGCGCCCGGACTTGGCGAGCACGTTGCGCTGCACCAGCCGGTCCATGCCCGCGATGCCGATCGCGGACAGCAGCGCGCCGATGGTGGTCGGGATCAGGCACACCAGCAGCGCGGTCAGCGTGATCACCGACAGCAGTGAACCGGAGTAGCCGGCCATCGGCTGCAGCGCGACGACCGCGAGCAGGAAGATGATGGTCAGCGTGGACAGCAGGATCGTCAGCGCGATCTCGTTCGGCGTCTTCTGCCGCTGCGCGCCTTCGACCAGCGCGATCATCCGGTCCACGAAGGTCTCGCCGGGTTTCGCCGTGACCTGCACGACGATCCGGTCCGACAGCACCGTGGTGCCCGCCGTGACCGCCGAGCGGTCGCCGCCGGATTCCCGGATCACCGGGGCGGATTCGCCGGTGATCGCCGACTCGTCGACGGTCGCGATGCCCTCGACGACGTCGCCGTCGCCGGGGATCACCTCGCCCGCCTCGACGACCACCCGGTCGCCGACGCGCAGCGCCGTGCCGGGCACCTGCTCCTCGACGCCGTCGACCAGCCGCCGCGCGACGGCCTCGGTCTTGGTGCGCCGCAACGATTCCGCCTGCGCCCGGCCGCGGCCCTCGGCGACGGATTCGGCGAGGTTGGCGAACAGCACGGTGAACCACAGCCAGGCGGCCACCGAGATGCTGAACGGGTTCGGGTCGACGACGGCGAGAACCGTGGTCAGCGCCGATCCGACCCACACCACGAGCAGGACCGGGTTGGCCAGCTGGTGCCTCGGGTCGAGCTTGCGCAGCGCTTCCGGCAGCGAGCTCCACAGCTGGCGCGGGCTGAACGCGCCGGCGGCGAGCTTGCGCGGAGCCGCCTGCTGTCCCGCCTCTCCGGGATTTTCAGTGGTGGTTACGCCCGGAATCAAGCTCGCGTTTCGCGGTTTCTTGTGGCTGGGTTGCGTCACGTTCCCCTGAGGTGCGGTTGAGCAGGGCTCCGGCTGAGGTGCAGTTGAACAGGACTCTGGTCGATACAAGGGCTTCATGCGAGGGCCTCCGCGATCGGGCCGAGGGCGAGGGCGGGCAGGAAGGTCAGCGCCGCGACGAGGACGACGGTTCCGCCGAGCAGTCCGGCGAACAGCGGGCCGGTGGTGGGCAGGGTTCCCGCCGTGGCGGGGATGCGCTGCTGCGCGGCCACCGAACCGGCCAGCATCAGCACCGCCAGGATCGGCACGAACCGGCCGAACAGCATCGCCAGTCCCAGCGCGATCTGGAAGAAGTCGCTGGTGACGGTCAACCCGGCGAAGGCGCTGCCGTTGTTGTTGCCCGCGGAGGCGAAGGCGTAGAGGACTTCGGAGAGCCCGTGCGCCCCGCTGTTGGCCATGGCCTCCGATGTGGACGGCAGCGCCAGCGCGGTGCCCGCGCCGAGCAGCACCACCGTCGGCATCGCCAGGATCGAGATGGCCGCCGCGGTGACCTCCCGCCGCCCGAGCTTCTTGCCCAGGTACTCCGGCGTGCGGCCGACCATCAGCCCGGCCAGGAAGACCGCGATCACGGCCAGCACCAGGATCCCGTACAGCCCGGCGCCGACACCGCCCGGCGCGACCTCGCCGAGCAGCATGTTCAGCAGCGGCACCAGGCCGCCCAGCCCGGTGAAGCTGTCGTGCATCGCGTTGACCGCGCCGGTGGAGGTGCCGGTTGTGGCGACCGCGAACAGCCCGGACAGGAACAGCCCGAACCGCGCTTCCTTGCCCTCCAGCGCACCACCGGCTGCCAGCGCGGCGGGACCGTTCGGGTGGCTCTCGGCCCACCAGACGACCGCGGTCATCACCGCCATGATCGACACCATCACCGCCAGCAGCACCCGGCCCTGGCGGCGGTCGCCGACGATGGTGCCGAAGGTGCGGGTCAGGGCCAGCGGGATCACCAGGATCAGGAAGATCTCCAGCAGGTTGCTGATACCGCCGGGGTTGGCGAACGGGTGCGCCGAGTTGGCGTTGAGCACGCCACCGCCGTTCGTGCCGAGCTCCTTGATGGCCTCCTGGCTGGCGATCGGCGCGGTGGCGATGGTGTGCGCCTGCCCGTCCAACCCGACGACCTCGATGCCCGAGGCGAGGCTCATCGCCCCGCCGAGCGCGATGAGCAGCACCGCGCCGACCGCCGCGATCGGCAGCAGCACGCGGGTGCAGCCCCGGGTGATGTCCACCCAGATGTTGCCGATGCGCCCGGTGCCCGCCGCGGTGAACCCGCGCACCAGCGCGATCGCGACCGCCATGCCGACCGCGGCCGACACGAAGTTCTGCACGGTCAGCCCGGTCATCTGCACCGCGTGCCCGAGGACCTGCTCCGGCACGTAGGACTGCCAGTTGGTGTTGGTCGCGAAGCTGATCGCGGTGTTGAACGCCACCGCGGGTTCCACCGCGCCGCGGCCGAAGCTCAACGGCAGGAGTGGCTGCAACCGCTGCAACAGGTACAGCAGCGCGATGGACATGGCGGAGAAGCCGAGGACGCCCGCGGCGTAGGTGGTCCAGCGCTGCTGGGCGTCGCCGTCGACGCGCACCAGGCGGTAGATCACCTTCTCCACGCGCCAGTGCTTCTCGCTGGTGTAGACGTGGGCCAGGTAGTCACCGAGAGGCCGGTAAACCACGCCGATGGCCAGGATCAGGAGGCCGGCCTGGACCAGGCCGACCGTCAGCGAACTCATCAGAACTTCTCCGGCCGAACCAGTGCGACGAACAGATAACCGATCAACAGCAGCGCCAACACGCCTCCGGCGACGTTGGCCAGCAATGCGCTCACAACCGCTCCAAACCGCGCAAGGTCAGGGCCAGCACGAGGAACCCGCCGATCAACAACACGGCGTAGGCCAGATCAGCCACCGCTGCGCACTCCTCACTCGAATCCGGGTCGCCGGGTACGGCGACCGCCCGGATCCAGCGAAGTCCCCGGCCCCGTTCCCGGTCGAGACCCATGACGGCACCTTGATGCGGCCCACCAGCGCGTTGACGTGTTCTTGATGCACGGTTTCGACCGCTGTGCACGGATTGTGCGTGGCCGACTTCACCCGGTCATCTTGTTTCGTCGATACAACGATCTCCTTAGCATGGGTAACGGCCCCTCCGGGAACCCGTGGGACCGCCAATCCGAACAGCGAAGGAGACCGGGCCATGTGCGGAATCTCCGGCTGGATCGACTTCCAGCGCGACCTCACCCGCGAACGACTCGCGATCGACGCGATGTGCGACACCATGTCCTGCCGCGGCCCCGACGCCCGCGGCACCTGGGTGGCCCCGCACGCCGCGCTCGGCCACCGCAGGCTGGCCATCATCGACCTGCCCGGCGGCACCCAGCCGATGGCCTCCCCCGACGGCGACGTGGTGATCGTCTACAGCGGCGAGGCCTACAACTTCACCGAGCTGCGCGACGAGCTGCGCCGCCGCGGCCACCGCTTCACCACCGACAGCGACACCGAGGTCGTCCTGCACGGCTACCTGGAGTGGGGCCCGCAGGTCGCCGAGCAGCTCAACGGCATGTTCGCCTTCGCCGTCTGGGACGCCCGCACCGAGCAGCTGCTGCTGGTCCGCGACCGGATGGGCATCAAACCGCTGTACTACTACCCGACCGAGCAGGGCGTGCTGTTCGGCTCCGAGCCCAAGGCGATCCTGGCCAACCCGCTGGCCGAGAAGGTCGTCGACGCCGACGGGCTGCGCGAGCTGTTCACGCCGGTCAAGACCCCGCGGCAGGCGGTGTGGGCGGGCATGCGCGAGGTCGAGCCCGGCACCGTCGTCACCGTCGACCGCACCGGCCTGCACGAGCGCACCTACTGGCAGCTGCGCGCCGTCGAGCACACCGACGACCAGCAGGGCACGGTGCGGCGCGTGCGGGAGCTGCTGGACGACATCGTCGCGCGGCAGCTGATCGCCGACGTGCCGCGCTGCGTGCTGCTCTCCGGCGGCCTGGACTCCAGCGCCATCACCGCACTGGCGGGCATCGAGCTGGGCCGCAGCGGCGAGCAGGTGCGCAGCTTCGCGGTGGACTTCGCCGGTCAGGCGGAGAACTTCGTGCCCGACGAGCTGCGCGCCACGCCGGACACGCCCTACGTGCACGACGTGGCCCAGCACGTCGGCTCCGCGCACCAGGACATCGTGCTCGATCCCGACGCGCTGGCCGACCCGGCTGCGCGGCGGGCCACCGTGCAGGCGCGCGACCTGCCGATGGGGCTCGGCGACATGGACCAGTCGCTGTACCTGCTGTTCAAGGCGATCCGGCAGCACTCCACGGTGGCGCTGTCCGGCGAATCCGCGGACGAGGTGTTCGGCGGCTACCGCTGGTTCCACGACCCGGAGGTCCGCGCGGCCGACACCTTCCCGTGGATGGCCTCGGTGCGCACCCCGCACGACGACCACCCGCAGGTGCTGGACCCGCACGTGCGCGACGTGCTGGACCTGGAGTCCTACGTGGCCGACCGGTACCGCGAAGCGATCGCGGCGGTGCCGGTGCTCGACGGGGAGAGCGCTGCCGAGCGGCGGATGCGGGAGATCAGCCACCTGCACCTGACGCGGTTCGTCCGGATCCTGCTGGACCGCAAGGACCGGATGTCGATGGCGGTCGGCCTGGAGGTCCGGGTGCCGTTCTGCGACCACCGGCTGGTCGAGTACGTCTTCAACGCGCCCTGGTCGCTGAAGACCTTCGACGGCCGGGAGAAGAGCCTGCTGCGCCACGCCACCGCGGACGCGCTGCCGCAGTCGGTGGTGGAGCGGGTGAAGAGCCCGTATCCGTCCACACAGGACCCGAGGTACGCGGCGGTCCTGCAGCGCCAGGTGGCGGATCTGGCCGCCACCGGCAACGAAGCGCTGTCCCTGCTGGACGGCGGGTGGTTGCGCGAGGCGCTGGCGCTGGACCCGGAGCACATCGACACGCCGACGCGCTTCACCTTCGAACGCGCCCTCGACATGGCGACCTGGTTCGACATCCACCACCCGACCATCAAGCTCTGACCGACGCGGGCGCGGTGGCGATTTCGCGCGAAACCGCCACCGCGTCCCCGTGCAGAGCGCCGCTTTCGCGCCGCCCGCCTCACGCCCCGGTCAGCGGCAGCAGCAGGCGGAAGGTGCAGCCGCCCTCGGCGTTCGCGCGCAGTTCCACCCGGCCGTGGTGCGCCTCGGCCAGGGCCGCCGTGATCGCCAGGCCGAGGCCGGTACCACCGGATTCCCGGGTGCGGCCGTCGTCCACCCGGTAGAAGCGGTCGAAGATCCGGCCCGCGTGCTCGGCGGCGATGCCCGGGCCGCTGTCGGCGACTGACACCACAGCGACCGGAGCACCTGCCGTCAACTCGGCTCCCGCGGCGGCGAGTGCTCCCCCGCCTGCCGAGCCGTGCGCGACCTCGACGGTGATCGGCGAGCCGGGCGTGCTGTGCAGCAGCGCGTTGCTCACCAGGTTCGTCAGCACCTGGCGGAGCCGCGGGCCGTCACCCAGCACTCGCAGCTGCGCCGGCTCGCGCTCGGTGATCTCCCGGTCGGGAGCGCGCGCCCGCCCGTCCGCGACGACGTCCTGCACCAGCGGCACCAGGTCGAGCTCGACCAGGTCCACGGTGCGCTCCCGGTCCAGCCGCGCCAGCAGCAGCATGTCCTCGACCAGGCCGCCCATGCGCACCGCCTCGGACTCGATGCGGCGCATCATCACCCGCACGTCCTCCGGCGAGTGCTGGTCGCTGCGCCGGTACAGCTCCGCGAACCCGCGGATCGACGTCAGCGGCGTGCGCAGCTCGTGCGAGGCGTCCGCGACGAACCGCCGCAGCCGCTGCTCCGACTGCTCCCGCTGCTGCAAGGCGTCCACCAGCCGACCGAGCATCGTGTTCAGCGCCGATCCGAGGCGGCCGGTCTCCGTCCGCGGGTCCTGATCCGGCACGCGCCGGTCCAGCTGCCCGGCCGCGATGGCGTCGGCGGTGCGCTCGATGCGGTCCAGCGGCCGCAGGCTCAGCCGCACCGTCACCGCGGCGGCCGCCGCCAGCACGACCAGCACGACACCGCCCACCACCAGCTCGATGACCACCAGCTGCCGCACCGTGGCCTCCACCCCGGCCAGCGACAGCGCCAGCACGGCGAGGTGCCCGTTGGGCAGCGCGACGGTCCGCACCCGCCAATCCGCACCGCCCGCCCGGTCCGGCACCGTCCCGATCTCGGGCCCGCGCTCGGGATCGACCAGCAGCGGTCCGCCCGCATCGCCCTCCGGGCTCCCGAGCACCCCGCCGAGCTGCCCGCGACCGGGAGCGAACACCAGCACCCGGAACTCGGTGGGCAGCTCGCCGCGCCCCGGGCCGCGCTCCGGTGGGGCGCGGGTCGGATCCGGTAGCGGCGCGCCGTGCTCCCACGGTGCGGACAGCTCGGCCAGCCGGTCGTCGGTGCGGGCGATCAGCGACCGGCTCAGCAGGGCGGTGCTGGTCAGCCCCATCGCCAGCAGACCGAGCACCAGCGCGCTCAGCAGCACGAGCACCAACCGACCGCGCAACGTGCGGAAGACGCTCATCGGTGCTCCGGCGGCAACCGCAGCACGTAGCCCACGCCGCGGATGGTGTGGATCAGCGAGGGCGCGGACGAATCGATCTTGCGCCGCAGGTAGCTGATGTAGGACTCGACGATCCGGCTGTCGCCGCCGAACTCGTAGTCCCACACCCGGTCCAGGATCTGCACCTTGCTGACCACCTTCTCGGCGTTGATCAGCAGGTAGCGCAGCAGCTTGAACTCGGTCGGCGACAGGGTGACCAGCCGCCCGGCGCGGCGGACCTCGTAGCTGTCCTCGTCCAGCTCCAGGTCGTGGTAGCGCAGCTTCGCATCACCGGCCTGCGCGGGCCGCACCCGGCGCAGGATCGCGCGCAGCCGCAGCACCACCTCGTCCAGGCTGAACGGCTTGGTGACGTAGTCGTCGCCGCCCGCGGTGAGCCCCGCGATGCGGTCTTCCAAGGCGTCCCGCGCGGTCAGGAACAGCACCGGGACGGTGTCGCCGCCCGCGCGCAGCTCGGTGGCCACCGAGAACCCGTCCCGGTCCGGCAGCATCACGTCGAGCACGACGATGTCCGGGCGGAACTCCGCCGCCGCGCGCAACGCATCGGCGCCGGTCGCCGCGCCGCGCACCTCGAACCCGCTCAGCCGCAGCGCGGCGGTGAGCAGTTCCAGGATGTTCGGCTCGTCGTCGACGGCCAGCACCCGAGCCCCACCGGAATCAACCACGCCAACCAGCCTCCCCGACCAACCTGGGAAAAACCTGGGTGACCCCTGGGAACCCGACCACCGCCGCGCCCGGAGCGCGATTCCGGTCTCACCCACCGCACGCCGGAGCCGGTTCCGCACCCGTGAGTACTTTGTGTTGCTATAGCGCCACAAAGTACTCACGGGCTCTAACTCAACGATCACCTGCTGACCCGCAGGAGTACAGCTCCAGGCCGTCCGCCGAGCCTCCCCACACCGCCGGGTCGACCGGGGTGCAGTTCTGCTCGACCCACTCCTGGCGATCGCTGCGGGCTTGGCCACCGGGGCCGACCACCACTGCTCCCGGCGGCTGCCGATCGTCCGGATTCCGCATGCCGCCCGGGCCGCCGCCGAGGAGGACGAAGCCGAGCTCGCCGGATTGCTTCCACTCGGTCAGCCGGGCCACCGACGGCGCGTCGTCGCCACCGCTGAAGCCGCCCATGCCGATCACGGTCAGATCCGAGTTGATGAGGTAGGACGACGCCGCCATCGATCCGCCCTCGACCGCCAGCGGCACCGCGAGATCACCTGCCTGCGCGCGGACGTAGTCGAGCAGTTTCCGCTGCTCAGCGCTGAGCGATGCTCCAGCGGGACCGCTCCGGACGAGCTCCGGCATGCGACCGTCGCTCGTCCCCAGCGCCAGCCCGCCGCCGTCCGGCGGCGTGCCGAAGCGCATCGGGCCGGGGCCGCCCATGCCGGTTTCCGGCCCTGCCATCGGGTTCGTGCCGCCCATGCCGCTTTCGCCGGACACCGCGGCGATCGCCGACCACGCCGTCGGCACCAGCAGGATCGCCGCCAGACCCAGCGCCAGACCGGTCTTCGCGAGTCGCGCCCGTCCTCGCCGCCCGAGCAGCAGCACCACCAGCGCGACGATTCCCAAGCCCACAGCCGAACATCCCGCCCACGCGTGCCAGCTCAGGTCGCGCGCGACCACGGCCATCGCCCACGCCGCGGTGATCGCGACACCGATCGGCAGCAGCCAGCCCCGGAATCCAGGTTCCCGGTACCAGCGCCAGAACCGGACCAGCCCAGCACCGGTCACCGCGCCGACCGCAGGTGCCAGCATCGTCGTGTAGTAGGGGTGCATGATGCCCTGCGCGAAGCTGAACATCAGGCCGATGACCACCAGCCAGCCGCCCCACAGCACCCAGCCCGCGAGCCGCGCGCGATCCACCGGACGACGCCGGATTCCGGTCACCAGCACCGAAACCAGCACCAACGCGCACAACGGCAGCAACCAGCTGATCTGGCCGGCGAGCTGCTCGTTCGCCATCCGCAGCAAGCCCGCCGAACCGGAGAAGCCGCCGCCCGGGCCACCGCCCTCGCCGAAGATCCGGCCGAACCCGTTGTAGCCGAAGATCAGATCCCACGCGGATCCGTCCTCGCTGCCGCCGATGAACGGCTTCGGCGACGGCCACAGCGCCGTCACCGCCACCCACCAGAACGAGCTCACCAGGAGCACGACGGCGGCGATCCCGAGATCCAGCAGCCGACGCGCCCACCCGGCCCGGCTGCCCAGCCAGTAGGCGGCGACGAACGCGGGCAGCACCATCCACGCCTGCAGCATCTTCGTCAGGAAGCCGCAGCCCACCAGGAAAGCGGCGAGCGCGACCCAGCCGGTGGCCCGCCGCGACTCGAAAGCCCGCGTCATGGCGCAAGCCGCCGCGACCACGAGGAGCACCAGCAGCGTGTCCGGGTTGTTGTCGCGGTTGATCACCACGGTGACCGGGCTCAGCGCCAGCACCAGCGCGGCCAGCAGCGCAGCGTGCTCACCGGCCCAGCGCCGAACCGCCCTGTGCAGCAGGAAGACCGCCGCGACTCCGGTCACGGCCTGCGGGAACAGCACCGCGAACCGGTTGAAGCCGAACACCTTCACCGACAGCACCTGCAACCACAGGGCCATCGGCGGTTTGTCCACCGTGACCACGCCGACCGGGTCGAAGGAGCCGAAGAAGAACGCCTCGAAGCTCTGCGACATCGACTTCACGGCGGCCGAGTAGTACGAGTTCCCCCACGAACTCCCGATGCCCCACAGGTACAGCAGCGCGGCGACACCGCAGATCGCGCCCAGCGCCCACGGTTCCCACCGGCGGGCGCGCGACCTGACGGGCTCGGCGACGGCGGTCATGACGCCTCCCCGGAGCGGAACACCCAGGTCCGCAGCAGCACGAACCGCAACGCCGTGCCCAGCACCGAGGACACCACCAGCACCAGCACTTCCAGCCACCGCGACGGATCCACCTGCCAGGCGTGCAAACCGAGCAGCGCGCCGGAGGTGACGAGGTAGTACAGCGCGAACACGACCAGTCCTCGCAGGTGCACGCGCCCGGACGAACCCCGCTGCCGCAGGAAGGTGAACCGGCGGTTGGCCTCGGTGTTCCACAGGGTCGTCGCGATCAGCGCCACGAAGTTCGCCAGCAGCGGCGGCCACCAGGTGCGCAGGACGGCGTAGAGCACCGACGTGAGCACAGTGGACACGAGCCCGATGGCACCGAACGAAGCCAGCTGCCACAGCCGGCCGTTCTCCCGCTTCGCCAGCACGGCCTGCGGATGCACCGCCCTCGGCTCCGGCCGTCGCGGCAGACCGGGCACCTTCGCCGAGCCGGTGACCTTCGCCCGCGCGACCCGCACCAGACCGGCGACGTCGTCGGCCGCGGTCCGCAGCACGTTCACCCGGGTGTCGACGTCCTCCACCCAGTCCACCGGCACCTCGTGCACCCGCAGGCCGTTGTGCTCGGCCAGCAGCAGGAGCTCGGTGTCGAAGAACCAGGAATCGTCCCGGACCGCGGGCAGCAGCGGCTTGACCACATCGGTGCGCGCCGCCTTGAAACCGCACTGCGCATCGGTGAACCGCGCACCGTGCGTCCAGCGCACCATCGCGTTGTAGCACCGCGAGATCAGCTCCCGCTTGCCGCCGCGCACGGTCCGCGACCCGCTCGCCAGCCGCGATCCGATGGCCAGGTCGGAATGCCCGTTGACCAGCGGCGCGACCAGCGGCAGCAGCGCATCCAGCCCGGTGGACAGATCGACGTCCATGTACACCACGACATCGGCGTCGCTGTAACCCCACGCGGTGCGCAACGCCAGCCCGCGCCCCTTGCGGTCCAGGTGCAGCACCCGGACCCGGTCCATCGCCCCGGCCAGCTCCCGCGCGACGCGCAACGTCCCGTCGCTGCTGGCGTTGTCGACGACCGTGATGGTCCAGGCGAACGGAAAGCCCCCGGCCAGGTGCTCGCTGAGCACCTTCAGGCAACCGGGCAGCGAGCGTTCCTCGTTGTGCACCGGGATCACGACGTCGACCGTCGCGGTGCGGCGCGGCACCCGACGTCCGACGTCGAGCTGCGGCACGGCGCTCATCTGCACCACCTCTCCTTCCGGCTTCGGATCCATGAAGCCGGAAGGAGGTGCGAGCACCGTCGGCAGAACCTGGGAACCACCTGGGAACCCGACGCACGCGGAGGGCTCCAGTGCGGAGAACTTCCGCAATTTCAATGGAAATCAGGGGTCCGATTTCAATGGAAGTTGCGGACCGTCGGCGTGTCGCCCCACGGCACACCGACGGTGCGTCGGGATCCACGCGATTTCAATGGAAATCAGACGTCTGATTTCCATTGAAATCGCGTCCCACCGACCGAACCTGGCGGCGGGACCGAGCGATCAGAGGTGGGCGTTGCGGGGTTTCGGCTGGCACACCGGGCAGGTGTAGGACGAGCGGTTCATGAAGGCGTCGCGGCGGATCGGCGCACCGCAGCGCGGGCACGGCCGGTCGAGCTGCCCGTACACCGCCAGCGAGCGGTCGAAGTAGCCGGACTCGCCGTTGACGTTGACGTACAGGGCGTCGAACGAGGTGCCGCCCGCGCGCAGCGCGTCCTGCATGACCTCGGTGACGCCGTCGAAGAGCTCCCGGATCTTGGGCCGGGTCAGCGTCGCCGTGGGCCGCGCCCAGTGCAGCTTCGCGCGCCACAGCGCCTCGTCCGCGTAGATGTTGCCGATGCCGGACACCAGGCTCTGGTCCAGCAGCGCGCGCTTGATCCCGGTGCGCCGCGCCCGCAACCGCTCCGCCACCCGGTCCAGGTCGAAGGACTCCTCCAGCGGATCGGGCGCGATGTGCGCGATCGGTTCGGGCAGCGCCAGCCCGTCGACCTCGACCAGATCGGCCAGGTGCAGGCCGCCGAAGGTGCGCTGGTCGACGAACCGCAGCTCCGGGCCGCCGTCGGCGAACCGGAAGCGCACCCGCAGGTGCTTCTCGTCCGGCACGTCGGAGGGCTGCACGAGCAGCTGACCGCTCATCCCGAGGTGCACCACCAGCGCCTCGCCACCGGAGGTCCGGGGCTCGCCGCCGCCGAGCTCCAGCCACAGGTACTTGCCGCGGCGCCGCGCCGCGCTCAGGACCCGGCCGGCCAGGCGTCCGGCGAGATCCTCCGGGCCGGGCACGTGGCGGCGCACCGCGCGCGGGTGCAGGACCTCGACGGCGGACACCGTCCGGCCGATCGCATGCTCGGCGACACCGCGCCGGACGACCTCGACTTCAGGCAACTCGGGCACGAAAACATCTTCGACCACGCCCGCGCGAACACGACAGGCGGCCCTGGAAATGCCGACGGCGCGGACTCAGCGTTCGCCTGGCGAGGACAGCACCGGGGATCCGGCGATGTCACGGCCAGGCGGGCGCTGAGAATCCGCGCCGCTAGGCAGGAGAAGATCAGGCGGAGGTCTCGGTGCCTTCGCCGTTCTGCTGGGAGAGCTGGCGCCAGGCCGCCTCGGCGGCCTTCTGCTCGGCTTCCTTCTTGGTGCGTCCATCACCGCGGCCGTAGGTCTGCCCGCCGACGGCCACGTAGGCGCTGAACTCCTTGCGGTGGTCCGGCCCCTGCTCCTCGACCCGGTACTCCGGAACGCCCAGGCTGGCCGAGGCCGTCAGCTCCTGCAGGCTGGTCTTCCAGTCCAGGCCCGCACCGCGCTGCGGCGCTTCCACCAGCAGCGGCTCGAACAGCCGGTGCACCACGTCGCGCGCGACGTCGATGCCCTCGGCCAGGTACACCGCGCCGAGCACGGCTTCCAGGCCGTCCGCGAGGATGCTCGCCTTGTCCCGGCCGCCGGTGAGCTCCTCGCCCCTGCCCAGCAGCAGGTACTCGCCGAGGCCGCCCTCACCGAGACCGCGCGCGACGCCCGCCAGCGCGTGCATGTTGACCACGCTGGCGCGCAGCTTCGCGAGCTGCCCCTCCGCGAGTTCCGGGTGGTCGTTGTACAGGCGATCGGTGATCACCAGTCCGAGCACCGCGTCACCCAGGAACTCCAACCGCTCGTTCGGCGGCAGGCCGCCGTTCTCGTAGGCGTAGGAGCGGTGGGTCAGAGCAAGGGTGAGCAGCTCGGCGTCGAGCTCGACGCCGAGCGCTGCCAACAGCGGAGCCCGGTCGATCTTCCGGACCCGAGGCTGCTTTCCCCCCACTGCGCTACCGCCGATCAGGCGGGCTGGACGACCTGGCGGCCGTCGTACTGACCGCAGGCCGGGCAGACCACGTGCGGCAGCTTCTGCTCGCGGCAGGCGCGGTTGGAGCACTGCACCAGCGTCGGCGCCGAGGTCTTCCACTGCGACCGGCGGTGACGGGTGTTGGCCCGGGACATCTTGCGCTTCGGGACGGCCACGACTAGTTCTCCTCCTCGGTCCCGCCGAACCGCTCTTGCAGCGCGGCCCAGCGAGGGTCAATGGTCTCATGCGTGTGATCGGGGGCGAGTTCGGCCCACTTCACGCCGCACTCGGAGCACAGCCCCTGGCAGTCCGGCGAGCACAACGGAGCCGAGGGCAGCGACAGCAGCATCGCGTCCCGCACCACCGGTTCGAGGTCGACCAGGTCGTCGACGACCCGCTCCACCTCGTCGTCGTCGCTGGTGACGTCCGTGGCGCTGTCCGGGTAGGCGAACAGCTCCCGCACCTCGACCTCGAGCTCCTCGGAGATCGGGTCCAGGCACCGGACGCACTCACCGGCCAGGTGGGCCACGGCGGTACCCGACACCAGCACGCCCTCGACCACCGACTCGGCCAGCAGATCGAGCTCGACGGGCTCGCCCTCGGGCACCTTGATCATGTCCAGCCCGAACCCGGCCGGCGCCGGGGCACTACGCCTGTAGGCATGGCTGCTACCAGCGCGGTGGCCGATCTCCCTGGTGTCGATCACCCAGGGGCCGACCTGCGCGGCGCGCGCATCGTGGTTCTGAGACATCACAAAGTTTCGGTGGTTAATTCAAGCGGGCAGTTTCGCGGCATCGGCGGACGACGCGAGCACCGGCGCCACGAGGCGACCGGCACGCCGTCCTAAGCCAGCTTTTCCAGGGTACGCGACCCCGCACCGGCGACGACAGCAGGCCCTGCGAGAGCGGATCAGTTCGCCGCGGCGCCGCTGCCCGAGCCCCACTCCTCGTAGTCGAACGGGGCGCCGACCGGGCTGCGCAGCTGCTGGCGGCCCTTGCCGACGGTGCGCAGGGTGCGGCCGAGGAGGTCCTCGAAGTCGGCGAGGCGGGAGTCCACGTAGGCGTCGCACTCGGTGCGCAGGCGCTCGGCGTCCTCGTTGGCCTCGTCGACGATGCGCTTGGCCTCGGCGTTGGCCGCGTGCACCACCTCGGTGTCGGCCACCAGCCTGGCCTGCTCCGACTTGCCCTCGTGCACCGACTGCTCGTAGGCGGCCCGTCCGGCCTGCACCATCCGGTCGGCCTCCGACTGGGCGCGGCCGACGTAGTCCTCGTACTCGCGGCGGCCCGCGGTCACCGCCTGCTCGGCCTGACCGCGCGCGTCGGCCAGCAGCTCGTCGGCCTGCTCGCGCGCGTCGGCGAGCAGCTGCTCGGCCTCCGCGCGGGCGGCGGCGAGGGTGCGCTCGGCCTCGTTGCGGGCGTCGGTGACGGACTTGTCCGCCTTGGCCTCGGCGGTGGAGACGACCTCGTCCCGGTGGTCGAGCACGTCCTGGGCGTCGTCCAGTTCCTGCGGGATCGCGTCCCGGACGTCGTCGAGCAGCTCCAGCACGTCGCCGCGGGGCACCACGCACCCCGAGGTCATGGGAACGCCGCGCGCCTCTTCCACGATCGTGACCAGCTCGTCGAGGGCCTCGAACACCCGGTACACCTTGATCTCCCTGCCGTCGTAGCCGCCGCAGCGGCAAGCATCTCAGAGCTCCCCGGAACCGATGATCACGGGCCGCTGCGCTCCCCCAGTCTGCCCGCGCCGGGCACCAGGACGGGGGAATTCCGGCACCCGCGTGTCAAGCCCACCCCTACCGGTGAAAACGCCGAACGCCTCCCCGGCAGTTCCCGGGGAGGCGTTTCCTTCGCTTTGAAGCGGCGCAGCCGCTTGGTTCCGCCACCCGCACCGCCACGCGAGGTGGGTCAAGAAATAGCTTTTCAGGCGTCGACGTTGGTCAGTTTGAAGCTCTCGTAGTGGTCCTCGGTGTAGAAGTACTCGCCGGCTTCGCCGACCACGAAGCGGCGCGCGCCGCGGTCGTCGCTGCCCGGAGTCTCCACCGTGTACTCGCGGTAGTAGCCGGTCTCGCAGTCCGGCAGGATGCCCTCGCGGTTCTGGAACACCGTGCCGTCCTGCGGGTACGGGTACGGGCCGCCCTTCTTGATGAGGTTCACCGTGTCGGTGGCCTCGGGCGGCAGTTCGGAGAGGTTGACCTTCTGGAACTCGGACGTGTCGCCGCACGGGGCCTGCACGGCCACCGGCGCGGAGACGGCACTCGTCTGGAAGCCGACCAGGCCCGCGACGGCGAGGAGCCCGACCAGCAGCAGCTGCACTGTCTTCGACGTGATCCGCATCATGCGCCGCACGCTAGACGGCGACCGTGATCACCTGCTGAAACTGACGTGAACCCGAAGTGTCCCGGCCACCATCGTGCTACCCGCGTTACTGCGAACGGCCCAATCGGGCTGGAGGGCACTGTCGGCGGAGCCGTCCGCGCTTGTGCAAGCAGCGCCAGCCGCTTCGAGCACGCACGCAAAGTGACCACCGGCGGGTTCTGAGTGGTTTCCTGGCGAGGACGGCCCCTCCGCCGTGTATTCGGTCATACATCAGGAGGGGCACCCGCAGTCCAGGGAAGCACTCAGGTTCCGCTAGGCGACCACCCACGCAAAACAACCACCAACAGGCATTCAGGCGCGTTCGGCCAGGCGTTGGCGGAGCCGCTGCTCGATCCTCGGCGGGACCAGGTTGGACACGTCGCCGCCGTAGGTGGCGACCTCCTTGACCAGCGAGCTGGCCAGGAAGCTGTACTGCGGGTTGGTGGACATGAACATCGTCTCCACCCCGGACAGCTGCTGGTTCATCTGCGCCATCTGCAGCTCGTAGTCGAAGTCGCTGACCGCGCGCAGGCCCTTGACGATCGCGCCGATGCCGTTGGTCCTGCAGTAGTCGACCAGCAGGCCGTGCCAGGCGTCGATGCGCACGTTCGGCCACGGCTCGGTGACCTCGCGCAGCATGTCCAGCCGCTCCTCGACGGAGAACAGGCTCTTCTTGCTCTTGTTGATGAGCACGGCGACGACGACCTCGTCGAACAGCTTCGACGAGCGCTCGATGATGTCCAGATGACCGTTGGTGACGGGGTCGTAGGAGCCTGGACACACGGCACGCCTCATGGAATCGGACGGTAGCAGCCACCAGCTCGATCCCCACGGCGACGTGGTGCGCCTCACCGGCACGGGGCTACTCGTGCTCGGCCCAGTGGACGGCGGTGTCGCCGTAGCGCTTGGTGCGCAGCGGCCGCAGGTGCGGAGGCCAGTCCGGTTCGCCGCTGCGGACCGCGCGCTCCACCACCACCAGGCTGCCCGGTGCCGTCCAGCCGTTGCCGACCAGCGCGGTCAGGACCTGGTGCAGCTTGTCCTGCGGCAGGTCGTAGGGCGGGTCGGCGAACACGACGTCGAAGGGCCGGTCGGTCGGCGTGCTCAGCAGCGTTTCGGCCTTCGCCTGCGCCACGTGGACATCGCCGAAGCCGAGCGCGGCGGCGTTGCGGCGCAGCATGCCCGCGGCGCGGCGGTCGGACTCGACGAAGGTCGCGTGCTCGGCACCGCGGGACAGCGCCTCCAGGCCCAGCGCACCGGAGCCGCCGTAGAGGTCGAGCACTCGCGCGCCGGGGAGGTCGATCGCCGATTCCAGCGCGCTGAACAAGGCTTCCCGCACCCGCTCCGAGGTGGGTCTGGTGCCCTTCGGGGGCACTTCGATGCGCCGCCCGCCCACGCTTCCGGCCACGATCCGCGTCACCCGTCCATCGTGGCGCACGGCAGGCGGAGCACCGCCCGGCGGGGCTCGTTTGCGGTGATTTTACGCCGGTGCCCGTGGCTTCCGCGCTCCCGGGAGCGGCTAGCCCGGTGGCGCCACGGGCGTAGGCTGATTGGTCTGCCCACTGCGCCAGACGGGGAGAAAGACACAGGTGTCCGAAGCGTCCATCAAGCAGGCCGAGATCGCGGTCGAGCAGCAGCACGTCGACCGGGTCTACTCCCGCCTCGACGAGTTGCGCAGCGAAGCCGAGGCGATGCGCGACAAGAGCTACGAGTACGGCCGGGAAGCGACGCCCGAAGCGCTCAACGAGCGCGACGTGATGCTCCACCACGCCAACCGGACGTTGCAGGCGCTCAACGCCGAGTCCGATGGGCTGGTGTTCGGCCGGCTGGACTTCGCCGGCGGCGACGCGGTGCACATCGGCCGGCTGGGCATCCGGGATCCGCAGTTCGAGAACCTGCTGGTGGACTGGCGCGCCCCGCTGGCGGCGGCCTTCTACCAGGCGACCCCGGAGCAGCCGCTGGACGTGATCCGCCGCCGGGTGATCCGCTCCTCGCGCGAGCAGGTCGTGGACCTCTCCGACGACCTGCTGGACCCGGAGCGCGCGCCCAGCGACATGCGGGTGATCGGCGACGGCGCGCTCATGGCGGCGCTGACCCGCTCGCGCGGCGACTCGATGCGCAACATCGTGGCGACCATCCAGAAGGAGCAGGACGACGCGATCCGCGCTCCCGAGGGCGGCGTCACCGAGATCACCGGCGGTCCCGGCACCGGCAAGACCGCGGTGGCCCTGCACCGCGCGGCGTACCTGCTCTACCGGGACCAGCGGCGGCTCGGCGGGCCGGGCGTGCTGGTGGTCGGCCCGTCGCCGGTGTTCATGTCCTACATCTCGCGGGTGCTGCCGTCGATGGGCGAGCACAACGTCGAGCTGCGCGCGCTCGGCGAGGTGCTGGACGGCATCAGCACGGCCAAGATCGACGATCCGCGCACCGCGGAGATCAAGGGCTCCTCGCGGATGGTGAAGGTGCTGCGCCGCGCGCTGCGGCTGCCGCCGCCGGAGGCGCCCGAGCTGCTGCAGATGTTCTACCGGGGCACGGTGCTCAAGCTGCAGGCCGACGATCTGAAGCGGATCCGCCGCACGCTGCACAACAAGGGCGGGCAGCCCAACCGGAACCGGATGCGGGCGGCCGACGCGCTGCTGGAAGCCCTGTGGCAGAAGGCGAAGCAGGCCGCCGACGAGGAGTTCCAGCCGGACCGGGAGCGGTTGATCGCCGAGATCGGCGACCGCATCGAGTTCCACCGCTTCCTGGTCGCCTGGTGGCCCGCGGTGTACCCGATGCAGGTCCTGCGCTGGCTGTCGGACCCGGCGCGGTTGTCGCAGGCGGCGCGCAGGCTGCTGTCGGCCGAGGAGGTCGACCTGCTGGCGAAGTCCTGGAGCGAGGTGACCGAGTGGACCGTCGCCGACATCGCCCTGATCGACGAGCTGCGGGTGCTGGCAGGCGCCCCGCCCAAGCGCCGCCGCGCCGAGGGCGAGCAGGAGCAGCCGAAGCGCGCGGTCAACTACGACGAGTACGCGCACGTGGTCATCGACGAGTCGCAGGACCTCTCGCCGATGCAGTGGCGGATGGTGGGCCGCCGCGGCCGCCACGCGAGCTGGACGATCGTGGGCGACCCGGTGCAGTCGTCCTGGCCGGACGCCGAGGAAGCGGCGGCCGCGCGGCGGGAAGCGCTCAGCGCGCAGCGCACGCACCGCCGCTTCACGCTGCGCACCAACTACCGCAACTCGGCGGAGATCTTCGCGCTGGCCGCGGACGCGGTCCGGGATCTGGTGCCTGCCGACGACCTGCCGGTGGCGGTGCGCACCACCGGCGTCGAGCCCGCGGTGCGCGAGATGCCCGCCGAGCAGCTGCCCGCTGCGGTGCGCACCGCCGCCGAGGAGCTGGTGGCGGCTGCGGAGGGCACCATCGGGCTGATCACCACGATGGCCCGCCGCGACGAGGTCCGCGAGTGGCTGTCCACTTCGGACTTCGACGCGGACCGGGTGCGGGTGGTGGGCAGCCTGGAGGCCAAGGGCATGGAGTACGACGCGGTGGTGGTGATCGACCCGGACGGCCTGGCCGCGGAGTCCAGCACCGGCCGCCGAGCCCTCTACGTCGCCCTCAGCCGGGCCACCCAGCTCCTCACCGTGCTGAAGCCCTCGTGACCGCTCGTGAGCGGCGGTGGCCGTCGACCGCCGCCGCTCACGACCCGTCGACGCGCACGAACGCCCGCGCCGACTGGGCCCAGCGGTAGCGCTCCGTCCAGCTGCCGCCGGTGTCGAAGTCCTCGATCCGCACCGCGATCTCGCCGTCGTGCACGGTGAACCCGTCCGGCACCTGGGTCCACACCGGCGGGCTGACCACGGTGCCCAGCGGCTGCGGCCCCTCGGTCATCGCGACGAGCGCCCGCGAGTACTCCGAGTCCCGCGGCCCGCACTCCACCAGGATCAACGCGTCCTCCACGCCTTCCCCGGTGACATCGGCGAACCCGACCTCCCGCTCCGGCGTGAACCGGTAGACCCAGTTCCCCACCTCAGCGGCCCCACCGGCGAACGCCACCGACTGCTGCGGACACGGCCCGACCGCAGGCACGGTGAACTCGGCGTTGCGCCAATCCACGTCCCGAACTCCCTGGGACGACTGCGCGACCGCAGTCCCACTGCCGCCCGCCAGCCCCGCGGCGAACACGACCGCGCAAGCCACCCGCGACCACGACTCCCACATGACGAACCCCCGGCACCTTCCACGGCGAGCACTTCCCGCCTCCCGGACCAGGACACGCTCGACGCGGCAGAACCGTTGCCGGGAAACGGTTCCGGTTCACCGCCTCTTGCCCAGCAGAACACCAAGATCGCCGATGCGGACGAACGCTGCGAACAGGCCAAGCGCGATGCCTTCGAACTCATGGACGAGCCCGCAGGAGCACGCCGTCGTGGGCCCGGGAGGAGCTTTACGACACCACGGCCGGCGTTTCGGGGACCTGCTGATCGAGAATCCCTTCCGCAGCTGAGGGGCTACGCCCGGGGGCTGCCGACTCCGGCGAAGAAGGCCGCGCGGGACGGGTCGTGCTCTTCGGCGAGCGGGCCGTCCGGGCGCCAGAGCGCCGGGTACACCAGGCCGGGCTCGACCAGGTCGAAGCCGTCGAGCAGGCGCTCGATCTCCGCGCGGCCGCGCAGGATCATGCGCTCGGTGGTGTCGGCGTTGAAGATCTCCGCCGTGCGGCGCAGGTCCTCCGGGTAGTCCTCGTCGGTCATGTGCGAGAACACCAGGTAGGAGCCCGGCCGCATGACGGCTCGGTAGCTGTCGAGGATGCGCACCGGATCGTCCTCATCGGACAGGTAGTGCGCCATCGCCACCATCAGCACCGCGATCGGCTCGTCGAAGTCGAGCAGCCGCTCCACCTGCGGATCGGCGAAGACCGACTCCGGATGCCGCATGTCGGCCCGCAGCACCGCGGAGCGGTCGTCGGACGCCAGGATCCGGGCGGCGTGCGCCACCGCGATCGGGTCGATGTCCACGTAGACGACGCGGGCCTCCGGATCTGCCTGCTGGGCGATCTCGTGCACGTTGCCGACGGTCGGCACTCCCGAGCCGAGGTCCAGGAACTGCCGGATGCCCCGCTCCTGGCAGAAGCGGACCGCACGGCGCAGGAAGGCCCGGTTGTCCATGGCGGGCTGCGGCGTGGCCGGGAAGATCTCCTTGATCTTGTCCAGGACCGCGCGGTCGACTTCGAAGTTGTGCGAGCCGCCGAGCCCGTAGTCGTAGACCCGCGCCGGGCTGGACTTCGTGACGTCCACCTCCGGCGGCACCCAGTCGTCAGCCACCGCACCCCTTCCCGATGATCACCGAACGGCCACATCCTGGCACGCACCGTCACCGGCGTTGAAGCGGCCGAACGGCCGAACGCGGGCCGCCCCCTCGGGGGGACGGCCCGCGCTCAGCGTCGGGGCATCGGCTCTCAGCCCAGTTCGATGATCAGGTCTCCGCCTTCGACCTGCTGGACCTTCCCGATGGCCAGGCGCTTGACCTGTCCGGCGGACGGGGCGGTGATCGCCGCTTCCATCTTCATCGCCTCGATGGTGGCAATGGTCTGGCCCGTCTCCACCGCGTCGCCCTCGCCGACCGACAGCGTCACCACGCCGGCGAACGGCGCGGGCACGTGACCCGGGTTGGACCGGTCGGCCTTCTCCGCGACCGGCAGGTCGGTGGCCACCGAGCGGTCGCGGACCTGGATCGGCCGCAGCTGACCGTTCAGCGTCGCCATCACCGTGCGCAGGCCGCGCTCGTCGGGCTCACTGATCGCTTCGAGGCCGATGAGCAGCCGGACGCCCGGCTCCAGGTCGACCGGGAACTCCTCGCCCGGCCGCAGGCCGTAGAAGAAGTCCTTGCTGCGCAGCAGGGAGGTGTCGCCGTAGGCCTCGCGGTGCTCGGTGAACTCCTTGGTGGGCTTGGCGAACAGCAACCGGTTCAGCGTGCTGCGCCGGTCCGTGGCCAGCCCGTCGCGGTCCTCTTCGGACAGTTCCGCGACGCGGCGGACCGCGGTGCGGCCCTCCAGCGCGCGGGTGCGGAAAGGCTCCGGCCAGCCCGCGGGCGGTTCACCGAGCTCGCCCTGCAGGAACCCGATCACCGAGTCCGGGATGTCGAACTTGCGCGGGTCGCTCTCGAAGTCCGCCGGGTCCACGCCCGCGCCGACCAGGTGCAGCGCCAGGTCGCCGACCACCTTCGACGACGGCGTGACCTTCACCAGCCTGCCCAGGATCCGGTCGGCCGCGGCGTACATCGCCTCGATCTCCTCGAACTTGTCGCCGAGACCGAGCGCCACCGCCTGGGTGCGCAGGTTGGACAGCTGACCGCCGGGGATCTCGTGCTTGTACACCCGGCCGGTGGGCGAGGCCAGCCCCGCCTCGAACGGCTGGTAGATCTTGCGCACCGACTCCCAGTACGGCTCCATGTCGCACACCGCCTGCAGGTCCAGCCCGGTGGCCTGCTCGGTGTAGTCGGTGGCGGCGACCACCGAGGACAGCGCGGGCTGCGAGGTGGTGCCCGACATCGACGCGGTCGCGGCGTCCACCGCGTCCGCGCCCGCCTGCACGGCCGCCAGGTAGGTGGCCAGCTGGCCGCCCGGGGTGTCGTGGGTGTGCAGGTGCACCGGCAGGTCGAACTCCCGGCGCAGCGCGGTCACCAGCTTCGCCGCGGCAGGCGCGCGCAGCAGGCCGGCCATGTCCTTGATGGCCAGCACGTGCGCACCGGCGTCCACGATCTGCTCGGCCAGCCGCAGGTAGTAGTCCAGCGTGTAGAGCTTCTCGTCCGGGTCGGACAGGTCGGCGGTGTAGCACAGCGCCACCTCGGCGACCGACTTCCCGGTGGCCCGCACCGCCTCGATCGCCGGGCGCATCTGCTCGACGTCGTTGAGCGCGTCGAAGATCCGGAAGATGTCGATGCCGGTGTCGGTGGCCTCCTGCACGAAGTGCTCGGTCACCTCGGTCGGGTAGGGCGTGTAGCCGACGGTGTTGCGGCCGCGCAGCAGCATCTGCAGGCAGATGTTGGGCACCGCCTCGCGCAGCTTGGCGAGCCGCTCCCACGGGTCCTCGGCGAGGAACCGCAGCGCCACGTCGTAGGTCGCGCCGCCCCAGCACTCCAGGGACAGCAGTTCCGGCGTCATCCGCGCCACGTGCGGCGCGATGGCGAGCAGGTCCTTTGTGCGCACCCGGGTGGCCAGCAGCGACTGGTGGGCGTCGCGGAAGGTCGTGTCGGTGACGCCGAGGGCCTTGGACTCGCGCAGCCAGCTCGCGAAGCCCTCCGGCCCGAGCTCGACCAGCTTCTGCTTGGAACCGGCGGGCGGCGGCACCGACAGGTCGGTGGCGGGCAGCTTGAACACCGGGTCCGGGGTGGTCGGGCGGGAGCCGTTGGGGCGGTTGACGGTGACGTCGGCGAGGTAGTTGAGCAGCCTGGTGCCGCGGTCGGCGGAGTGCCGGGCGGTCAGCAGGTGCGGGCGCTCGCCGATGAACGAGGTGGTGACCTTGCCCGCGGCGAAGTCCGGGTCGTCCAGCACGGCCTGCAGGAACGGGATGTTCGTGGAGACCCCGCGGATGCGGAACTCGGCGACGGCGCGCCGCGCCCGCCCGACCGCGGTGGCGAAGTCGCGGCCCCGGCAGGAGAGCTTGACCAGCATAGAGTCGAAGTGCGCGCTGACGCTGGTGCCCGCGAAGGCGGTGCCTCCGTCAAGCCGGATGCCCGCGCCGCCCGGCGAGCGGTAGGCGCTGATCATGCCGGTGTCCGGGCGGAATCCGTTGGCCGGGTCCTCGGTGGTGATGCGGCACTGCAGGGCGGCGCCGCGCAGCCGGATCGCGTCCTGGGTCATGCCGAGGTCTTCCAGCGTCTCGCCCGCGGCGATGCGCAGCTGCGACTGCACCAGGTCGGCGTCGGTGACCTCCTCGGTGACCGTGTGCTCGACCTGGATGCGCGGGTTCATCTCGATGAACACGTGGCGGCCCTGCTCGTCGACCAGGAACTCCACGGTGCCCGCGTTGACGTAGCCGATCTTGCGGGCGAAGGCGACCGCGTCGGCGCAGATCCGGTCCCGCAGCTGCGGGTCGAGGTTGGGTGCCGGGGCGATCTCGATGACCTTCTGGTGGCGGCGCTGCACCGAGCAGTCCCGCTCGTAGAGGTGGATCACGTTGCCCGCGGCGTCGGCGAGGATCTGCACCTCGATGTGGCGCGGGTTGATGACCGCCTGCTCCAGGAAAACCGTCGGGTCGCCGAAGGCCGATTCCGCTTCGCGCATCGCGGCTTCCAGCGCCTCGCGCAGCCCGCCGAGCTCGTCGACGCGCCGCATGCCGCGGCCGCCACCACCGGCGACGGCCTTGACGAACACCGGGAACGTCATCTCCTCGGCGGCGGTCAGCAGCTCCTCGATGTCGCGGGAGGGCACCGAGGAGTCCAGCACCGGCACCCCGGCCTCGCGGGCGGCGGCGACCGCGGTCGCCTTGTTGCCGGTCATCTGCAGGATCTCGTGGTTGGGACCGACGAAGGTGATCCCAGCGTCCCGGCACGCCCGGGCCAGCTCGGGGTTCTCGGACAGGAACCCGTAACCGGGGTAGACGGCGTCGGCGCCCGCCTGTCGCGCGGCCTTGATGATCTCCTCGACGGAGAGGTAGGCGCGGACCGGGTGCCCGGGCTCGCCGATCTCGTAGGACTCGTCGGCTTTCAAGCGGTGCAGCGAATTGCGGTCTTCGTGCGGGAACACCGCCACGGTGCCCGCACCCAGCTCGTAAGCGGCGCGGAACGCGCGGATCGCAATCTCACCGCGGTTCGCTACGAGAACCTTGCGGAACATACCGGCTCCTCGGTTGGCGGGTGTCGGTCAGTGCACAGCACAGTACCGCGAAAATTCCCCCTTCCGGGAGAACCTCCCGAGTGATGGACACCTCGATAGCTCCATGACCTGCCCAAACCTCAAGATCTCACAAGGTCTGGACCAAAAGAAAAACCGAGGTAATTTCACTCCATGCAATTTTCGATCACTTACTCCCGGCCCAGCCATGGCGCCGTACCGATCGTCCCCGATCGGCGGCTGGACGGCCCGCCGCGAGAGCCGGGTGGCGGTGGAGAACATGTTTGCTGAGCGCCGACCACGCGATCACGGTCCCGTTCACCCACCGCGATCAGCTCGACCGGGTGCTGGCCAACCAGAATTCGTGGCACGACGTGATCACAGCGCAGCAGATCACCACCTGGAGTACACGTCCGTGGCGCGCAGTAATAACCGACAACGGCGACTTCGGCCTGGTGGTCATGGACGGTGACGGTACGGACCCCAGCTACCGGGTCGCTCATCGCGAACTCAAGTTGGACACGCGCTCGTTGATCGAGGACCCCTTCTTCCAGCACTCCCACCACAGCCAGTGGGTGCAAATGGCGGATCTCGTCGCCTACGCCGCATACATGCATCTGGCCCGGATTCCCGCCAAGGCGCACGCGTGGAAGTGGTTCGACATCGCTGCGGCCGGCGCCTGCACCGGTCCTGAACCGCTCGACCTCGAACACGCAGAAAAAGCTAGACCCGTGATCCCATGAACATGGGGACGGGTCCGCAGCAGCAACATTACACATCGAGCAGACCGGGAGCAACACGCCCCTCCGGTCAGGACTTCTCCAGGTACTCCGCCCGTTCCGCGTCCACCACCTCGGCGACCATCCGGGCCAGGCCCGGGTGGTCGGCGAGGGTCGGGTCCGCGGCGACGACCTGGGCCGCTTCCTCGCGGGCTTGGGCGATCACGTCCTCGTCGCGGAGGAGGGAGAGCATCTTCAGGCCCGACTTCCGGCCGGACTGGGCCGCGCCGAGGACGTCGCCCTCGCGGCGCAGTTCCAGGTCCAGGCGGGCCAGTTCGAAGCCGTCGGTCGTGGAAGCGACCGCGTCCAGCCGCTCGCGCGTGGTGGTGCCGCCCATGGCCTCGGTGACCAGCAGGCACAGGCCTGGCGCACTGCCCCGGCCGACGCGGCCGCGCAGCTGGTGCAGCTGGCTGACGCCGAACCGGTCCGCGTCCATGATCACCATCACCGTGGCGTTCGGGACGTTCACCCCGACCTCGACGACGGTGGTCGCCACCAGCACGTCCACCTCGCCGGCGGCGAAGGCGCGCATCACGGCGTCCTTGTCGTCGGCGGGCAGCCGCCCGTGCAGGATTCCCAGCCGCAGGCCCGAAAGCGGCCCGGCCGCGAGCTTTTCGGCCACGTCGAGCACCGCCAGCGGCGGGCGGCGCTCCTCGCCGTCCTCCGGCGGTGGCTCCTCGCCGCCCTCGTCGCTGTCGTCCACCGCGGTCTTGCGGGCCTTCTTCTTGCCCTTGCCCGAGGTCTCCTCGTCGTCGCCGATGCGCGGGCACACCACGTAGACCTGGTGCCCGGCCGCGACCTCCTCGTGGATGCGCGCCCACGCCCGGTCCAGCCAGGTCGGCTTCTCCGCCACCGGCACGACGCTGGTGCTGATCGGCGAGCGGCCCTGCGGAAGTTCCCGCAGCGCCGAGGTCTCCAGATCGCCGTAGACGGTCATCGCCACGGTGCGCGGGATGGGCGTCGCGGTCATCACCAGCACGTGCGGCGAAGTCTCCTCACCGCCGCGGGCGCGCAGGGCGTCGCGCTGCTCCACGCCGAACCGGTGCTGCTCGTCGACCACCACCAGCCCCAGGTCGGCGAACGAGACCCGGTCCTGGATCAGCGCGTGCGTGCCGACCACGATCCCGGCTTCACCGGAAGCCGCCTCCAGCAACGCCTTCTTGCGCTGCGCGGCACCGAGCGAGCCGGTCAGCAGCGTGACGCGGGTGGCCTTCTCGGCCGCGCCGAGCTCGCCCGCCATGGCCAGATCGCCGAGCAGTTCCCGCAGCGAGCGGGCGTGCTGCGCGGCCAGCACCTCGGTCGGGGCGAGCATCGCCGCCTGCCTGCCCGCGTCGACCACCTGCAGCATCGCGCGCAGCGCCACGATCGTCTTGCCGCTGCCGACCTCGCCCTGCACCAGGCGGTTCATCGGGTGCTCGACGGTCAGATCGGCGGCGACCTGCTCGCCGATCTCCTGCTGCCCCTTGGTCAGCTCGAACGGCAGCCGCTGGTCGAAGGCGGCCAGCACGCCGTCGTCGCGGCGCGGGCAGACCGGCGCCGGGTGCGCCTTGGTCGATCCGCGCAGCTGGGCCAGCACCAGCTGCACCGACAGTGCCTCGTCCCACTTCAACCGGTCCTGCGCCTTCGCCACGTCGGCGAAGTTCTTCGGGCGGTGGATCTTGCGCAGCGCCGACTCCAGATCGGCCAGCCCCAGCCGGTCGCGCAGCTCCGCGGGCAGCGGGTCGTCGGTGCCGTCCCAGACGTCGAGCACCTGCGACACGCACTGCGCGAGCGACCACGACGGCAGGCCCTGCGCCGACGGGTAGACCGGGATCAGCGCGGAGGCGAACTCCTCGGCGGCCGAACCGAGATCGGTCGCCTCGTCGTCGAACAGCTGGTACTCGGGGTGCGCGAGCTGCAGCTGCTGGTGGTAGGAGGTGACCTTGCCCGCGAACATCCCGCGGCGGCCCACCAGCAGCTCCCGCTCCCGCCAGGCCTGGTTGAAGAAGGTGCAGCTCAGCGACCGGTGACCATCGGTGATGCGGGCCTCGACGATGGTGCCGCGGCGGGACTTCATGGTGCGCTTGGTGACCCGTTCGACCTTCGCCAGCACGGTGGCGTGCTCGCCGATCTCCAGCCCCGCGATGGCGGTGAGCTCGCCGCGCTCGGCGTAGCGGCGCGGGTAGTGGCGCAGCAGGTCGCCGACGGTCTCCAGGCCCAGCGCCGAGTCGAGCGCCTTGGCCGACTTGGCGCCCAGCACCCGGTCGAGCTTCGCGTCCAATGTGGTCACTGCTGGTCCTCCGCCAAGAGCCTGTCTTCGAACCTGGTTTCGGTCTTCGTCCTTTGAAGCGGCGAAGCCGCTTGGCCCACCCTCGCAACCGGCACCGCCGCGGGTTCTCAGCGTTCGCCTGGCGAGGACGGCCCTGACGCTGTGCATTGGTCATACATGAGTCAGGGCACCCGGAGTCCAGGCGGGCGCTGAGGTTCCGCCACTCGCACCGCCACGCAGAACGAGTGCCAGGCAATCCCTCGGGCACTCCGCAAGTTAGCGGACTGCACCGACGCCGCGATCAGTCGGTGGCGCCTCCGCTCCGCGGCTGCCCAGCCGCCAGCCCAGCCATCCCGCGAGGGCACCGGCCAGCAGCAGCCAGCCGGAACCCGGTGGGTCCACGGCGTCCCGGTAGCTCGGGGCGTCCAGGTTGGCCAGCGTGGTCAGCACCACGGTGCCGAGCAGCGTCGAGCCGAACACGCCCAGCGCCGCCCCGGCCCACGCCAGGCCGCGGCGCTTCAGCACGCCGCCGAGCCCGAACACGCTCCACACCGCGGCGACCACCAGCCACCACACGAGCTGGCCGAACACGAAGTCGCGGAGCGGGCTGGAATCGTCCGGCGCTCCGGAGAACGTCCACTCGACGGTGATCGGATCGGGCAGCCGCGAGCTCAGCGCCAGCGGGATCGCGATCATCAGCAGCGCGACGAGCAGCGTCCAGCCACCCACGAACCAGAGGTACCGCCTCCGGACACCCACGCCGCCTCCCGCGCGACTCGACGACCGGTGTCGACAGTACCGGTTGCCCAGGTCAGGCCACCGCGACCGGCTCGGATCGCTCCGCGACCGGCCACCGCCGCAGCAGCACCGCGGCCAGCAGCGCCATCAGCACCCACCCGACCATGCCGGTCATCCCGACGATGACGAGGTTCGGCGGTGCCGCGGCCGAGCCCAGCAGCATCGGCAACCCGCCCGACGCGTTGATCGCCCCGTGCGCGAGGACCGCGGGCCACACGCTGCCCGAGCGCAGCCGCAGCCAGCCCAGCAGGATGCCGAGGAGCACGCAGGTGCCGGTGAACACCAGCGCCGCCCACGGGCCGAGGTTCGCGTAGTTGTAGCCGAGCAGGGTCAGCGGCGCGTGCCACACGCCCCAGATCACCCCGGAGATCAGCAGCGCGGGCCACACCCCGCGCTCGGCCAGCCGGGGCAGCAGCCAGCCCCGCCAGCCCCACTCCTCGCCGAAGGCCAGCACGGAGTTGATCAGCGGGGCGATCAGGACCATCGCCACCAGCTGGATCGCCACCACCGACCCGACGCCGACCGGCGCGCCCAGATCGCCCACCGTCGCGGCGAGCAGGCTGAACTCCTCCAGGTCGAGCGCCAGCAACCCGAGCGCCGCGCTCACCGCGACGGCCAGCGCGCTGAACAGGACGGTGCCGAACCACGCTGCCAGCAGCAGCACGACGGTCCGCTTCGGGCGCGGGCCGAAGGTCAGGCCGGTCTCCCGCGCCCACTCGCGGGCCGGCGTCCGGCGATCCAGCAGCCGCACCGCGAGCACGCCGAGCGCGGGCGTGAACATCATCGCGGAGGCGATGAGCACGAACGAGCTGGTGAGGCCGAGCCACAGCGGCGCGGCGATCAGCCACGCGCCACCCAGCGCGACGGCCAGGAACACCCACAGATCACGACGGTTCACGGTTTCCCCTCAGAGCGCGGATCGTTCGGTGATGAGCGCGTTGACCAGTTCCGCACCGCGCTCCGGGTTGTCGACGCTGATGTAGAACTTCCGGCCCGAGGTCAGCCGGAGGGCGAGGCATTCGCCGCCGCGGAGCATGATCGCGGTGCTGGTGGGCAGCACCCGGTAGCCCCAGCCCCCGACCTCCAGCGCACGCCGGGTCTCCACGCTCGCGTCCTCGATCTGCTCCAGGCGGATTCGCCGGACGGGCCAGCGCAGCGGGCCGAAGGAGGCGTGCACGCCGTGCTCGTCGACCTGCACCCGTGCCGAGGAGACGACGAAGACCGGCACTCCGGCCAGCAGCGGCGCCACCGCTGCCACCGGGAGTTGCAGCACGACCAGCGCGACGCCGACGAGCAGTGCGACCACGCCGACGACCTGCATCGGCCGGTTCCGCACCGAAGACACCCACACCGCGCGCTGCCCCGGCTTCAGCCTGAGCTCGGCGACGCCCTCCGCAGGCTCGGCCCTCTCGTCCGGGCCTCGGTTGCCCGCGAACCAGCCGAGCCAGCCAGCCAGCGCGGTGGTGGCTAGGAGCAGGAGCACGTGCCAGAACGGCAGCGCCTTCGCCTGCTGCCACTCGACGGCGTCGAGGTTCGCCCAGAGCGTCGACGCCACGAGGCCGGCGGAGAACACCGCGCCCCCGGCGAGGGTCGCCACGGCGGCGGCCCGGTTGACCCGACGTCGCCACCCGCTGGCACCGATCGCCATCCCGGCCACCGCGATGACCAACCACAGCCCCACGTTGACCCAGGTGGAACCGGTGAGCGACATCGATCCGTCGGGCTCGCCCGAAGCTCCCCAGTGCGAGGCCACCGGATCGGGCACCCGGTCCCGCACGGCCAGCGTCCCGGCCAGCAGCGCCGCGGCCACGGCGGCCGTCCAAGCTCCTGAAGCCGCCAGGAATCGGGTGCGGTAGGTCATCTCGCCTCCAGAGGTCTTCCGCAGCGGATCTGCGGTCCTACTTCTCGGCTGCTATCCACTCGACGACGACGTCCGGCCCGTAGCCGTGCCGCCCGGCCTCGTCCAGCAGGTCCCGGAGCTTCTGCCGCAGCGCCGCCTCGGGATCCGGGCGGCGCAGCACGGTGACACCGCGCCCGCGCCGGAACTCCAGCAGTCCTTCTTCCCGCAGCTCGCGCAGCGCGCGGAGCACGGTGTTGGCGTTGATCTGCATCGCCACCGCGAGGTCCCGCGCGGGCGGCAACCGGTCCCCCGGCGCGACCTCGCCGGCCGCGATGGCGCGCCGGATGGCGTCCGCGGCCTGCTCGTGCAGCGGACGCTCGTCGTGCAAGTCCAACGAGAGCAACATGGTGCTAATGAGACTAGCACCATTGATTTCTTACTCGGCACCGGATGCCATAAAGCGCTTAAAAAGGACATCTGGCCTGCGGGGACACAGTGCAGCCGCGTCCGGCGAGGACGCGGAGGTGTGGTGCGCGACAGCGCTGGTTACTCGACGCCGAGGAGAAGGAGCGCGTCGAGGCGGCCCGCCGGGTAGTCGGCGAGCTCGACCTCCGGGTGGGCCCGGCGGAGGTGGTCGGCCAGGTCCTCGGCCAGACCGGCCGGAGCATCGGCGGGGATCAGCGCGGTGACCAGCTCGCCACCGGTGCTGAGCATCCGCGCCGCCAGGTCGCGGGCCGCCGCGGGCACGTCGTCGCCGATCAGCACCACTTCGCCGTCGATCAGCCCGAGCACGTCTCCCGGCAGGCAGCGGCCGACCCAGGTCAGCGCCTCGGCGTCGGCGATGCGCAGCTCCCCGCGCCGGGTCGCCGCGGCGGCTTCGGCCATCGCGACCTGGTCGTCGGCCCGGCGACGCGTCGGGTCGTGCACGGCCAGCGCGGCCAGGCCCTGCACCGGCGACGCTGTGGGCACCACCACCACGTCCGGCCCACCGTCGAGCACCCCGGCGGCCCGCTCCACCAGCGCAGCGGTGTCCGGATCGTTCGGCAGCACCACCACGTGCGCCGCCCCGGTCGCTTCGGCGGCCTCGCCGAGCCGGGCGGCCGCCTCCTCCGGACCGGCGACGAGCACGTCCGCGCCCTCCGCGGCGAACAGGCTCCCCAGCTCCTCGCCGGGCACGCAGACCAGCACCGCGGCCTCGCGCGCGAACGCCGCCCGCTGGTCGGCGAAGCGGGTCACCTTGATGTTGCGGACCCGCCCGCAGTCGATGCCCGATTCGATCGCCGCGCCGATGTCATCGCAGTGCACGTGCACCGCCCACGCGCCCGCTCCGTCACCGACCACCGACACGCAGTCGCCGAGCCCGCACAACACCTCGCGCAGCGCCGACGCCCGTTCCTGATCGGTGTCGCCGAGCAGGTACATGACCTCGTACTCGTACTGCGATTCGTGCTCCAGGGCACCCGGCTCGCCGGGCAGCGGAGCCTCCGGGGCCAGCCGCTCGCCATCCCGGACGACGGAGTGCAGCGCATCGAGCACCACGACGAATCCCCGCCCGCCGGCATCGACGACCCCGGCCTCCGAGAGCGCGGAGAGCTGCGCGGGCGTCGCGGCCAGTGCGTCGATGGCCGCACGGGTCGCGCCGTGCACCACCACGTCCAGCCGATCCGATCCGCCCGCACCGCGCGCCGCAGCGCGCAAGACCGTCAGCACCGTGCCCTCGACCGGTTCGGCGAGCGCTTCCCGAGCGAGCTCGTCGGCCCGGGTCAGCGCCGCGCGGAGATCGCGCCCGTCCGCGGCCGTCACGCCCTGGAGCTGCTCGGCCACGCCGCGCATGGCCTGCGAGAACAGCACGCCGGAGTTCCCGCAGGCACCACCTAGCGCACCTCTGGCGAGGGCGCTGAGCACACCGCCGAGCGTGTCGGGGGCGGCCGCGTCCAGCTCGGCCACCGCGGCCCGCATCGTCTGCAGCAGGTTGGTCCCGGTGTCGCCGTCGGCGACGGGGTAGACGTTGATCCGGTCGATCGCAGCGCGCTCCGCGACGAGCGCTGCCAGGGCGAGGTCGGCCCAGCGCCGGGCCGCCGCCGCATCCAGCGTCCGCAACAACCGGACCTCCTCGTACGATCGGATTCGCCCGAGACTAGATGAAGTGATTCCAGACTCGCCTTGCGTGGCGGTGCAGGTCTTGCGTGGCGGTGCAGGTCGCGGAACCTCAGCGCCCGCCTGACTCCGGGATCCCGCTCTTATGTGTGTCCGTGTCGACCGTCGCGGCTGCGGCCGACAGGAAGCGACTAGTCGCTGCCCGCGCTGATGCTCCCCCACCGCCGGAGGGGCCGTCGGCGGTGGGCTACACTGATCCGGTCCCAGGGTGGCGATGACCCAGGGCGACCGGATTTTCCGGGCTCAGGCCGCCGCCAACGGCGACAGCAAGCTCTCACGCAAGTGGGTGTCCTTGCGTGGCTCTCATCGCTGTAACCGTCAAGCAAAGTAAGGGGTGTCTGACGTGGCTGCCGTCTGCGACGTCTGTGGTAAGGGACCAGGCTTCGGCAACTCGGTCTCGCACTCCCACCGGAAGACCCGTCGCCGGTGGAACCCGAACATTCAGACCGTCCACGCCAAGATCGGCCTCTCGCAGCGCAAGCGCATCAACGCTTGCACCTCCTGCCTGAAGGCCGGCAAGGTCGTCCGCGGCTGAAACCGCACAGCGTTCAAGAACCCCGAGGCCATCCGCGCCTCGGGGTTTTTGCTGCACCCGGACTCACCTGACGCCGGTCACGAGGTGCGGTGCCGCCACCGTGGTTCCACCTCGGCCCACTCCGCCTCCCAGGCCAGCATCCTGCGGTGCTGGATCCACGCGCGCGAGAGCAGCAGTGCCAACGTGGTGGCCAGGGCCGATCCGAGCAGGACGCCCGCTCCCGCCAGGCCCGCCGCTTCGGTCGCGTCGCTGCGGGTGAGCGGCGGCCCGGTCAGCTGACCGCGGTCGTCGAGCCACACCGGGATGCTGCCCGCGGCACGCACCCTGGCCGGCAGGTCCAGCACGGCGAAGCGCTCGTCGGGCGGCTGGCCCCAGCGCACCGCGACGGGCCGGTGGCTCGTCGTTCCGCTGGGCAGCTCGGCGACCACCGTCGCCACCACCTGGTGCCTGCTCGCCTGCTCCCGCTCGACCGCGGCCAGGCGCGTGTTCAGCTCGTTCTGCGACACCGAGAAGGCCACCACCGCGGTGACCGCCGCGATCAGCACGACGAGCAGCACCGCGATCGGCTCGAAGAGGTCGGTGCGGCGGCGCAGCGGGTTCGCACCCGGGAACGCCCTGCGGATCAGACACCGCAGGCCGCTGGTGTTCCGGTCGGCCCCCATGACGAGCCTTCTTCCACCCGAGCGCAACTTCCCCGGCAAGGGTCAATGTACGACTGGGCGGCGGCGAAATCCACACGCCGCGACCTGCGTGAACGGTGTTACGGGAGCTTCCAGTCGATCGGCTCGACGCCCTTGGCCGCCAGCAGCTCGTTGACCCGGCTGAACGGCCGCGACCCGAAGAAGCCGCGGTCGGCCGACATCGGGCTGGGGTGCGGCGACTCGACGCAGTCCACGCCCGGCATCAGCGGCCGGAGGTCCCGGGCGTCCCGGCCCCACAGGATCGCCACCAGCGGCGTTTCGCGGCCGGCGAGCGCGCGGATGGCCTGCGCGGTGACCTGCTCCCAGCCCTTGCCGCGGTGCGATCCGGGCTTGCGCGGCTCGACCGTCAGGCTCCTGTTGAGCAGCAGCACGCCGCGGTCGGTCCACGGCGTCAGGTCGCCGCTGGTGGGCAGCGGGTGTCCCAGGTCCTCGGTGTACTCGCGGTAGATGTTGACCAGGCTGCGCGGCGGCGCGACGCCGGGGGCGACCGAGAAGCTCAGGCCCACGGCGTGGCCGGGCGTCGGGTACGGGTCCTGCCCGACGATCAGCACCCGCACGTCGTGGAACGGCTGCTGGAACGCACGGAGCACGTGCTCGGGCGCGGGCAGGTACTGCCGCCCTGCCGCGACCTCGGAGCGCAGGAACTCGCCCATCTCCTTGATCTGATCGGCGACCGGGGCGAGGGCCTCCGCCCACCCGGCCTCGACGAGTTCGTGCAGTGGACGCGCGGTCATGCAGAGCACCCTAGCGAGCCGCCGAGATCGTCCACCGGCACCCCCGAGATCCACCACCAAACCCGTCAACGTGATGCACGTCACACACGATGGAAGTAACACTCGGTGCGATATTGCGCACGCCCGTGACCGACCGTCACACGAACGCGTCATTTCCGCTAGTCATCCGGCGAATTCGGGTGTCAAATCCGCAACCCGTTGGAGCATGGTTCCGACCGCCGGAACGGTGCTCTGCCGCATAAAGGAAATACCATCGGAATGCGTCGATCACGGCCATTTGGTGGCCTACAAGTGGCCGCTGGGCTAGGTTCTGGCGAAGTTGTCGATCGACCACGGCCGTGGACGGCATGACCCGGAGGTGGGCCGCAAACTCATGACTTCGCAGGAAACCGAAACATCGCCCGAACAGCGGTCACTGCTGCGCCGCGCAGTCGGCGCCGCCGCAATCGGAAACTGCACGGAGTGGTACGACTTCGGCGTATACGCCTACGTCGCGGTCTACATCGGTCACCAGTTCTTTCCCGGGCCGCTGGAGACGGTCTCCGCGTTCGGCGTCTTCGCCATCTCGTTCCTGTTCAGGCCGCTGGGCAGCCTGTTCTTCGGGCCGCTGGGCGACCGGATCGGGCGGCAGAAGGTACTCGCCCTGACCATCTTGCTGATGTCGGGCTCCACATTCGTCATCGGATTGTTGCCGACCTACAGCGCCATCGGGATCTTCGCACCGATGCTGTTGCTGCTGTGCCGCTTGTTGCAGGGCTTCTCCACCGGTGGTGAATACGGTGGCGCGGCCACCTACATCGCCGAGTTCGCGCCCGACCGCAAGCGCGGTTTCTGGGGCAGCTGGCTGGAATTCGGAACGCTGGCCGGATTCGGCCTCGGCGCCCTGGTGCCGACGATCCTGATCTTGAATCTGGACAGCGCCTCGATGGAGAGCTGGGGCTGGCGCATTCCGTTCCTGATCGCCGGTCCGCTCGGCGGCGTCGGTCTCTACCTCCGGAGCAAGCTGGAGGACACCCCGGCGTTCAAGCAGCTGGAGGAGACCCACCAGGTCGCCAAGTCGCCGCTGAAGGACCTGGTCAAGGAGTGGTGGCGGCAGCTGCTGATCCTGATGGGCATCGTGGTTCTGATCAACATCGCGAACTACACGATCCTGACCTACATGGAGACCTACCTGAAGGACACCCTCCATGTGGCGCCTGGCCAGGAGTACCAGGTGCTGGTCCCGCTGCTGCTCACCGTGGTGTTCATGATGGTGATCATCACGCCGGTCGGCGCGCTGTCGGACCGGATCGGCCGCAAACCGCTGTTCCTGTCCGCGGCGATCTGCTTCCTGGTCCTGCCGATCCCGGCGTTCATGCTGATCGCGCAGGGCACCGTGCTCACCACGGTCTGCGGTCTGGCGCTGCTGGCGATCGGGCACGTGCAGCTGATCGGCCCGCTGGCGGCGACGCTGCCCGCGATGTTCCCGACCAAGGTCCGCTACGCGGCCTTCTGCATCGGCTACAACTTCTCCACCGCGATCTTCGGCGGCACCGCGCCGCTGGTGAACGACGCGGTCGTCAAGGGCACCGGGAACACCTTCTTCCCGGCGTACTACCTGATGGCGGCCGCACTGGTGGCGCTGGTGCCGATCCTGCTGATGAAGGAGACCGCACGCCAGCCGCTGATGCAGGAAGCGCCGTCCGCGGCGAAGTCCGCGACGAGCTGACGACATCGCAGAAGGGCCCGGTGCGCTGCGGCGCACCGGGCCCTTTCGCACTTCGAATCCGCTTGTAAGCGGCGCAGCCGCTTAGCCCACCCTGGCAACTTGCACCGCCGCGGGTTCTCAGACGTCGCCTGGCGAGGACAGCTCCGACGCCGTGTAATCGGCATACATCAGGAGGAGATCCCGCAGTCAGGCGGCGTCTGAGGGTTCCGCCACCCGCACCGCCATGCAAGACGCGCCTAGGACAGGCTCTCACCTCCAGTGCTCCCAGCCGATCGGGCCTTCGTACTGGGCACCG